>NZ_FKLA01000009.1:1500000-1800000 GCF_900078395.1 Anaerotruncus rubiinfantis | reverse complement strand
GAACAAAAGCTAGCCCCATCATACAGGATACTGTCATAGATTTCATCGGACAGTACCAACAGATCATTTTGGCGCGCCAGCTCTGCAAGCTCTTCAAGGATTTCCGCTTTGTGGATCGTTCCGCATGGATTCTGTGGATTATTCAGGACGATCATCCGTGTCCGCGGTGTAATTGCCCGTTTCAATTCTTCGATATCAATCTGGAAGTTGTTCTCCTGCCTGAGTGCAATCTCCACAAATTTCGCCCCCGCCAGAATGGTTGCATTTTTATAGTTCATGAAAGCAGGAGTGAATCCAATAACCTCATCCCCGGGATCCACAAGTCCCAAGATTGCATCCAGAATGCCTTCTGCGGCCCCCGCTGTCAAAATGATTTCCGAGTCAGGGTTGTATAGAACTTTGCCCGTCTGAAGGAGCCTCTCTTTTATTGCCTGGCGAAGTGGCAAATAGCCTCGGTTGGGGAAATAATGGGTATATCCATTGGTTAACGCTTTTTGAGTGGCCTCCACGATATGCGAAGGTGTATGAAAATCCGGTTCACCGATCTCCAAATGAATGACCCGTTCCCCTTTTTCCTGCATCTGCTCAGCCTGTTCAAGTACTTTTCGGACAGGTGAAAATGCAACGTCAACTGTACGATCCGCAAAATTTTTCATAATAACGTGTCCATGCCCCTTCCTTCTATAAAATCCGGGAAATCAATCGCAACCGCTAAAAATGCGCGGCACAGATTTTTTAGAACATTATCCGATATGGAAAGCTCCGGGCTGTGCAGTTCCTGCGGCCTGCCCGGGATACCGGTTCCGACCCACAAAATGGCACCCGGCCGTTCGCGTAAAAAGTAAGCGAAATCGTCCGATCCCATAAAGGGTGGAAATTCTTCCATCAGCAGATCCTTCCCCAGGTGACGGGATATCGCGTTTCTCAGATATTGCGCGGCATACGGTTCGTTAGCCCCCATCGGAAAACTCGGCTGCCAGACCAGTCGGATATCTGTCTGGCTGCTTCTCGCTATCCCGCAGGAAATTTCATCCATCCGCTGCATAAGCTTTTCCCTGTCTTTCGGATCAAACGTGCGCATGGTACCTTCCAGCTCGGCTTTTTCCGGAATGATGTTGCGCCGAATTCCGCCGCTATATTTCCCCACGGAAATCACAGCGGCATGATGAGCGCATATTTCCTGCGCCGGCAAGGCGCAAAAATGCAGCACAAGCTGAGAGGCTGCCAAGAGTGGGTTGACACAGGCATGCGGCATTGCCGCATGCCCGCCCTTCCCTGTTACCGTAACATAGAAATTGTCATTCGCAGCCAATGCGGGGCCTTTGACAACTGCGAAAGCTCCCTCCGGGATTTGGGGCATGGCATGTGCGGCAAATACGGCGCGGATATCCGCTCCGTCAAGGGCGCCGTCCGAAATCATTGGGACAGCCCCCCCGACCGGACCATTTTCCTCCGCGGGCTGAAAAATCAGCCGAACACCACAGGAAAGCGATTCCTTCACCTGTTGGAGAATCAGCCCCGCCGTCAAAAGTGCCGACATATGTACATCATGGCCGCAGGCATGCATGACGCCCGGCGTTTGGGAGGCAAATGGCAGCCCGCTGGCCTCCGAAAGGGCCAGTGCGTCCATATCCGCACGAATTGCCACTGTTGGGCGGTTCCGTTCGGTTCCAATATCCGCAATGATCCCGTACCCGCCCAATCCAGTCCGGCAGGGAATTCCCGCCCGCCGCAACCAGCCGGTCAGATATGCCGCCGTTTCCTTTTCCTGGTTCGATTTTTCCGGATGGGCGTGAAGATGATGCCGGATTTCAGCATACTTCTCCCAATCCTGTCTGAGGAGCGCATCCATCCGCTTCATCGTTTCATTTGTGCCTTTCATCGGAGAGCCCCCTTAAATTCGATATCTTCCCGCAAAATATCCTTCGTGGATAGCGTCAAACATTCCTCTGGGCGCTTTTGCATCACCAATCAAAAGGATTTTTTTGCAGCATCCCGCCTTTAAAAGATTTCGGTAAAGCGTGTGATCCGGCCGATAGCCAATGGCCAGCACCACACATTCCGCTTTGTGTACCGCCTCTTCCCCGGCAATATTAAAATGCAGGGTATTTTCCATGATGCGGTTCAGACGAGCCTCTGTATAAATCCTTACGCCCAGCTCATTCATCCTGTGCAGCAAGGCGGCCCTCATAACCGGATGATCGGCGGCCAAAACTTTCTCCATGGGCAGCATATCGTAAACGGCCACCTTTTTCCCCGCCAAGCTTAGCAACCAGGCGGTTTCAAGGCCCACCTTCCCAGCTCCGATGATTGCGACCTGCTCTGGAAGGAATCCTTCCACACCCTTTTCTATCAGGTCTTCCGCAATCAGCACTTCCATCTTTGCATCGCGCGCGAAAGGCGGAACCACCGGGATCCCCCCTGTCGCAAGGATTATGGAGTCCGCCTGCTCACACTGCAACAGTGTTGATACATTTTCTTCGTCCACCTTTGTATTCCAGATCAGATGGATGTTCCGCTGCTCTATCTCCTGTTTATAATAAGCAAGCAGTTCCCGGACGCGTTCCTTGAAATCTGGTTTTGCAGCCAGCCGAAGCGTACCGCCGAGCCCTTCTCCGGAATCGTAGACCGTCACTTTATATCCCCGGTCGGCCGCCTGGATCGCGGCCTCCATACCACCGGGGCCCGCGCCCACAATCACGACCGATTTCGGCTTCGATTTTTCGCTGGAAGGACGGCCGTAAAACTCCCGGAGCAGCCCGGGATTCACGGTACACACCAGATCGGTGCCGGCCAGAATATGTTTATGACATTCGAGACAACCGACGCATGGACGCGCAATCTCCTGCGAAAGCGGCTTCTCGCCCCATTCTGGATCCGCAAGGAATGGTCTGCCCACGGCTACCATGTCCGCTTGCCTGTTTGAAATCACTTGCTCTGCATCCTGGGGCGTTACAATCCCGCCCACCGCGATAACAGGAACCGATACCGCCTTTTTGACCATTTCCGCCAATGGAACAAGACAGCCCTTTTCATCATACATGGAGGGAACGTCCGCATAAGGGGTATACGGATAATCCTGTGGCGCGGAAAAGACGAGTGAGTTTGCAGATACATGCAGATAGTCCACGCCGTAACATTCCATTTCCTTCGCAATGATTACGGCGTCCTCCGGTTCGATCCCACCCGGAAAATTTTCAAAACCAGGCATTTTGAAGCCTATGATGAAATCTGCTCCGCAAGCCTCACGGACTGCGAATACGATCAGTTTCGCAAAATAAAGACGGTTGATTAAACTGCCGCCAAAGGCGTCCCTGCGGCAATTCGTCACAGGCGAAAGAAACTGATTGATCAGGTAGCCGTGGCAGCCATGCACCTCGACGCCATCAAATCCCGCGCGTTTCGCCCGCATGGCGCAAAAACGCCAATCGTCCACAAGCGCATAAATTTCTTCCTCCGTCAGAGCTTCCGGTATTTCCTTGTAAAGCGGGGAAGCAACCGCAGACGGGGCAATGCAGCGGTTTCCTGTAACAGAGCTTGGAGCCCGCCCGCCATGCAGTCCAAGCTGCATCAAAATATGGCTGTCGTAAGCGTGTACACTGGCGGCAAGCTGGCTAAGCGCGGGGATCAGCAGATCCGAGTTGGCCTGCATCGTGGGGACTCGCATTTGCCCTTCGCGCACAGCTGTCTGTTCTGTTATGATGAGACCGGCGCCGCCTCTTGCCCGCTCTTCCAGAAAGATTGCGCACCGGTCTGAAAGCGTGCCGTCTAACAGATTGGCACGGGTTCCCATTGGGGAAAGGACAATACGGTTCCGTATCATTTTTCCCGCGAGGGTAATCGGTTCAAATAAAGCTGGATAATCGCACATACGGAGATACGCTCCTTTTCATCAGAAATTGGGCCGCAAACAAGCAGAGACCCCCGCCCATAATCATTCCATGGAATAGAATGCACTTTGCATGGCTTGCTTCAAATGCTCCAATGCTTCCCCCTGGGACGGCAGATTCGGCGTATATGGTTTTCCGACCGATCGTCCGGCGAGATTCGCCAAGTCCTTTGTGGCCACAGGAAAACTTGCCTGATCCATCGCCAGGCGTATCTGCGCCAAACGAAACTGTGTTTCCAAAGCCTCCTGAAGCCTTCCCTCTAAAAAATCCTGATAAACGGAACAAACCTGTTTGGGAATAAAATTTGCAGTTGTGGCGACTGCTCCCACAGCGCCATGGGACAATGCCGCATAAATCAGGGTATCCTTCCCACCAAATACTTTAAAATTTTTTGAACGGGTTTTTCTGATGAATTCCAAAGTCTGAGTCATATCTCCAGAGGAATCCTTCATCCCACAGATATTGTCCATGCGCGAGATGAGCCGTTCAACCAGATCCGCGCTTATGGTATAACCTGTCCTCCCCGGATTGTTGTAAAGAAGCACAGGCATATCGGGAACCGCTGATGCAATCGCACAAAAATGTTCGAAAAGCTCCTCTTCGGTGGGCTTTATAAACATCGGCTGCAATACGGAAATTCCATTCGCACCTGCGCATTTTGCCATTTCAGCAATATGGATACATTTTTTGGTACTGATTGCCCCAATTCCCATATAGACGGGAACCCTGCCCCGCGCTTGATCCAATATGATTTGAAGGCCTCTGTACATCTCATCCTCTTCCACCATATAAAATTCGCCATTGCTGCCAAAAGCCAGAATGCCATTTACGCCTCCATCAATGACAAAATCCACCTGTTCCCGGAGCTTCGCCTCCCTAATGCGTTCATCTTCATCAATCGGAGTCAGAATAGGCACAATTATGCCATAAATAAAATCTGTAGTCATTGGTCTTCTCCTTTAATAACAGTTCCCGATATTTTTCGGGAGGGCGAAAAATATCGGCACCTCCCGAAAAATATACCAACTATTTTTTCACTTTATCAATCGCAGCAAGAAACTCGTCTACAATTTCATCGCCAATATCTTTGCGCACCATATCGTACACGGGAGAAGCCATTTCCTGCATCTGGGCAAGCACTTCAGGCTCCATTGGGATGATCGTTACTCCTTCATCCATACAGGCTTTCTTATAGTCCTGGAGGGAAGCGTCCGACAGGCCGACGATGTATTCCATCGATTCCGCCATGCAGTCGTCAACCATCTTCCGGATATCGGCGGGCAGGCTGTTATATACCGATGTGCTCATGCTGAAGGTCATGATGTGACCCACATGGTTGGATTCCATAATGTATTTCTGGACTTCGTAGAGCTTTGTATCATAAAAGTTCATATAAGGGTTTTCTTCCGCGTCCACAACGCCCTGCTGAAGATTCGTATAAAGCTCGGACCAGTCCATTGCAATCGCGTTTGCGCCCAGCGCGTTCCAGTATGCGAGATGGTATTTGTTTTCCTGGGTGCGGATCTTTATTCCCTTCATATCCGCAACCGCATGGATCGGTTTATTGGCGGTAAGCTGACGGAATCCGGCGTCACAGAACCCCAACATAACAAAACCGCCCGATTCAGCATATTTTTCATTCAGGAGATCACAAAAATCGCTGGTGAGAAAGGCCCGCATAGTTTCAATATCTGGAAACGCATTGGGCAAATCGAAAAGCGCATATCCGGGAACATACGGGGGCAGCATACTCGTTACACCGGTCAGGAGGGCAATCGTCCCATTGATATGCCCTTCCATCATTTCCGCCGTGGAACCCAGAGAAGAGTTTGCGTAGAGGTTCACCTTCACACGCCCCTCGCTGCGTGCTTCTATCAGCTCTTTGAATTTTTCCGCGCCTTTGTAGTTCAGTGTCTCCTCAGTGCCGCCCATTCCAAAAGACCACTCATAGGTTTCCGATTCCGCCGGAGCCGCCGCGGAACCGTTGGATGCCGCCGGTTGTGCGGGAGATGCGCATCCCGCAAGTGTTAAAATCATACAGAGCGTTAACAAGAATGCCAATACGGTTTTTTGCGTTTTCATGACCATTCCTCCTTTTTATATAAGCCAACAGGCTTATGTTCAACAAACCGGCATTACCCCACCAGCCACAGGCTTATTCCTGGGATAAAAGTGATTGCCAACAAAGATATCACGAAGGTCAGTAAGAACGGGATGGTAGCTTTGGCCAGCTTCAGGATTGGGATATTGGACATCCCGCTGCCCACATACAGGTTTACGCCAACCGGAGGGGTAACCATGCCGATCGCCAGATTTGCGGTCATTATGATACCAAAATGGATCGGGTCCATGCCAATACCTGTGGCCACCGGAAGCAGAACCGGCGTGAGCAGCATAATATTCGGGATATTGTCCATTACAGCGCCAAATATCAACATAATCAGGTTCAGCAACAGCAGGATACCGACTTTTCCCGTATAACTGCTGAGGATGAAATTGCTGATTTCGGTTGCGTAGCCGGAAAGGGTCACCACACGGGTAAACGCTGTGGCTGCGCCCAATATAAAAAATAGATTGATGAAACTTTTGCTGCCCTCCACAAACAGTGCCGGAATGTCCTGAAAGCGGATGGACTTATAGGCAAATAAGCTGACTGCAAAGGCATAGATCACCGAGATCGCCGCGGCTTCCGTGGGAGATGCAATCCCACCATAAATACTTCCCAGGATAATTACAGGCGTCAAAAGGGCGAAAAAACTTTCCCGGAAGAGTTTCCAAAGGCCTTTTTGCCGGATTTCCTGATAATACATCTGTATCGTTTGCTTATCTTCGCCTTTACGCTTGCAGTAATAATATGCATAGCAAATGAGTCCTGCGGCGATCAGGCAGCCCGGCAGAATTCCTGCGATAAACAGGCTGGCCGGAGAAGTGTTTGAAACGGAAGAAAAAATGATATAGGAAATGCTGGGCGGGATGATCACGCCTAGGCCGCCGGCCACTGTTACAACGGCGGTGGAAAAGACTTTATCATAGCCAAGCTTTACAAGAAACGGGATCGTCATCGCTCCCACCGCGGCAACCGAGGCGGCCGAAGAACCGGAAATCGCACCGAAAAACAGGCAGGTAATGATTACGGTAGCAGGAAATCCCGCTGTTTTATTTCCGATAAAATAAGCGAAAAATCCAAAAAGCTTTTCTGAGATCCCTCCCTTTGCCATGAGGACACCTGCAAGCATAAAGAGTGGAATCCCTAAAAGGATAAAGCTGTTGAGCCCGCCAACTGTAGCGGACAATACGGAATTTGCATCAAATTGGAAATTGGAATTCAGAAGATTCGGCAACAGCGCCAGACCACAAAAAGTAAAAGACATCGGCGTACCAATTGCCAAAAGCACCAGAAACAGAATGAAAAATACTGCTGCATTCATTTGAGAACGCCTTCTTTCTCATTGGTTGGAATATTTAGAGGGCGATCCTCGCCGGTCCTGTTTTTTCTCCAGCTGATAAAATCTAAAACCGTAACTTGAAATAGACGGAAAAGCCCAAGGCCGAGACCAATGACCGGCCCGATGATATAAATGATATAGACCGGAATATTCGTACCGGCAATAATACGGCCATGCGCTTCATAAAAAACCGTTGTCGTCACCGCCGTGTGAAATAGAATCAGCAAAACGAAAAATGTGATAAACCAAACCACCACTCCGCACGCTCTGCGGAAAGGTTTGGGAAGAATATTGATCAGCATGTCGATCCTGATGGAGGAACGATGCCGTATGCTATATCCAAGACTCAAAAATCCCATCATCACCAAAAAATAACGGGCAATGACTTCGCTCCAGGAAAGGCCATTCAGGAATACATAACGCAATATGACCTGAATGCCCATTAGAAGCGCAACGCCAGCCAGAAATCCCGCAACGATTGTCTCTTCTAAATGCTCATCTAACCATTTCCATACTTTCATTGAAGTCACTCCTTTGTTTTTGGGTGGGTGGTTGTAAAACTGACGCATAGTGAATACATAATTCTATAAACTGGTATCTGATATACCAATTGATGGAAAAGAATAGGATAGAATTTTATTCTACCCAAAAGAGATGTTTCGAAGTATCCCGGATATGATGGACCATCCTCCTCTCTGCTTCCGCACTGTCCCCCGTCTCAACCGCTTTGAGGATCTCTTCATGCTGCAATTGCCGATTCAACAGCTGTTCATAGTCAGTGACATTGACAACCTTTCGCATAGAGCTATCAATTTGCAGAAAGCTGTTTGCCATATTACAAAGATAGGTGTTGTTCGAACTTTCGCGCAAGACACTGTGAAAACGTTCATTGATATTGGAAAGCTCTTCGGCGTCTCCTCTTTCCTCAATAATAGCACGGGCCTGTTCCAGCAATTCGCGCATCATACGTTTTTGATTTTCAGTCGCATAGATAGCGGCAAAATAGGCGGAAACACCGTCAATAGCACTCCTGATATAGGTGACCTCTTTTAAATTTTCTCTGGAATGTTCGGAAATAAAAGAACCTTTTCGTGGAACGCAAACAATCAGTTTTTCTGTTTGCAAGGCCCGAAATGCCTCTTTTACCGGAGTCGTACTAATATTCAGCATCTTGCTGATTTGCCGCTCACTGATTTTCTGTCCCGCTTTTAGTTCTCCATTGATAATCATCTGGCGGATAATATCTGCGACTTGATCTCGAATGGGCAGGCTTTCAACGATCTCTTTCTCCTGTTTGATCACCCTATTCAAAATCTCCTTTCGATGTTTCTAATTTGCGAAACGAAAACTAATATCTGGTATATCAGATATTATATAGACTTTCTATCTGCTTGACAAGACCAATAATAGCCAATCATTTTTAGATTATTTAGCAATTACGCACGAATTTCGGATAAAATGAAGCCCGATAGAGCGCTTCCAAAATTTAATTTTGGGGGATATCTCTTTCTTGTGGCTTTGATGGCTTTTCAAAGTACATAAATAGCTGGCACTTGATCATGCCATTATAAAGCTTGCGGCGGCGCACAGCCGGTCGACCGAATTGTGCTTCAAAGTCCTCGTCCGGGCTGATGATGTAATAGCTCATCCCCTCCTCCGGTGGAAAAGCCGTGCCCAGCATCCGGCAGATTTCCTGCGCTTCGGAGGCGTCGAGCAGCCGTTCGCCATACGGCGGATTTGTCAGAACAATGCCCCCATGTCCCGGACGCCGCGTCTGAAAATCCGCCACGTCTCCCTCGTACACCTTGATGCGCGATGCCACACCCGCTTTGACCGCGTTCTCTTGAGTGAGCTTGACCGACTGCGAATCATTGTCCGAAGCAAAAGCCAAAAATTGTGCATCTCTGCGCACTTCAGCGGCCGCCGCCTTGCGAAGATCGCTGAAAATCCCATTTGCAAAGCAGGCCCAATTCTGAGCCGCGAAACGCCGCCGAATCCCCGGCGCGATATTCAGCGCCTTAAGAGCCGCCTCGATCACCAGCGTACCGGACCCGCACATCGGGTCATATACCGTGGAATCCCCGCGCACGCGGGCAAAATCCACAATTCCCGCCGCGAGCGTTTCCTTGATTGGCGCTTCATTCGCATTTGCACGGTAACCGCGCTTGTGCAGGCCAGCGCCGGACGTATCAAGCAGCAGTGTAACCATATCCTTATGAATGGTGAACTGAACCTGATAGGCCGTGCCGGTTTCCGCAAAAACGGCACGCTTATAGACCGATTCAAATCTCCGCACAACCGCCCGTTTGATAATGCGCTGGCAGTCCGGGACACTGTGAAGTTTTGAATTCAGCGACGAACCTTTTACCGGAAACTGGTCGTCCTCTCCAATGAAATGTTCCCACGGAAGCTCTGCAGTACGATCAAAAAGCTCTGTAAAGGTTTCCGCCTTGAATCGCCCCATGACGATCCCAACACGTTCCGCCGTGCGCAGCCAAAGGTTCGCCTTCGCGACCATCTGAAGATCCCCATCAAAAAATACCCGCCCGTCAGTGACCTCCACGTTTTCCCCGCCGATTTTCTTTACTTCAAACGAGAGCACGCTTTCCAGTCCAAACAGACAGGGGCAGCAAATCCGATATATCTGATCCATCTATTTTCCAATTCCTCTCACATATTCCACTCAATATATAGTCATATTATACCAGTATACCCCTTAAATAGCAAGGATCCCGGTTCAAATGAAACCGGGATTCGCTCAAAACAACATCTTATGGTAGATCTGCACGATATTTTCCTGTACAAAGTTCCGAATCTGCCCCGCGGGGTCCTCTGGATCATCAAGATGCACCGTATAGTGCAGATCTGCGTTCTTCCCGGTCAGCGAAGCAAGGCTGCTGGAAGCAATTTGCGCGGGTGACGCTCCCCCCGCAAACGAAACGGAAAGGATTTTTTCCGCCGCGTTCATCCGAAGGGGGAAAAAAGGGCACCCATACCGCACAGAAAAATCACAGAGCCGCATCCCGTCCAGTTCCAGCGGCGGGGAGTCCCGATATGGGCTGACCGCCGCTATCAATGCCGCCCGTTCGTTGCCCGCGAGCGGACAGGTTTTCAGATTCCACGCGTCTGAATGGAACTGGTCGGTATGGATCACTGTGACGCCAGTCGCGATATCCGCCGAATTCACCGCGAGCGGGCAACCCGCTCCCGGAGAAAATACCCCCATCTTTTCTATCTGCCGCAGCCCGCATGCTGGCGTGTGGGAGGCTTCCAACAGGGTCATCAACTCGTGAATTTCCTCCGGTTCCAGGCCTTTGGCCCACAACATGCAGGAAACTGCTGCGAGCGAAGTCACCGATAAGAGATCGATTTTGACCGAGCACCGCATCAGCTCGTCGGCAAAGGCATAAGCGGCCTGCGCGCCCGGTCCGCTTCCGGATAGCGCTACCCCGATTTTCATGGCATACCTCCTCAGACGAAGATATTCCATCTTATGCCGCCGACCAGTCCCACGCTACACGGGCAGATCGTTTATTCCCCTGCCGCAGGCGCCGCTTGCGCAATGACCGCCTGCGACACCCGCAGTCCGTCCACTGCCGCGCTCATGATACCGCCCGCATATCCGGCGCCCTCTGCACAGGGATAAAGCCCTTTTGCGGACAGTGACTGGCAGTCCTCCCCCCGCAAGATCCGCACTGGTGAGGAGGTCCGTGTTTCCACACCGGTGAGCAGCGTATCCGGCGCGGCAAAACCTGGCAGCTTGGCGTTAAAGTTTTGAAGTCCGAGCCGCAGCATTTCCGTCACAAATCCGGGAAAAAGATCCGAAAAATCGCAAGGCTCCACGCCGCGCGCATAGGTCGGCTGTACCCGCCCGATTGTAAGGCCCGGTTTGCTGTTCAAAAAATGTGCCGCGTCCTGCGCCGGCGCGCGGTAGCCTCCCCCGGCCGCCTGAAATGCCCGGCGTTCCAGTTCCTGCTGGAAACACACGCCGTCGAGCGCGCCGCGACCGTAATCACCCGGTGTGACCGCGACCGCGACCGCCGCGTTTGCGTTTTTCCCATCGCGTGCAAAATAACTCATCCCATTGGTCACGGCCATGCCCGTTTCCGATGCGGCGGGCACCACCACGCCACCTGGACACATACAGAAGGTATAAACGCCGCGCCCGTTCCTGCGGTGCGAAAGCTGGTATTCTCCCACCGGCAATACCGGATGGCCGGCGAGCTTTCCATACAGACCACGGTCGATCTCGCTTTGCAGGTGTTCAACCCGCACACCGACCGAAAACGGCTTCGGCTCCATGGCAAAGCCGTTTTCATAAAGCATCCGGAAAGTATCCCGCGCGCTGTGTCCGGTTGCAAGGATCACAATCCCGGTGGGAATTTCCCCCTCCGGCGTGAGCGCTGCCGTAACCGAGCCATTTCGCACCCGCAGCCCAGTGAGCGGCGTACGAAAGCGGATTTCCCCGCCGAGTGAAAGGATTTCCGACCGGATGCGCCCGACGACCTCCCGCAGGCGGTCGGTGCCGATGTGCGGCTTTGCCTTCTGCAAAATCTCGGGCGGCGCGCCGAACCGAACAAATTCCCGCACCACCCAGGAGCATTTCGGGTCGCCGATACGGGTGGTGAGCTTGCCGTCTGAGAAGGTTCCGGCACCGCCTTCCCCAAACTGCACATTCGTGTCCGGATCGAGCTTCCCGGTTGCCCAGAAAGTTTCGACCGCCTGCACCCGGCGGCTGATTTCATCTCCACGTTCGAGAATCAGCGGGCGGTATCCGTACCGTGCGAGCAGCAGACCAGCGAACATTCCGGCCGGACCAAACCCGGCTATCACCGGCCGGTGCGGCAGCGGTCGATTCCCCACCGTAACTTCGAGCGGCTGCTCTTCACGCAGGGCGACCTGTTTATCCGCCGCGCGCGCGGACACTTTCGCCTCATCCGCATAAAGCGTGAGCGCGACCGAATGGACAAAATGGATATCACTTTGTTTGCGCGCGTCAAGCGATGTTTTGACGATACAGCTTTCCTTGACATCGCTCTCCTGTATTCCCAGTCGCTTACGGGCTTTGACGATTGCGGCGGATGGGTCTTCGGTAAGGCCGGTGACAATTCCGCTTATGATGACTGCCATTGATCTTCCCCTCCAAATAAATCGGGGGCGTCCAAAGTTTCGGACGCCCCCGGTATCTGCGTTTATTTTTCCTTGATGGTCACAACCGCGGTATACTCACCGGTGGCCCAGACAATCCCCTTGCTTGGAGCCGAAATGCGCACCGGGAGGTTATATGGTCCCGGCGTAATCTCGCGGTCGGAGATGTCGACCTCCGCGACCAGGTCGTCAGAGGTGAGCGTCTCCATAATCTCCGCTTCGCCGATCATATGAACGCCGGTGATTCGCGGCGTTTCAACTGTGACTTCATAGTTGACCGGAACATTAGTCGCTTTGATGTTGGTCACCGCAAAATCTCCGGTCACCATATTCTCCGTGTCAAACGAGAGGCTGATGCGGGTAACGTCCTCCAGATTGATAAAGCCGCTCGGCAATTCCACCGGGAATACAAAGACCTTATCCTTGGTGATCTCGCTGAAATCGACATAGCCGATATTGAGATCCTCATAGAGATCAACCATATTTGCCGGCCCGGCAACCTCGATGGACCCCTCCGAAAGGGTATAATCGAGCGGGTCCCGCGGCATACCCTTCGGCAGATAGAGGTACTCAAACTTAACCGGCAGGTTCTTCTTCTTGAGCACTGGAACAGTAATATCCACCGACACCGGGTCCATCGTCAGCAGAGATTTATCGATCTCGTTTCCCTCACTGTCGTAAAGCATGATATCACTCTTAACCGTCCGGTTCGCGGTCAGCGGCTCGTCAAAGACCGCTGCCGCCACACATTTATCAATCCGATTGACATCCGCCTCCGGACCGGTGATCGTGACCTCCTTCGGGCTCACAACCACATCCGAACGGATATATCCATCCGGCACCTTCAGTCCTTCAATATCCGAGGAGATCGAGAATTTTTTGGTTGCTTTGCGGTCAACCCGGATTTGGATGGTTTTTGGCTTTATCTCCAGCACGGTGAAACCCTTGCCGAACTTGTCGCTTCCGGAAAGCTTCACGTCGTAGGTGCCATAACTGCTGATGCCGGAAAGCTCGGCCACCACATCGATATCCGATCCCGACAAACCGCCCACGATATACCGCGGCCCTTCGACCACTGCCGAAACAGTGGCAAAAGCGCCTTCCACAATGTTCAGGTTGAGCGGTTCCAAAATGGCCACGGTGGTGGGGGCTTCCGCGATGTTGACCTCAATTCCGTCGATTTCATCGCGCGTGTTCGGATTGATCGCCGTAACGGTGATGAGCCAGGCGATAATTGCCAGAGCCAGGGAAAAAAACATCAAAAACCGTTTGTTGTCAAACAGCTTGGAAAAACTTATTTTCATTTTTTCTTCCCCTTCCACAGTTCAAATTTCTTTTCGGAAGGTTCAGAAACAGCCTTCTCCGGGATCAACGTGTTTTTGAGCAGCTCCTCCAGCCGCGGCAGGCTGTAGCCGCGTTCCAACCGTCCGTTTTGGCAGACGGTAATCAGCCCTGTCTCCTCTGAAACGACCACAATGATTGCGTCGCTGGCTTCGCTCATGCCGAGCGCGGCGCGGTGGCGGGTCCCCAGCTCCCGGCTGATCTCTGAATTATCGGAAAGCGGCAGAAAGCATCCGGCCGCGTAAAGCCGGCCGTCACGCACAATCATCGCGCCGTCATGCAGCGGGGAATTCGGGAAAAAGATATTCCCGATGAGCTCCGGTGTGGGCGCGGAATCAATGATGGTACCGGTCTTGATGATGTCCCCAAGTTTGGTTTTCTGTTCGATGACCACCAGCGCGCCGATCTTCTGGCGGGAAAGTGAAGCCGCCTCATCCACAAGCGCCGCGATGAATTTGCGCCAGCCCTCTCTGGTCTGCTGCTCGTTAAGGCCCTGGGAGAACACATTCAGTTTCGAAATCCGGGTACGCCCAACTTGCTCCAGCGCGCGGCGCAGTTCCGGCTGGAACACAACCACCAGCGCGAACAGCCCAATCTGCAGGATATTGGACATGAGAAAACTCATCGTCTGCAGTCCAACCTTGTCCGCAAGCAGATTGAGCGCGAGCAGCGCCCCGATGCCCTTGACCAGCTGGGCGGCGCGTGTCTCGCGCACAAGCTTGATCGCCTGATAAATCAAATATGCAACGATGAGGATATCTAAAATATCGTACCAATGGATCGTCCGGAAAGTATCCATCAGGTAGAGGAATCTTGTCATGCTTTTAATCTCCTTCGGCTTTCGGAACACACAGGCGGACAAAACCCACGTGCGCACTCCCTCTACTATTTTATCACATCCTGGTATGAAATCAATCTTTTTTTTGATCCCTCCGGCAGCACTTACCCACCCGCACGCGCAATCCGTTTGATCGCGCAAGCCAGGTCGTATCCCTGCTCCACCGTATTGAACGCCCCAACGCTGATCCGCGCGGTTCCGCCGTCAAGCGTGCCGTACTTTTCATGCGCGGACGGCGCGCAGTGCAGTCCGCCGCGCAGCGCAAAGCCCGCCTGGTTTAAGAGCCCGGTCGTCTCCTCTGAAGACTTTCCTTTGATATTGAAGCTTAAAACAGGCAGGTTCACACCTTGCTGCGGCGCGGGCGTATAAAGAACCACATTCGGTTCCGTACTGATTTCATCATAGATACACCGTGCGACCATTGTTTCATAATGCGCGATGCGCCCGATTCCGTGACGGTTTACAAAGTCAATCCCCGCGCCAAGCCCAAGGATGCCGACCGTGTTGAGCGTGCCGGATTCGTGCCGGTCCGGCATGAAATCCGGCTGGTTATAGTCCGCCGAAACGCTGCCTGTGCCGCCTTCCGCCAACGGTGTAAGCCGGCTTCCGAGCGCGGTGATGAGCAGCCCGGTTCCGGTCGGGCCGTAGAGACTTTTATGCCCGGCGGTACAGAGAAAATCGATTCCCATGCCGGACACGTCGATCGGTTCCACGCCTGCCGTCTGCGCGGCATCCACGATAAAGTATAACCCATATTGCCGCGCGAGAACCGCCAGCTTTTCAATCGGTATTTTAACGCCAAACACATTCGACGCGTGCGTTGTGATGATCGCCCTTGTTTCCGGACGGATCAGCCGCCGGAAAGCGTCGACCGTTTCCTCGTCGTCGAGCGAGGTTTTTGCCATACTGTAGGTGATGACCCCACGGGTCGCCAGCGCGTGCACCGGACGCAGGACGGCATTGTGTTCGAGATCCGAGATGATCACATGATCGCCATGGCAGAGAAGTCCCTTGATCACGATGTTGACCGCGTAGGTGCAGTTCTGGGTAAAAACGATCTGCGATTCATCCGCCGCGCCGAAGAAAGCGGCCGCTTTGGTGCGCACCCCAAATACCTGTTCGGCCGTTTCCACCGAAAGGTCATGTCCGCTGCGGCCCGGGTTCGCGCCGTACCGCACCAGAGCCTGGTCGACAGCCGCCTTGACAGCAAGCGGTTTTGGGAAGGTTGTAGCGGCGTTGTCAAAATAGGTCATCCGCTTAACCTCCCTGTATCTCAGTCACCTTGATGTCAGCGGCAGCGAGCAGATTGACCGCCTTCTCCACGCTGCCGGTGATCTTCAGGGCATAGCCGCAGCCCTGTTTGCTGCTTGGCAGGGTATTGCGCTGCACATAGGCCGGGATTCCGTTCTGTTCCAGTATCTTCTGTCCTCTCATCGCGTTGGTGATCGAACGCACCACCAAAAGCGGATGATCTATATTTGCCATAAAAAATTCCCCTAACATAACAAAATACAGCGGCATGCAATACCGCTGTATCATCTTATGCGCAAAGGCGCGTCCCTGTCGCCTGGCCGCTCCTACCGGCCTGTTTGAAGCGAATCCCCCGCCGCCTCCAGAATGCAGACCGCGTGCGCCGAAATTCCTTCGCCGCTGCCGGTAAAACCCATCTTTTCCTCGGTCGTCGCTTTGATGTTCACATCCGCAAGCTGTGCGGCGCAGGTTTGTGCGATGATTTCCCGCATCTGCGAAATATACGGCTTCAGCTTCGGCGCCTGCGCAATGACCGTCACGTCGAGATTACCGAGCTGCCAGCCCATCTGTTCCATCAGCATCCGCACCTTTGTGAGCAGGCGGACGCTGTCCGCATCCTTATAGGACGGATCACTGTCCGGGAATAGCGTACCGATATCCCCCATTGCCAGCGCGCCGAGGATCGCATCCATCACCGCGTGGGTCAGCACGTCCGCGTCCGAATGCCCGAGCAGTCCTTTTTCATATGGGATTTCAACCCCGCCGAGAACCAGCTTCCGGCCTTCCAACAGCCGATGTGCGTCGTATCCATGTCCAATCCGCATCTTCATAACCGTTCTCCCTCTTGTGCCAGTACGATCGCCTGCGCTGTCAGCAGGTCGACCGGCGTCGTAATTTTCAGGTTTATGTAGTCTCCCTTGGTCAGATAAACCGGCTGCCCGATCGATTCCAGCATCTGGCAGTCGTCAGTGAAATCGCCCTTTGCCTCCCGCACAGCCTGCCGGTAACGCGCAATCTCAAACACCTGCGGCGTCTGTACCGCGTATAGCCGCCTTCTGTCCGGCGTGTCGACGATTTTGCGGTCCGCGTCCGCAACCTTGATTGTATCCACCACCGGCACCGCGGCCGCAGCCGCGCCGCAGCGAAAAGCGTCCATCACCGCATCCGCGATCACCTGCTGCGGCACCAGCGGCCGCGCGCCGTCGTGGACGGCAATATACTGTGTCTGCTCGCTCACCGCCGCCAGCCCGCATTCGACCGACTTGCGGCGGGTGTCTCCACCTGTCACGACCGATCGGACCTTTGGGATCGCATAAGCGCGGATCAGCGCGAGCATATCCGGGATGTCCGCCTGCCGCGCTACGATGACAATCTCATCGATCCAGTCGCTCCAGGAGAGCGCCTGCAGCGTACGCACAATGACCGGCATGCCTTCAATTTCCTCGAACTGCTTGTCAATCCCATTCATGCGGGTCGAATTTCCCGCCGCTGGGACAATGCAGGCGACATATGGCTTTTCCAGCGCTTTCTTCCAAAACATCTTTTACTCCCCCTTGTCCTTTTCATGATAGCACAGCCCGTCCGGCATTTCTGCCGCATTTTGGGGGACGGCTTTCCCCGGGCGCGCGAAAAGGGCATAGAGAAACGGCAGCAGCAAGCACGGCCATACCAAAAGATAAGCGCTCAAACCGGTCAGCCGCATCAGCAGCGAAAAGATCTCGGTATAGACCGCCAACGGAATGAACAGGAACAAATCGACAAATGACATTACTCCGAAAAGCCCGAGTTGCTGGGACGCCTGTTCGAGCAGGAAACAGATCAGGTAATACCCACTCATCAGCGCGGCTGACTTTGCAGCCTCTCTGCGGGTGAATCCCCGCAGGCCCAGAATCCCGGAAATGAGAATTAAAAGTATGGCCAGCGAAAAGGTCAGGACGAAAAGCCGGTTCCCCATTTCAGGCGTCCATTCGCTGGTTCCCCTTACCATGGCCTGCACCGCAAAATGCGTAACTACTGTGTGGATAAGCCCGGTGACGAGCGACAGCAGCAAAACCCGCCAAATTTTTTTGTTCATTTGAACCACCTCCATACCCTGCCATTGTACCAAATAACAGACAAAACCGCAATCAAAAAAGCCCCTGCCAAAACAGGAGCTTTTCCTTCCTCAAATCGAGATGGCGTCCGCAATCTCGTAAAGGCGCTTATTAAAATCTTTTTTCATATTCAGCGCTTCCAGAATATCATAATCGACAATCTTATTTTCGTGGCTGATCACGACACGGTTTCCGATACCCTGTTCCAGCAGCTCAACCGCATGAAAGCCCATTTCGCTCGCGAGCACACGTTCCCGGGCGGTCGGTGCGCCGCCGCGCTGCACATGCCCCAGAACAGTCGCGCGGGTTTCCACGCCGGTGCGTTTCTCAATCTCCTCAGCAAGATCATGCACCGAGCCGATGCCACCCGCATGGGTCACTCCTTCCGCAACCATGACAATGAAGTGCTTTTTTCCGGTACGCAGGGTTCGCTGCATCTTTTCGACAATGCCTTCTATGGTGAAGGGCATCTCCGGCACAAGAATCGCAACCGCGCCGCAGGCGATACCGGCGTGCAGGGCAATGTCGCCGCAGCGGCGGCCCATCACCTCGACGACCGAACAGCGGTCGTGGGACTGGGAGGTGTCGCGCAGTTTATCGACCATATCCATGACCGTATTGACCGCCGTATCAAAACCGACTGTATAGTCACTGGATGCGATGTCATTATCGATGGTACCGGGAATACCAATGCAGGGAATTCCTTTGAGCGACAGGTCGCGGGCGCCGCGGAAAGAACCGTCACCGCCGATGACGACAAGGCCGTCAATACCGATCTCCTCGCAGACCTGCTTGCCAAGCTCCACGCCCTCATCAGTTGCAAATTCCGGACAGCGTGCAGTGTAGAGCACAGTGCCGCCGCGGTGCAGCGTATCGCAGACGCTGCGCAGGTTCATTTCCACCATGTCGCGCGCCAAAAGGCCGGTATATCCGCGCCGGATACCAATGACACGGATATTCTTGTAAAGTGCGCTTCGGACAACCGACCGGACTGCCGCATTCATACCCGGTGCGTCGCCGCCGCTCGTTAAAACACCAATCGTCTTTTGCCTGTTTTCCATAGTTCGCGTCCTCCCTGCGGATTTCCCGCCCGATTCTAGCGTAGATTGATACAGAAAAAACAATCTTGTTGACCGTGTATCATTATACTGGATCTCGTTATCCTGTTCAAGCGATCACATTCATCTTTATCAAATTTTACTATATTATCATACAATTTCAAAGCTTTTCTATTCATACTCGGAAAACTACGTTTGCTTCGCCCAACAATTTTTTCAGTTCCCGCTCCAATACCGGATTCCAGTCAACCCAAAGCGTCTTGGCCGCAACATTATATTTTCCTGTATCCTGAAAAAAGAAATACACCGCATTGACTCCATCGAAGATGGAGAGCAGATTCTTCACCCTTTCAAAAACCGGCGTTTCGCTGCTTTCCAACCGCAGGTAAAGCCCGGGGTTTTTGCTGCGTTTCTGTCCTGCGGCGGGCTTTTGCTGCGCCGGCGTGCGGGTAAAGTTTTCCGGCAGCCAGGCGTCTTCGCAAATCAACTTGGCTTCTTCCTCCTCCCGCATAGAAACGCGGGCCCTCACCACCACAACCGTTCCCTCCGTAAGCTTTGCGGAGGTCTGCGCCAGGACTTTCGGGAAGGTGAGCATTTCGATGCCGCCGGTCGTGTCTTCCAGATGGATAAAGGCCATCATTTCTCCGCCGCGGGTAGATTTGAGCCGTTTGGAATTGACGATCGCAGCGACATAGACCGTTTCGCCATCGCGGATATTGCTGCCCCGTTCCTCCGACTGGGAAATATCCGCGACCAACGTGCAGTGATGCCGGCCAATCAGGTCGTTATACCGTGCCAACGGATGCCCGCTGATATAAAGGCCAGTCGTCTCTTTTTCCATTGCAAGCAGCTTCGCGGGTTCCAGCTCCTCCACATCCGGGAGCACATGCTCCCGATGCGCGCTCGCCGCCGGTGCATCAAAGAGATTGATCTGACCCGCGATATTGCGCTTCTGCGCCGCATCGATGTCATCCAGCACGCTTTCATAACCTTCCAGCATCTGATGGCGGTTCGGACAGACACAGTCGAGCGCGCCCGACTTGATGAAGCTCTCAACAGCGCGCTTGTTCATTTCCTTGCCGTACATCCGCTCCGCAAAATCTGTAAAGGTTTTGAACTTTCCGTCATTTTCCCGCTCAGCAAGCAGCTCGCGGATAAAGCCGCGGCCGATATTCTTGACCGCGAGCAGGCCGAACCGGATCCCGTCTTCCGTCACGGTGAATCCTTCACCCGATGTATTCACATCCGGCGGCAGCACCCGGATGCCAAGCTTGCCGCATTCCCCGATATATTCGATCACCTTGTCGGTATTGTCGAGCACGCTGGTGAGCAGCGCCGCCATAAATTCCTTTGGATAATGGCATTTGAGGTACGCCGTCTGATAGGAAACAAACGCGTAGGCCGCCGCGTGGGATTTATTGAATGCGTAGGACGCAAACGAACTCATCTCGTCAAAAATCTGGTTTGCAATTTCGGCAGAAACGCCGTTCTTCAGGCATCCCTCGACAAAGACTCCCCGTTCCTTCTCCATCACGTCATGCTTTTTCTTACTCATTGCGCGCCGCACCAGATCGGCGCGGCCGTAGGAATAGCCGCCAAGCTCACGGCAGATCTGCATAACCTGCTCCTGATAGACAATGCAGCCGTGTGTAACTTCCAGGATTGGCTTTAAAAGCGGATGTTTATAGGTGACAAGCTCGGGATTGTGGCGGTTGCGGATATAGATCGGGATCGAATCCATAGGGCCTGGCCGGTAAAGTGAAATGACCGCTATGAGATCTTCGATCGAGGTTGGGTGCAGCTGTGCGATCACACCCCGCATGCCCGCGGACTCGAACTGGAAGACGCCTACGCATTGCCCTTTTGTGAGCATTGCGAAGGTGTCCGGGTCGTCCAATGGAATCTCATTGATATTGAAACCTGCACTGTATTTGCGCACTTCCTTTTCCGCATAGCTGATGACCGTCAGCGTACGAAGCCCCAGGAAGTCCATTTTAAGCAGCCCCAGCTCTTCGAGCGTCGTCATGGTGAACTCGGTGACCGGCATCGTCTCCTCCGCCTTGTAAAGCGGTACATAGGTGTCCACCGGGTCACGGGTAATGACCACGCCGGCCGCATGGGTTGAGGCGTGGCGGGGCATACCCTCGATCTTGCGCGCCATGTCCAGCAGCTGGCGGACCTTCGGGTCTTGGTTCATCGACTCCTTGAGATCGTTTGAAACCTTAATCGCTTTATCAAGCGTCATCTTGAGCTCGTTGGGCACCAGTTTTGCGATGCCGTCCACCTGCTGATACGGCATACCGAGCGCGCGCCCCACGTCCCGGATCGCGCCGCGCGCGGCCATTGTACCAAAGGTGATGATCTGCGCCACATGATCGGGGCCGTACTTCTGCACAACATAGTCGATGACCTCCTGCCGCCGTTCGTAGCAGAAATCGATATCAAAGTCGGGCATGCTGATCCGCTCCGGGTTTAAAAAACGTTCGAACAGCAGATTATATTTGATCGGGTCGATTCCGGTGATGCCGATGCAGTAGGCCGCGAGGCTTCCCGCGCCCGAACCGCGCCCCGGCCCAACCGGGATGCCCTGGCTTTTCGCATAGTTGATAAAATCGAAAACGATGAGATAATAATCCACATATCCCATCTTTTCGACGATTCCGAGCTCATATTCCAGCCGCTGCGCGATCTCCGGCTCGGGGTTTTCTCCATAGTAACGGCGCAGCCCTTCGTAGCAAAGCCGTCGGAAATAATCGCGGTTGTCTTCCCCACCCGGCGCAACAAAAAGCGGCAGTTTGGTATTGCCGAATTCAAATTCGACGTTGCACCGCTGCGCTATCTTCAGGGTGTTTTCAATCGCGCCGGGAAAATTTTTGAAAAGATCCTCCATCTCCTCACGAGATTTGATGTAGAACTCTTCGGTTTCAAATTCCAGGTCGCCTGGCTCGTCCACCGTGGTATTTGTCTGGATACAAATGAGGACGCTTTGCATCTTGGCGTCCTCTTTTTCGATATAATGCGCGTCGTTTGTCGCCACAAGCCCAACGCCTGTCTCCTGCGCGAGCTTCCGAAGGTCCGGCAGGATCTGCCGCTGCAGCGGGATCCCATGATCCTGGATCTCGATAAAGTAGTCCTCCGGTCCAAACAGGTCGCGGTACCAGAGGGCGGTTTTCTTCGCTTCTTCGTAATCCCCGGCGGCCAGCAGCCGGGGCATCTCTCCCGCCAGGCAGGCGGACAGGCAGATCAGCCCCTCGTGGTATTTTTCGAGCAGATCGCGGTCGATGCGGGGCTTGCCGTAGAAGCCCTCCACAAAACCGGTTGAGACCATTTTGATCAGGTTCTGATAGCCGGTGTTGTCTTTACAGAGCAGCACCAGATGGTACGGTGATGAATCCACCTTATGCACCTTGTCAAAGCGGGTGCGCGGCGCGACATACACCTCACACCCAATCACCGGCTTGACGCCGCTTTTCTTCGCACACTTATAAAAATCGATCACGCCGAACATCACACCATGGTCCGTGATCGCGATCGAACTTTGCCCCAGAGCTTTAGCGCGTTCGATCAGCCGCTCAATCCGGCAGGCGCCGTCCAAAAGGCTGTATTCCGTATGTACGTGCAGATGTGCAAAATCGCCCATGTGAAAATCCCTCCCGGATTTTATTCATACCAAACCGCCGTACCGGATGCGGTCACCATCAGCATACCGTTGTTTGCGCCAAGCACTTCATAATCGATGTCGATTCCGACCACCGCGTTCGCTCCGAGCGCGCGCGCCCGTTCGGAAAGCTCGCTCATCGCTTCTTCCCGCGCACGCAGCAGCTCCTCCTCATAGGTGCCGGACCGCCCCCCGAAAAAGTTTGAAAGTCCCGCCGTGAAGTCTTTGACGAAGTCCACCCCAGAGACCACCTCCCCAAACACAATACCCTTATACTCTTTGATCGCTTTGCCTTCGATCGAAGGCGTAGTCGTTAAAATCACAGATAGCCCTCCTTTATCCAATTGTTTTTGCAAACTCCAAAATTCTCCGAAGCCGGTGGTTCACGCCGGAGCGCGAGATCGGGCTGGAAAGCGCCGCGCCCAATTCCCGCAGCGACATCTCCGGATTGTCAAGCCGCAGCTGCGCCAGCTCCCGCAGATCCTCGTCGAGCGCCCCAAACCCGCAGGTGGCCGCAATCCGGCCGATCGCTTCGACCTGCGGCATCGCGGCGTCAATCGTTTTGCCGATGTTGGCGGTCTCGCAGTTGGTCTCCCGGTTAACCCGGTTGCGCACCTCCTTGACAATCTTCACCTCCATCAGCTCCAGAGCGGACTTTGGCGCGCCAATATAGGTGAGCAGGTCCTCTATGTGTTCACTTTCTTTATAATAGAGCAGATAATCATTGCGGCGAGTCGTCCGCTTCGGTTCCGAAAGGTATTCGGTCAGAAATGCCTCCAGGTCGTCGCAGAGCTCTTTCTGCGGCATCGCAAATTCGAGTTGATAGCTCTTTTCCGGATCGGCAATCCCGCCGCAGGCCAAAAACGCCCCCGCAAGGAAAACCGGCCGTTCGCGTTCCGAAAGCCGCCCCTCCCGGATACGCATACAATCCTCGCCGGCTTTGCAGCCGAAATAGGAAAGCACCGCGATCCGGTCGGAAAGCCCGTCCACATTAACGATATAGACGCTTCGGCGATCCTGGCGTTTGACCTCCCGCATCGTGATGCTCTCCGAAAGGCCCACAAGGTCGGTGATACTGTCGGCATAAAGCCGTGCCACGACCTTATGTTCGGTGTGGATCGAGATACTCTCCTCCCCAAAGGTTTTTCCAAACAGCAAAAGGCCGTAGGCCAACGCTTTGCGGCTGCGCTGGCGAAACGGCCTGTTCTGGCAGATTTCATTTTTCACATGATACGCAAATGACATGACTACTCCTTATGTTTTGCGATATCCCGATGCGTCACGGTGGTGCGCACCTTCTGCTCCTTCATATGTTCCCCCAAAAGCTGCGCGAACACCACCGAACGGTGCTTTCCTCCGGTGCAGCCGACCGCTATCGTAAGCTGGGTCTTGCCTTCGTCACGGTAGAGCGGCAGCAGATAATCGACCAGGTCAAAGAGCTTGGGAATCAGGTTCTGCGCCTGTTCCCACTGGAGCACATACTCCCGCACCGGCGCATCCAGCCCGGTCTGGGATTTGAGCTCCGGGACATAAAACGGATTCGGCAGACAGCGCACGTCGAAAACCAGATCTGCCTCTTTCGGCAAACCGTACTTAAAACCGAACGACATGCAGTTGACCAGCATCGACTGGTTTTTGTCGTCCAGAAACATTGCCACGATCTTTTCCCGCAGCTGATTCACCGAAAGGTAGGTGGTATCGACCACATAATCCGCATTCTGCCGCATTCGTTCGAGCAGACTGCGCTCCTGCGCGACCGCCTCCTCAATCGAAGTGTTCTGTTCATCCATCAACGGATGGCGGCGGCGTGTTTCCTTATAACGCTGGATAAGGGTGGCGTCGTCGCAGTCAAGAAACAGGATGCGAAAACCGCTTGCCGACTCAAAAAATTCTTCCAGCTCATCGAAAATATCTCCGAAAATCTCCCGGCTGCGCGCATCGATGACGATCGCGACCTTTTCGGCCTTCTGGTCGGCCTGCATGCAGAGATCGGTGAACGCCCGCACCATCTTCGGCGGCAAATTATCGACACAATAGTAGCCGATATCCTCCATCGCCGCGATCGCGCGGGACTTTCCCGAACCGGACATGCCGGTGATGATTACAAATTCCATACCCGCCTCCCTGCGCCCCGGATTGGGGCAGCGGCGCAGCCGGACTCAGCCGTCTTCGCCCAAAAGTTTAATTTCACATTCCAACCGGTAACCGGTCTTTTCTTGTACCGTATTCTGCACCAGCCGCACGAGACGGCGGACATCCTCACAGGTCGCGTGGTCATAATTGATGAGGAAGCCCGCGTGCTTTTCGCTCACCATCGCGCCGCCGACGCGCACGCCCTTGAGTCCGCACTGGTCGATCAGCGCCGAAGCATAAGCGCCTGACGGCCGCTTAAAGGTGCTGCCCGCGCTCGGATATTCAAGCGGCTGTTTGGCGACACGCCGCTGCATCAGATCATCCATCTTTGCCTTAATCGCAGCCGGTCCGCCTTTTTGAAGCGAAAAAACCGCTTCGGTGATGAGACATCCCGGATGGTCAGTGAACCAGCTGTGCCGGTAGGAAAGCGTCAGCTCCTCCGCTGTTTTTTCCAAAGCATTCCCATCCGTGTCAAGATAATCCACTTTTTCCAATACGTCACGGATTTCCCCGCCGTAAGCGCCCGCGTTCATATAAACCGCGCCGCCCACACTTCCAGGAATGCCATAAGCGAATTCCAACCCGGTAAGACCCTGTTTTTGCGCAAAGACACAAAGCGCCGTGAGGCTCGCGCCCGCTGGGCAGGAGATCTCTGTTTCGCCAAGCAGCTTTGGCTGCGCCGCCTGTTCGTCAAGCGACAGCACCCCGCCGCGAATCCCTTTGTCGGAAACCAGCAGGTCGGAACCCTTTCCAACAATCGCAACCGGCACATCGAGCTCCCCTGCGCGGCGCAGAAGGAGTGCCGCCATTTCTCCGTCCTTCGGTTTCATCATCAGGTCAGCGTTTCCGCCGATTTTAAACGAGGTGTGCGCGGACATCGGTTCGTCTTTCCAGCAGGCGCATCCGATTTCCGCACAGTAGGCTGCCAGCTCGTTTAATTGTTCCATGCTTTCCCCCGTCAGATAAAATTAATATTGTTTGCCCAGCAGCGCCGCACCAATGATGCCCGCGTCGTTGCCAAGCTTTGCCTGCAAAATCCGGGTGCAATTCTCCGGGTCGTGATTGAAAGTCTGCGGATAGGCCCGTTCCCGCACCGGTCCGAACAGCGTTTCGCCTTCTTTGCTGATGCCGCCGCCGATGACCACCGCCTGCGGCTGAAACAGGTTGATAATCCCCGAAACAGCGTAGGCAATATAGTCGATATACTGATCGACTACCGCTGTGCCCGCCGGGTCCCCGGCGCGCATTGCGTCAAACGCGGTCCGGCCGTTCACCTTGTCAAGGCTGCCGTCCGCCAGATCCCACATCTTCGATTTCGCGTTGAGCTGCATCGCATCACGCGTGATCCGGATGAGCGCCGTCACCGAGCAATAGCTTTCGATACAGCCGCGCCGCCCGCAGGTGCAGGGCACGCCGTCATAAACCATGCCAAGATGGCCAAGTTCCGCGCCTTTATAGTTAAATCCCGAATAGATTTTTCCACCGATGATAATGCCGCCGCCAACACCGGTGCCCAGCGTGATCATAATGACCGATTCGAGCCCGCTGGCCGCGCCCGCCATCATTTCGCCATAAGCGGCGGCGTTCGCGTCATTTTCAATGTAGAGGGGTTTTTTAAGCCGTTCGGAAACAAGCTTTGCGAGCGGCGTATCGTGAAAGCCAAGGTTCGCCGCAAGCCCCACCACACCGGTTTCCGGATTTACCGTTCCGGGCGTCCCCACGCCGATCCATGTGACCTCGCGCATCGAAATCCCCGCGTTTTTCGCCGCTTCTAGGGTGGTGGCGGCCATATCGTCCGCAATCTCTTCGGCCGGATGGAACGCCTTGGTTTTTGTGTTCGCCTTCCCGATAATCCGATATTCCTCGTCAACGATCCCCACCGCGACATTTGTCCCACCGAGATCAATTCCCACATAATAGCCCATGGTATGCACCTCGCTCAGTTTAGTATATTACAGCCTTGCCTCCATCATACGAGCTGTCTGCCGGTTTTTTCCCGCGCCACCGAGAGAAACCGGTCATAATTTGCGTTCAGGATGAGCTCCTCTGGAAAATCGATCTCACAAAGCATCTCCTCCGCAGCTTTCGTTTCACCAATGTGGGTGAAGAAATGCGCGTCGGACGAACAGACCACCGGAACCCGGTATTTCTTGCAGAGCAGTGCAATTTCCCGGCAGTTTTCCGATGCCCCCGGCCTGCAATCAAAAGAGTGCGCATTGATTTCCACAATCTTTCCATATTTGGCGAACGCCTGAACGCCCGCTTCGTAATCAAAGCGGAACCGTTCGTCTCCGCAGTGCCCGATCACATCGACCAGCGGATTTTTTGCAACCGCGATCCATCCGGCGGTGTGATCCGCGATGGACGCGTGCGGGCAGGTGACGTCGTGGTAGGAAGCGATCACCCAGCCAAGTTTCTCCAGATGCGAAGGCTTCACATCAAGGCTGCCTTCGTAATCCAGGATGTTTGCTTCCGCTCCCTTCAAAACAATGATGCCATCTATTACGTCCGGCAACGTCTTCAGGTTTCCAAAGTAGAGCGGCTCAGGCGCGCCCGGCATGGCCGAGCCGTGCTCGGTCGAGCAGAGGAATCGAAGGCCTTTTTGTTTTGCCGCCTGCACATTTTCATAAAGGGTGCTGTAGGCGTGACTGCAGGCCACTGTGTGGCTGTGGGGTTCCGCAATGATTTCCATTGGCTGCCAAATTCCTTTCCTAAGATGACAAAATGTCATTAAAATGCGTTCCAGTCTGTATCTGTGATCTCGTCGGGCTCAACCATGCCGAGCTTTTCGAGCAGTTCCTGCGCGGCGTTGTATCCCATCCTTTTCTGACGGTTGTTCATCGCCGCGACTTCGATAATAATTGCCAGATTACGTCCCGGCTTCACCGGGATGGTGAGCGACGGTACCTCGATGCCAAGCATCTCGATATATTCGTCGTTCATGCCCATACGGTCATAGACCTTCGTGGCATCCCAAAGCTCCAGCTGAACGACCATATTGATTTTCTCAGTCATTTTGACCGCGCCGATACCAAAGAGCCTCCGAGCGTTGATAATGCCCACCCCGCGCAGCTCCATAAAGTGGCGGATATTTTCCGGCGAGGACCCGACCAGCGTTTTGTTGGAGACTTTGCGGATTTCAACCGCGTCGTCCGCGATCAGCCGGTGGCCGCGCTTGACAAGCTCGATGGCCGTTTCACTCTTACCGACCCCGCTCTCACCGAGCAGCAGGATTCCTTCACCGTACACCTCGACCAGTACGCCGTGACGCGTAACACGCGGAGCGAGTTCAACGTTCAGCTCCGCGATGAGACCTGCCATGAACTGGCTGGTGCCATCCGCGGTGCGCAGAAGAGGGACCTTGTTGCTGGTCGCGGCGTTGATCATCCGTTTAGGGACCTCGATATTGCGGGTGATGACAACCGCAGACGGCTTCGTCTCAAAATAGGCATTTACACGCGCGGTTCGCTCCTCGTCGTTGAATCGGTCGAGGAATGCAAATTCACTTTTGCCGAGGATCTGGATGCGCTGACTGTCGAAATAATCAAAAAAGCCACTGAGCTGTAAACCCGGACGGTTCACCTCGGGTGTGGAGATTTCAATGGTGCTTACATCCTCGGGCATATATAAAACCTCAAGGTTGAAATCTTTGATCAGCTTTTGCAGGGGCACTATAAATTTTGTCGCCATTTTCGCATCTTTCCTCTCAGTTTAAGGTCACCAGGCCGTATTTTTCCGTATGCGCCCGCCCATATCGCGCATTCAGGTCCGCCATCTGCCGCTGTGCAAATTGCCGTCAGCTGATGGTGCGGAGTAAGACCGTCGGCCATTGGTATAACAGGCCGCCCTGCGGCTATTATACCGTAAATAGAGCTTTCTTTCAAACACTATTTTTTTGCCGCGCCAGTCCCATGGGGATGGTTGCATTCTTGTCCTGGATGTATTATACTAATGTCCTGATGTTTTTATCTGGAAGGGGGATCTTTGTTTGTTAAGACGACTGCTGGCCTTTGCCACGGGCGCCATCCTGATGGTTTATGCGGCGCTTCCCGCGTTGGCAGCCGACACGACGCAAAAAACGTTCCCTGTTCCAGAACAAACCTGGGATTACCTCGACGCGAATCCGCCAAGCAGTTTCAGTGCCATTGCCTATTCGCTCGGACAGCGTCCACAGAAACAGCAGGTGCAGGAACAGGTCCATGCCTTGCTCGACGCGGGCATTGCTTCCGGGTTTTCTGCAGTGGATCTGGAACGCGGCATTCTTTCACTGGTTAAGCTCGGTCAGGATCCGCAGGACTATAAAAAAGTCAACCTCTTTTCAAGCCTGTACACCCATGAAAATCTCTATGCGGATGGGCTGGACGGTGCGCTTTTCGCACTGATGGCTTACGATGCGGTGGGGGAGAAAATCCCGGAGTCCGCGCGCAACGCTCCGTCCGGCGTGATCGATTATGTTGTTTCCTCCCAGACGCGTTCCGGAGGCTTTGCTTTGACAACCGGCCGTGATCCGGATGTGCTTATGACCGCAAAGGCCATTACCGCGCTGGCCCCCTCGCGGGAACTTCCTTATGTCAGCGCGAGCGTAGAAAAGGCGATCGACTGGCTTTCCGCCCAGCAAAATGCAAATGCAACCTTCTCCGCGCAGAAAAAGCCAAACTGTGAAAATACCGCAAGTGTGCTGATTGCGCTGCGGGTCTGCGGCGTGCCGCTCGACGACCCGCGTTTTGTAAAAAACAACGCCGACCTGCTCGACGCACTCGCATTATTTGAAAATACCGACGGTGGTTACGAATCCTATTTTGGCGAAAGCTCCAATCCTGCCGCGACCGAGCTCGCAGTCATTGCACGGATTACCAGTCAAAACGGCATGGCGCCGTATCTGTCCCCTTCCGCATATCCTGGCTACGCAGAGCCGGAAGCGGAACAGCCCGATCCGTTTATCACCTATACCATCTTTTTCTTGAAATTTATCGGGATTCTTGCAATTCTTTATTTCATTGTTATCATAACCCCGAAACTCGCAAAAATGATTGATCGAAAACGGCAAAAATCCCAGATAGCTCCCGAAGACAGCCGGGATGCCGGCGGTGACACCGGAACCTTTGAAATCCACATCCCGATGAAGGCGCAGGTTCCGGACATTGACGAAATTATTAAGGATGAAGCGAAATCTCGCCAAGAAACGAATCGGCCAAAAAGCTTCGAAGAAAAACCCACCGGCGAATAGCCGGTGGGTTTTTTCAGTAGGTCATGAACGCCACGTTGGTGTCGCTCGCGTAGTTCATGAAATTATACAGAATAAGAACGTCATCGAAGCTGTTTTCCTCCATCAGTTCGCTCATCTTCTGCGGCAGCGAACGCAGGTCGATCACCCACACTTCGTCGTAGCTATAGGTCAAAAACGGCGCGAACGGATTGCCGTAACTGTCCTTGATAAGCAGAACCCGGGAGGTCTCGCCTTCCGCGTGGTTCAGGTTGTTTTCCGATTTGATCACCGTGAGGCCGTTATTGCCCCATAAGAATCCCGCGTGCTTGTCGCGCACCGTCCATTTCGACAGATCGTGCAGCGTAGACTTTTCTTCCCCGTCGATGGTGATGGAATCAAACGGAATATCATAAACCTCAATCGTATCCGGCACCGCTGAGAAGAGCTTGCATTTGCTGTAATAGCTGCCATAGAAACCATCCACATAATAAGCAAGCGGCTCAAGAGCCCCGAGTTCAACCGCCTGCAAACCGCGCGACTGTATAAACGCCCGGTAAGCATGGTAAGCGCCCAACGTGGTCCAATGGTGGTCTGTGCGATAATAAATCTGTGATTCGGTTCCCGGAAAACTCTGTGGGTTATTCTTTTTCGCTTCGGCAACGGCCCGCCGCATCACCGGCTCCAGGTCGAGCGTTTTGGCACGGCTGTCCAGCTCGCTGTAGACCTTGGCAATCACCGCCTGCTGATCGATGTTCTCAAGGCCCGCCGGCATGAGGTCGTCAAGAATTTCATACGAGTTTGGGATAATCGAAACGGTAATGGGGGTTTTCTCACCATACTGCCCGATAAATTTGTTGATGAAACCGGTGTTCAGTTCGATCCTGCGCTCGTCGGTGGTACGGTAGTATTCGAACATATGATGTTCTTTGCCATAGACAATTCCGTTATTCTCGATCTTGCCGAGCGCTGATTCACTCACCGACTTCAGCGTGATCCAGCCGTCGCGGCCAATAAACTGGTCATTGACGTATTTTTCATATTTGGGGGTATATTCGTTGCGCCAGAGCTGTGCGAAACTGAACTTCGGGCGCTGCTCCAGATAGCGGTTTTCCATCTCGGAGAATTCCCGGCGGGAAACGAACATGTCCGCGATGCTTGTAATGATGAGGAAAGCCGCAAACAAAATAAGCAGCGGGTATTTTTTCAAAATCTGCATCTGCCTTCCTCCTTAAAAACGGAAATACAAGAATGGGTTGTAGGACGAATCGACGAGATATGCCGTCGAAAGCAGGAACACCAGAGCCAGAAACGGGATGGCAAACCACTTGGTGATTCTCGGGCATTTGTCCCGGATCTTATTGAGCACCGGCATCGAAAAGACGATCCCAAGGACGAGAATCACCGCGTAGTTACGCAGGTAAAAGATCCAGTCGCTGCCCGGCACAAACGAAAAAAGCCGTCCTACGAAAACGCCAAGCCTGCCCATGTCAGTGATCGCAAAAAGCACCCATCCCATCACCACCGCAAACAGCAGATAGACATGGGAAAAAAGCCGGTGCCTGTCCAGAAACGGTTTCAGCCAAAGCCGCTCCAGCGAAATCAGCACAAAGAAGTAAAGCCCCCAAAGGACAAAGTTCCAGCTCGCGCCATGCCAGAGCCCGGTCGCAAACCAGACGACAAACAGGTTGAAGTAGGAACGCAGCGGCTTTACCCGGCTGCCGCCCAGCGGGAAATAGAGATATTCCCGGAACCACCCGGACAGGGTCATGTGCCAGCGCCGCCAGAACTCGGTGATGCTGCGGGAGATGTACGGGTAGTTGAAGTTCTGCGGGAAGGTAAATCCCAGCGCCTTGCCCATTCCGATCGCCATGAGCGAATAGCCGGAAAAATCGAAGTAGATCTGCAGGGTGAACGCGATGATCCCCAGCCACGCGAGCGGCGTTGAAACCGCCGTGAAGCCAAGTGTTTCGACCTCGGTCCAGAGCGAGCCGATCGCGTTGGCCAGAAGCACCTTGCTCCCCAGGCCCAGGATGAACAGCGCGATGCCGTCCTGCACCATTTTGGGGGTGATCGTACGATCCTTAAGCTCGGCGCTGATGTCCGAAAACTTCACGATCGGGCCCGCGATCAGCTGCGGGAACAACACCACAAAGGTGCCGAAATTAATGATGTTGTGTTCGGTTTCAATTTTACCGAAGTAGACGTCGATCGTATAGGTCATGATCTGGAAGGTATAGAAGCTGATACCAAGCGGAAGCGTCAGGCCGAGATACGGGATCGACAGTCCGAAGATCCCGTTCAGATTTTGCAGCAGAAAATTGGTGTACTTAAAGAATGCCAGAAATCCCAGGCTGAACACAAGCGAAACAACCAGAATTGATCTGCAGAGTTTCTTTCTTTCCCGGAAGCGCTCGATCCCCAGCCCCGCCAGGTAGTTCACCAGGATCACCGAAACCATAATCGGAAAATACCGCACCTCGCCCCAGGAATAAAACACCAGGCTTGCAATCAGCAAGGTGAGGTTCTTCAGGCGTTTCGGGGTGAGGTAGTATGCCAAAAATGCCACCGGCAGAAACCGGAACAGAAAAAGGATGCTGCTGAATACCACAGAACCCGCTCCTTCGTCGAAAATAAAAATGTACTGAATAAATCCATGGGGCCTGTGCGGCAAGGTCGCCGCGCAGCCGCCATGAAATTATTATCCAGTACACTTTACCAAATACAGCCCTTTTTTACAAGTGCAAATTTATGAACGGACTTTTAGGCAAACGCTTCGTTGATGATTTTGACCGCGTTTTCCATTTCCGCGTCAAATTTCTCCACATCGCTGCCCAGAATCAACAGGAATACATAGTCGCCCTTCTCGATCACCTGACCCTTTTGCGCCTTTTCGCTCTGGTCGGGCAGGTACTGCGCGAACGAATTGCGCACATCCTCCAGGCGTTTGGTCAACCCGTCGACAACCGTTTGTTTTTTGTCAGGTTTCGCCTTGATTGCAACGACATTGTCCGCGCTGGTCATGGTCATTGCCATCTTGCCATAGTATTCCTCACAGTCGGCCGCCGTATCGATGTAGAACAGATCCTTATAGATACCGTCGTCGATATCGCTGGGCATCTGCATGCCAATCTCATCCACAATCTTATCCACAACCGTCTGTACGCTTTCGCCGTCCTTCATCTGGGCCGAACCATCGCCCGATGAGGAAGTATCCTTCCCACAGCCCGCGAAAAGCCCCAAGCACAGGATTGCCGCCAAAAACAATGTTACAGATTTTTTCATTTTCGAATCTCCTTGCAGTATTTTGCCCAAATTTCCCGGGCGCTATTATTCAGTGTGCCCAATATTTGCTTTTACTTCAAGGAATATAAAAAATTTACAAAAATTATACCAAACTCATCCCTCGAATACTTTTCCCAGGAAATCCGCTGTCCGGCGATCCTTTGGATGGCTGAAGAGCTCGTCCGGCGTTCCGGATTCCGCAATCTCTCCGTCGCACATAAAGAGCACCTTGTTCGCGACATCCCGCGCGAACGACATCTCATGGGTCACGACAATCATCGTGACATGCTCCTGTGCCAGCTGCCGCATGACGTTGAGCACTTCGCCGGTCAGCTGCGGATCGAGCGCCGAGGTCGGCTCGTCGAACAGCAGGATGTCGGGATTCAGCATCATCGCGCGTGCGATCGCGACCCGCTGCTTCTGCCCGCCCGAAAGGGTTCCCGGCATCGTATCAATCTTGTCCGCGAGTCCAACTTTTTCGAGCAGAGACTGCGCGCGCGTGTCGGCCTGCGCCTGTGTCGCGCCTTTCACCACCACAAACGGCATGGTCAGGTTTTTGCGCACCGAAAGATGCGGGAACAGGTTGAAACTTTGGAAAACCATCCCCATCTTTGCTGTAATGGTTTTCACCTTTTCAGGGGTGGCGTAGGCTCCATCCCGGATCAGGTCCTCCCCTTCCACCGTGACCGTCCCTCCATCCATCTTTTCAAGATTGATGATACAGCGCAGCATGGTACTTTTGCCCGCGCCTGACGGACCGATGACAGCGATGACATCACCCTTATTGACAGTGAAGCTCACATCGGTGAGGACCTTTACATTTTCAAAGCCTTTTTTCAAATTTTCCACACGGATCAATTCCATCTGCACGCCCTCCTCAATAATCAAGCTTTTTCTCGAGCCAGTTAAAGAACAGCTGGAGAACGGTGTTTAGGAGCAGATAGATCAAGAACGCAATCACATATGGGAACACGTTTCCGGTGCGGGTCACGGCCGCTTTGGCGTAGTAGAGAATCTCCAGCACCGAGATTGAAAAGACCAGCGCCGTGTCCTTGATGAGCGTGATTGATTCGTTGGTGATCGAGGGCAGCGCCACGCGGAACATCTGCGGCAGGATCACGCGCACCGTTGTCTGCACACGGCTGAGGCCCAGTACCTGCGAAGCCTCATATTGCCCCTTGTCCACCGCGAGCAGACCTCCGCGAAAGATCTCCGCAAAATAGGCCGCGTAGTTGAGCGAGAAGCCGAGCAGCGCGCAGACCATTGCCGAATTGAGCACCATCTTGAAAAAGTCCGAAACGAACGGCAAACCATAATAGATGAAAAAAAGCTGGAGCATGAGCGGCGTACCGCGCATGACATAGATGTAAGCGTTCACCACCCACCGCAGCGGCGCAAACCTGCACCGCGACGCCAGAGTCAGCAAAAACCCCAGCGGCATCGAGGCGATCATCACCACGAAGAACAGGGTCAAAACCGTCCCAAGTCCCTGCAGCAGCGCCTGCGTTACAACAACAATTTCGCTCCAAGCCATAAAAGCACGCTCCTAATTTTTTGTTTCCTGTATTGTCCATTGTCCGCGGGTTCTTTTATGGTGCTAATAAAATACCGCTTTAAATCGATTGGCCCCATAAAACAACCCGCACTCCCACCTGAAAAACAGGCGGGAGTGCAGTTTTGATTGTGTGAAATGCAGAAGAGTTTTCTTATTCAATGATAATCATATCATCGCGGCCGAACCACTCGTTCGAGATCTCCGCGATCTTGCCCTCTTCTTTGAGCTCCTTGAGGGCGCCCCAGACAGCATCTTTCAGCGCGGTGTTGCCCTTCTTGAAAGCAATGCCGTACTCTTCGGAGGACATCTTATCCTCCAGCACAACCATCGGCTTTGCGTTCATGGTGATGTAGTAGTTCGCAACGATCGAGTCCATGACAATCGCGTCGCAGCGGCCAATTTCCAGATCGGTCATCGCATCAACATAGTTGCCGTATTCCTTGGCAACGCCATCTTTAATCGAAGCGTAGATCTCATCGCCCTGCAGCGCCTCAAGCCCGGAGGAATCCTTCTGCGCAGCGACGGTCTTGCCAGCGAGATCGGCTTTGGCCTTGATTTCGGAATCTTGCATCACAACGATGACCTGCTCGTTGTCCATATAGGCTGGGCTCATCTCGTACGCTTCCAGACGTTCGTCGGTGATCGTCAGGCCGTTCCAGATGCAGTTGATCTTGTCAGAGGAAAGCTCCATGTCCTTCGCATCCCAATCGATCGGTTTTGCCTCAAAGCCGATACCGAGCTTTTCGCAAACCGCCTTGGCCAGATCGATATCCACACCGATGACATTGTTGTTCTGATCCATAAATCCCATTGGGGGGAAAGAGGCGTCCAGACCAACCACCAGTGTTTCCGGCAGGGTTGTATCGGCGGCGGACGCTGCTTCCGAGGAAGCGGGTTCGCTGGCAGGCTCAGAAGCAGGTTCCGCAGCGGAAGAAGCCGGCGCCGCGCTCGAAGCAGGGGCCGCACTGTTGCCGCCACAGGCCGCAACGGAAACGCACATCATAATCGCTAAAACAGCAGCAAATAATTTTTTCATTCTCATTCTCCCATAATTTCAGTGTTTTGCGGAAGAGTAACCGCTTTGTACATTTTACACTTTATTATGGTAAATTGCTACCTTTGTAATTTGCTATTATCCTGCATTTCCCGGGACTTTCTCATTTTTTCTTGTAAATCCTTCGATTTCCTCACGTTCTTACACAAATTTTACCGTTTGGGATCTTCTCTAAAAGATTGTATCAGCCGCACCGCGTCCTCAATATATTCGTTCAGGGATTTTTCCCCCGCGCCCGCCACCGACGCATGGCACCTGCTCACCGGTACCAGGATCTTATGCGCGTCGCTCTCACCGACCGCACGGGCCATCGCAGGCGAAATCTCCCCATACATGGCGTTTGCGATCATGATGCCGAGCGGCCCTGCGATCAGATCCTCTTCCCGCGCTTTCGCACAGCAGTGCACAACCGCATTCTCCCCGGTCGCGCCAGCGTCCGCACCCGCTTTGCGCATTGCGGCGGCAGCCGCTGAGTTCGTCCCCAGCGCGACAATCTGCGCGCCAAATTTTTCACCGCGCAGACGTTCAATCAGGCTGCGGCCGATTCCACCCCCCTGTCCGTCTATCACATAAACTGTCATCTAAAATCCCCCCTGAGGCTTACTTCCCCGGTGCTGACCGTCTTTATTCCATCCGCCGTGCGCACAATCAGGCGCGCGTCCTCGTCAATGTCCAATACCGTCGCCTGCTCGGCATGTTCCCCCTGGATCATCCGCACTTCCCGGCCGATCACACAGGACCGTTCCCGATATTCCTTCATAAATTCCCGGGAAGCAAGCTGCCCATACACCGCTTCGAGATGGTTCAGCACAGAGGCAATCAAACGGTTCCTGTCGATTGACCGCCCTGTTCCCGCCGAGAGCGAAGTCGCTACATCCGCAACCTCGGGCGGAAAAGCGCTGGAGGTGACGTTCACCCCGATGCCGACCACCAGATATGCAAGCCCGCCTTCCGGCCGCAGCGCTGATTCCGCCAGAATGCCGCAAAGCTTTTTTCCGTCGAGGTAAAGGTCGTTGACCCATTTGATCCGTACCTGCACCCCGGAAACCTCCTCAATGGCGCGCGCGGTTGCCACTGCCGCCGCAGAGGTGATCAAAATCGACTGTTCCACCGAAACTTCCGGACGCAGGATCGCCGTCAGGTAGATCCCGCTTCCGGCCGGGGAATAAAAACGCCGGCCAAGTCGGCCTTTTCCCGCGGTCTGCCGGCGTGCGATCACCGCCGCGCCGTGCGGCGCGCCGTTTTTTGCAAGCAGCTTTGCCGCATTGTTCGTCGAATCGATTTCATCGTATAGAACCAGTTCCCTACCGAACGAACCAGTCAGATATTTTTGGATTTCCTGTTCGGTGATTTCTCCCATCGTTCTCCCCACTCCTTTTTCAAAAGCGCCGCGCATATCCACAGCGCCTGCAAAGCGGCTCTATGGCAGTGCGCGCCGAAAAGCCCTCATATATCCCGCGCGCACGTGGTTTTTGCAGAATTTCCGCAAGCGGTTCGTCCAAAATATTTCCCAATGCAAGCGAGCCCTCCGCATCCATGCAGCACGGCACTACCGTTCCATCCGCCAGAATTCCAATGTGGTCACGCAGGCCTAAACAGAATACCTCTCTGCCGCCCGGCGCGGCTTCCCCATCCGGCCAGTCGAATACCGGCGCAAACTCCAGATAGACACCCTCCTGCAAGCACAGGCTCTCACTGCCGCGGCGGCAGCGCTCTGTTTCGGTCCCAAATCGATCCTTCACCATCCGCACGACTGTTTCATTGAGGGCGTTTGCACCGGTCCTGTCCGAAGCGTCCTGATTCCACAGACGCAGCTCACAGATGACCCCGCGTTCCTTCGCCCGGTCCACAAACGCAAAAATATCCGCCAGATAGTCTTCCAAACGCCGGTCGTACCTGTTCGCTTCATAACTGTGCAGCGAAAATCCCACCTTGCGCAGGGCCGGCGCCAAAAGCAGGCTATCGCCCGCTTTTGCAATCCATGTGCCATTGGTCGTAAGATTTACCCGCAATCCCACTCTTTCCGCCATGTCCAAAAACTGTATGAGCTGCGGATGCAGCAGCGGCTCCCCCATCAGATGCAGGTAGATGTAATCTGTATAGGGCCGTACCTGCCCCAGCGCCCGCGCAAAGACCTCCGGCCGCATAAAACATGGTTCCCGGCGGGTACCGGGGCAGAATGAGCAGTTCAGATTACAGACGTTGGTGATCTCAATGTACACTTTGCGAAACGGCTTTTGCATCTTCTCTCCTTTATAGAAGGAACTTTTCAATGATCTCCGCAACCGCATCTTCGCGGTTGGTGGCGCGGGTTACATAATCTGCCTGTGCCTTCAGGTCGTCCGGCGCGTTCTGCACCGCGACGCCGACCGCCGCGCCAATGATCATTTCAAGATCGTTATAATAGTTTCCGGCGGCGATGATCTCGTGTGGAGAAATTTCCTCACGCTCAGCCACACGCTGTACGCCCTGCCATTTATTGACCCCGGCAGGCATGATATCGACCATGTCCTTCGCCGTCGCAACACAGCAGAGATTCAGCTTCTCCGCTCTGATAAACCGTTCCAGCACACGCCAATCTCCATTTGCGACGAAACCGTCCACCGCCTTGAGCGGGACATCCTGGAACGCGCGGTAGAGGACCGCCCGGTTCTGGTAGCGGACTTCCTGCTCACGCACCTGATCGGTAAAAAAGTTGACACCCCAATAGTTTTCATCCATAATATGTAAAACAATCCGCTCACGATTACAAAAATCAACCAGTTTTTCCAAGTCGGCAGGGTCGACCAGCGTCGTATAGAGAAGTTCTTTCCCAGGCATTTTGAGTGCGGTTCCGCCGTTGCTGAGCACGATATAATCACAGAGATCCGCAACATGGCCAATCTGGCGCAGGCTCTTTCGCCCGGTAACAAAGCAGACGACCGTCCCATTTTCCCGTGTTTTTACAAGGCAGCCACGATTTCTTTCCGAAAGCACGGTATGTTCTCCAAAAGTCGTTCCATCCAGATCCAATGCCAAAAGCTTCGACACGCGGCCGTCCCCTTTCTTTATTAAATAAGCTCCACGGCAATTAAGAAATATTATAACATACGGGGAAAAATGGGTCAATTTGGACTTTTGGGACCAATCGACAAATTCTGAAAATTATTGTATCATATTTGAAGACAAAGAAGCGATCCGTTCGTTTCAATAAACGTAAGGCTGTTGAGGTGGTGAGCGCAAGACTAGATGACAAACGAAAAATTCAAAGAACTGGTGGAAGAGAACGAGCGTCTTGTGTTTACCATCTGTTATCAGCTGGTACGCGACTATCACGAGGCGCAGAATCTCGCACAGGACACTTTTGTTTCCGCTTTTGCGCACATTGACAACGTGAAGGAACAAAACCTGCGCGCATGGCTTGCGCGTATCGCCACCAACAAAGCGAAGGATTATCTGAAAAGCGCTTACAACCGGCGCGTCAGCCTCAGCGAAGATATGAGCGAAATTGATATGCTCCGTTCGGAAAGCTCACCCGAACGACTATACATATCTGACGAGGGCGAAGGCGCCATCCGGCAGACCATCCTGAACCTCAAGGAGCCTTACCACAAAGTCGCCGTCTTGTTTTTCCTCAAGGAACAGACGGTGGACGAAATCTCCGAACAGCTCGACCGCCCCAAGAAAACTGTGCAGACCCAGCTTTACCGAGCCCGGCAGATGCTTCAAAAAATATTAAAGGAGGAAACGCAGATATGAAGGATCTCTTTCTGGAAGACGGACATCTGAGCGACTATGCTTTCAGCTGCCTTGTCCACGATGAACCTCTTGATGAATTACAGCGTCTGGAAGTTGCCGAACATCTTTCGTTCTGCGATCAGTGCGTAGCCAAATATGCCGACCTGCTCGCGGACGATGCCCTGCTCGTTTCCTCCCCGGAACCGCTTGCCCCCGGCGTCATGCAGCGCCTGCGGCAGCGCGCGCGTAAAATCTTCATCAACAAGTATTCGACAGCAGTGGTGGCCGCTTCGTTCGCCATTGTCTTCTGGAATATCGGCGTATTCAATATTGATGTCGACGGAAACAGCAAGTTCCTTAACCAGATGACCGACCATTCCTACAGCATCAGCGAAAAAGCCTTTGAGGTTTCTGACAATATTTCCAAAGCATTTCATGAATTTGTAAACAACATATCTTTCGAGAGGGGTATCAACAAAGATGAGAAAAAGTAGCTTTTTAACCTTTTGCTTCGCCTTTATCCCCGGCGCAGGCGAAATGTATCTGGGGATGATGAACAAGGGCCTGGCAATTATGGGAACCTTCTGGGGGCTGATCTGTATCGCCGGCTTTTTTCAGCTCAGCTTTCTGTTTTTCTTTTTACCGGTGATTTGGTGCTATTCTTTTTTTGACACCTTCAATATCAAATGGCTCTCGCTCGAACAGCGCGAAACCGCCGACCGCGTGTTTGCACAGCGGGTCCGGGCCTCTCTGTTTGGGGATGGCATTGCCGTCCAAACCGGAAAAATGAAAGCCATTATTGAAAAACGCCACCTGCTGGTTGGCTGGGGACTGGTCCTTTTGGGAATCTATCTGGTGCTGAACAATTTCTTTCTGCCAATTTTTGAAACCATTTTCGAATATATCGGCATTGAGAATATCTGGATCCTGCACTACCTGACCCGCAACATTCCCAGCACCGTCGTATCGGTCGCGGTCATCTTGTTGGGGGTGCATCTGGTGCGCGGCAAAAAGAAGCTTCCCGTGGAGGCTGAAGCTGATTTCGTAGAGTATAAAGGAGAAAACCATGAATAACGAAAATTTTGATCCCAACCAGGAAGCGGCCGCACCGCAGACGCCGGAAGAACCGGTCCAGACCCCTCCCACGCAACAGGCTTCTTATTCCTATCCCCCGCTTCCACGCACACGCCGCATCGGCACCCTCACGATGGGGTTTGCGCTCATCGTGACCGGAATCATTGCCCTGATTGCGACTTTTTATCCCGCCTTCGATATTTTTACAGTTCTGAAGCTGTCTCCAATCATCTTTGTTTTCCTCGGCCTTGAAATCCTCATCGGATATTTCCGCCATAAGGGAGAAAAGCTTAAATATGACTTCCTCAGTGGTTTTGTCTGCTTTGTGCTCATCTGCGGCGGAGTTGTGCTGTCCCTGATTCCCACCTTCTGGGACTACTTCGGGCCCGACACCTGGCGCGTACGTGATCAGGTGAGCGATCTGATCGAGGATGACCTTTACGAACGGCTACAGACGAACGGAAATATCCGTTCACTCTACGTAAATATTGAACTTCCCTATTATGAACGGATTAACTACAAAGAGGATCCTGCTGCACTCACCGATAAAACAAACGCCTATATATCCATTTCACTGGCAGGGTCCTTCAGCAACGAAAAGGACTTCGCCCGCGAATGCCGCAGCATCCTGGACAAGATCCCGGATACCGCTTACCGTATCCGGCAGATTAACTTCAACGACCGCGGCAATCACGGCGAAACATACTCCCTCGACCTGCACGACAAGTTCCAGCTGAACCTCAAAACTTCTGCTCTGGCCGAACTGGTCGAGGTACGCACCTATGATGAATATGATGAAGAGGAATACAGCGACGAGGAATACGAAGATATGGAACCGCAATCCGATGCCTCCATCCCGGAAACCACCGAATCTTCCAGTGGCGTATCCTCGGAAGCACCCGTCGCCGCGGCGGCAGAAGCTTCCCCCGAAGGAATGGACGCTCCAGACAATTCCCTGGCCGCATAACATCATTTTTCCCAATCTCTCCAAAACGAAACCGGCAGGAGTTTTCCCTGCCGGTTTCGTTTCGCAAAAAGATTTTTTCAGGTGATGATCTCACAGCTGGCCGGCGGCGGTGACAGCCTGTTCCGGATGGCATTTGCCAACGGCATCACCGGCACACAGAGCAAAAACCAGAGGATTGCATATAACGGGCATACCTGCCCCATCAGGTTTCCCTGTTCCTTTGAATAATCCCAGACCTGCAGGCCGAACAGCTTATTGACGATGCAGCCCGCGAGAAACTCCACCGAAGTGAGCACCGCACAGCCAGCGGCGCAGCGGCTGAGCAATGTTTTCCCGGCCATGCGCAGATTGGTCAGATAGAGCAGCAGAAAACCAATTCCTCCGGTGACGGCCATCGTCCAGTGGGTAAACCCACGCCAGACAATTTCGATCAGGCTGTAGCCCATCGAACCGACCGTACAGACCGCCGCATATTCTTTCAATTTGGTCATCTTCCATTCACCCCCCGCATTATCCTTTGCGGGGCAGAGCGGAATATGCCTTTTTAAAGCGATTCCGAAATCTCCCAAAGGGCTTCCGCAGCACACACGCCGCTGTCGGCGCGCACCACCAGCTCGATCGTATCACCCTTGTGTACACCGAGGGATAAAATTCCCAGCAGGCTGTCCGCACGGCAGGTGCGGTTTTCTTCCGGTTTTCCAATGAGGATAACGCCGCCCAGTTCATGAACCTTGCTGTGAAAACGCTGGGCATTGCGTCCATAAAGGTCGTACGGCGAACGGATCAGATAAGCGGTCGTCTTTATATTTTCATTGATCAAATGTGGATACTTCCTTTCGCAATCTTTTTTTCTGTCCTTTTTTATTTAGTCTGCGCCTCATATAAAGGAAATAATCAGCCTTTGCATTTCAGTATTCACGCGGTTTTTCATACTTTTATAGTCTCATTTATTGCAATTGGGTCTCTTTGTGCGTAAAATGGATACGGTAACAGATTTTATCAGGAGGGATTTCATAATGCAGTATCAGATCGAGGGAACCCCGCTGCCGGTTGTTATCTGCAACCTGCAGGCCAATGAACAGATGATCACCGAACGCGGAAGCATGAGTTGGATGAGCCCGAATATGAAGATGGAAACCACCTCGGGCGGCGGCGTGGGCAAGGCGCTCGGCCGGATGTTCGCGGGCGAGGCGCTTTTCCAGAACCGCTATACCGCACAGGGCGGGCCGGGAATGATCGCCTTCGCTTCAAGCTTTCCGGGCTCGATCCGCGCCCTCTCCATCCTGCCTGACCGCCCAATGATCGTCCAGAAAAGCGCTTTCCTTGCGAGCGAAACCACTGTGGAGCTCTCAGTTTTTTTCCAGAAAAAGCTCGGCGCAGGCTTTTTTGGCGGTGAAGGATTCATCATGCAGAAACTTTCCGGCAGCGGTACCGCCTTTGTCGAAATTGATGGTCATGCCATCGAGTATAACCTTGCGGCGGGCGAGCAGATAATCGTCGACACCGGCTATCTCGCGGCGATGGACGCCTCCTGCGGCATCGAGATTGTCTCGGTCCCCGGTGTAAAGAATATGCTTTTCGGGGGAGAAGGCATTTTCAACACAGTGGTCAAGGGTCCCGGGCAGGTCATCCTGCAGACCATGCCGATCAGTGCCGTCGCCGGCACGCTGCGCCCCTTCTTCCCCGCCTCCAAATAGGATTTACGCCTATAACGATAAAAGGGGCCCCGCAATTGCGGGGCCCCTTTTATCGTTATTTACACCAAACCCAAAAGTCTTGCGGCCGTTGCGACAAGCAGACAAACCAACAGCCCTATCACCGTCGGGACCGCAAAGGACACCAGCGTCCACTTGAGGCTCTGCGTCTCCTTCTTGATCGTCAGGCAGGTGGTGGAACAAGGCCAGTGCATCAGAGAAAACAACATCGTATTCACCGCCGTCAACCAGGTCCATCCATTGTCCAGGAGCAGGCTTTTCAATTGAGCGAGATCATCCAGCTCCAGAATTGCCCCAGTCGAAAGGTACGCCATAATGATGATCGGGACAACAATTTCATTCGCCGGGAAGCCCAGGATGAAGGCCATCAGGATCACCCCGTCCAGCCCGAACAGCGATGCAAACGGATCCAGGAACCCAGAGCAGAGCGACAGCAGGCTCGCTCCATCCACTGTGACGTTCGCCAGAATCCAGATCACCATCCCCGCCGGTGCCGCCACCACCACCGCGCGGCCCAATACGAACAGCGTCCGGTCAAAAATCGAGCGGACGATTACTTTACCGATCTGCGGCGCGCGGTAAGGCGGAAGCTCAAGAGTGAAGGAGGACGGAACCCCCTTCAGGATTGTTTTGGAAAGCAGCGCGGAGACTGCAAAGGTCATCAGTACGCCCAGTACGATCACGCCGGTCAGCAGAACGGTCGACGCGACGGATGCAAATGTCCCCGTGCTCCCACCGATAAAGAACATCGTGATGATTGCAATCAGCGTTGGGAATGCCATTCCCGGGAAACAGAAACTTTTTGCTTTGTAATTTCACCCGCTCCGCGCGGCGGATCTCCATAGAGGTAAATGTGCAGATCCATCCCATCCCAAACGAGCTTCTCCACAAACAGACGGACGAAATCCCGCTTCTCGTGAATGGTCATCTGTGCAAAGCAGTCCGGAAAATTGGCAAGCGCGGCGGAAAGTTCCGCAAGAGACGGTTTCCCTGAATTTTGCGCGGCCTCCAGCCTTTTTTTCTCTTCCTCCATCCTGTCTAGTTCCGCATTCAGCTGCTCCATCCGCGCGCTGACCCGTCGTACGAGCGGCTCGCTTGCCCCTGCCGAAACCAGTGCCGCAACCAGGCTGTCCATCTCACGGCAGGTTTTTTCAATTAATGCGTCCAAAAACTGCACAGGAGCCTCCGAATCTCCATTTTGGAACTTTCTTTGCAGGTCGTCCAGCAGATCCAAAATTCCGGTATCCCCGTGTGCAAATCCGAGCAGATAATCGCAAACCAGACCGTCCGCCTGTTGCCCGCCAAGATTCTGGCATCTGCACAAGTTTCCAGATCGCAACTTGCTGCCACAGATGTAATCGAACAGCAGGTCACTGTTGCTGCGTTTTTTGGCAAACATGCGGGAACCGCACTTGGCACAAAAAATCTGTCCCGAGAGCAGAGAATAGCCGTTAAAGCTCTGCGGCGGCTTTTGAGGGTTGTGCTCGGCTTTTTCCTTCAGAAGCCGCTGCACCTTCACCCAGTCGGCACCGCACACGATCCCGCGGTGCCTTCCGACTGCAATGATCCATTGGGATTTATCCAACCGGGAAACGGTTTTACGGCTGTAACTGCGTTTGTTATAGGAAAGCAGCCCTCGCGTTTCGGAACATTCCGTTTCCGGGAAACAGACATCCGAGCCGTTGCTGATAAAATAATCCCGTGCGTCCCGATCCGCAATGCAGTAGACCGGGTTTCGCAGGATGTCTTTGATCCCCGGAACCGAATAGGGGGCTAAACTTCGATTCCTGATCCCTTTTTGGATCAGGAACTTTGACACCCCGGTCAATGAACGCAGCTCCAGATATTTTTGGAACATGAGCCTGACCACCCCGATTTCGGCTGGATTCGGTTTAAGTTTGCAGGAGGTCTTGACTTTCCCTTCCAAAACCGCTTCCCCAACCCGCTCGGACAGAAATCCGGTCGGCGGCGTACCGCCCAGCCAGCGTCCCGACCGCGCCAGAAGCATCATGTTGTCCCGTACCCGTTCGGCAATGGTTTCCCGCTCCAGCTGGGCAAACACACTGGCAACATACATCATCGCCTTGCCCATTGGCGTTGCCGTATCAAATTGTTCCTTGATACAGACCAAACCGATCCCGCGGGCGATCAAATCCTCCACAAGCGGTGCGAAATCTCCAACGCTGCGGCTGATACGGTCAAGCCGATAACAGACAATATAGTTAAACTTCTGCTTTTTGGAATCAGCCAGCAGCTTTTGGAACTGCGGCCGGTCAAGGTTCTTCCCCGAAAAGCCTTCGTCCTCATAGATAAAAACTTCCGCCTTTTTCCCGCCTTCGATTCGGCTTTCGATATACTGGCGGCACATCTCCACCTGGTTTTCGATCGATTCACCCTTGCCGGTCCAGACCGATTTTCGGCTATAGACGGCAATCCGCACAGACATCACCCCCTATCGAAAATGGTACCATGCAAACGGGCGGAAAGTAAGGGAAATCCTGTCGCACCAATTCGGAACCCTTTCTTTAAAAAGTTCTGCATACGCGCCTGTCCTTGCGCATGGGACAAAATCCGCTTCGCATAGGTTTAGGCAAGGAGGCGGTGGGATGAAGAAAAATCAAATCCGGCAACTTTGCGTCCACATTCTCCCCTCGCCGGACGGCGGGACGGTCGCAGATCGTTTGAACCGTTTCCATGCGCAGGCGGTTGCACGGCAGCTTGACCGGAGCGGCTTTCCTGCGCATGTACAGGCACAGCTGCTCTCTGAAATAAGAAAGCGGCTTTCTGAAAGCCCGGAATAAGAAGCCCCCCGCCAATCTGGCGGGGGGCTTCTTATTCCGTCTGTTTCATCTATTTCATCCTGTCACCTCTCCCGAAGTTTCGACAAAAATCTCTGCAGGGCAATCAAATCCTCCGGACCAAGCTTTTCCACCTGCCCAATCGTATCCTGCCGAAGCTGCTCGAGATTTTTGGCATCCTGCGCGCAGCCATGCAAAATCCAGTCGGGATCATAGCCGAATTCCGTCCCGATCACCCGGGCAAGAGCCGGAGAGATATTCTTGTTCAGGTTATTTTTGCGACCGCCCCCGGTGATTACATACACGTAGGTTTCCCCTACGCCGATACGCTGGGCGAACTCCCGTTTGGTGATCTTCTGCTCAGCAATAATTTGATTCAGCCGGTCAGCTAAGGTGTTCATCATGCTCTTCCTCCTCCCGTTTCTGCTGACAATGCATAAACCGGATATAGCTCAATAGCTCCTTGCGGGAGCCGACTTCCAGCTTTCCATAAATATTTCCATTGTGGTATTTTACGGTATTCATCGAAAGATGCAGCTCGGCGGCGATATCTTTCGCGCGGTATTCCCGCACATACAGGTCAAATACCCGGCGCTCAGCAGGCGACAGCGTCTCCAGGCATTTTAAGAACCGCTGGTATTGTTCCGGGTCAAGGTCGGGCGGCTTTAAATTCTCCCGCTCTGTCCCGACAGAGGCCGGCGTCTTTCCGGTTTTTGCCTCAGCCAGCGCGGCGCTGACCGCCTCGTCCTGCGCCGCCAAAAATTCCAGCAGGTCGTTAATCTCCTGATACTGCGTTTTGGGAAGGGCGGCATAACCGCTTCCATTTTTGATCCCTTCAAGCGTTTTGAGCACCGGCGAGATATACCTGCGGCTGACAAAAGCCGCCGCCAGCAGACTCAACAGACAAAGAACCCCGATCCCCAACTGCAAGCCAAGTATCCCTTTCCGAGCCGCCGCCTGCATATCCTCGCGGGGAGCCATCACCGCCGCCGCCCAGATATCCTCCTGATAGGGGGAACCCGCCGGATAGAGCCGCACCGTCCGCTGGACGCCGCTGTAATCTCCCTGTTCCCCAGACCGGTAGCGATTGAACGGAGCATCTTCTTCGCTGATTACGGCGATATTTCCGCCCAGCGCACTGTTCAGATAACTGTTTCCCGCCAACAGCCCTCCATCCATGTGAAGGCCGCTTTCCTTTACAGGGGCCAAAACCGAAAACACCCGGGCATAGACGGAGTTGTCCGGACTGTAGGACTGTTTGAACAGCATACTGGATACCTCAAAGCCGCAGATGCCCAAAACCGTCCCATCACTGGTAATCAGCGGAACCGACAGAAGCATCCCGGCTTCGCTGTTTCCGGAAAGCAAACGTCTGGGACTCCAGTAATAAAGGCGGGACAGCGGCAATTCCGAACGCTTACGGCTGGTTTCAACCGCGAGGCTGAAGAAATCCGTTTCCGAGCCGGTAAACTCCATCTGCCATTGCCCCAACAGCTCAATACTGTTCTCACGGGCAATGTTTGCGGGGCCGCGCAGGCAGTGTAATTTGGAACCCATAGTGCCGACTGTATTGGGCTCGGTGCGTTTTAGAAAGAGACCGGCGCGCTGCCGCATATGAGCCTGCGGTATGACGCTCGCATCCAGAATCAGAAAGGCGCCGCCGCATTTGTTATTCTGCAGGGCAGAAAGAAGATCCGGCATCTGGAGGGACAGGAGTTCTTCCAATAGCTCCGGATGATCCGCCAGGCCCGAAGGCGCGACCCGTGCTTCTTTCAGATAGCTCTCCATGCTTTTGGAAATTTTTTCAGAAAGGTTCACGCCATGGACCGAAAGATTTCCATAATCATTGGAAATGTCCTGGGAAAGATGCTCCAATTCATTTTCAAACCACGCCTGGCTTTTATGGATGCCGATATGAAAAACGCCAGCGATATTCAAGATCAGCAGGAATGCAAGCACCAGCGCAACCACAAAAAAAGCAAAAAACACAAACAGGCGCAGGTAAAGGGTAGTTCCTCTCTCCCCTTTTGCTTTGATCTTTTTCCATAGGGCAAGCGCATCCTGAACCATCCTTCCACCTCCTTTGCCGGCTATCCGGGTCGTTTAACGGCCGCGCCACTCCCGCAGCGCTTCAGCGGTCATCTTCTCCAGAGACGCTTCTCCATCGGACACGATCCACTTTTCATGCAGTGAAACCATTCGCTGCTTAAAATCCTGCTCATAGGCCTTGCTCATACTGTCAAACCCCTCAAAGACAGGCGCAACAAAAAACTGATAGTCCCGGTACATTTCGGTGACCGCAACCAGCATCTTTTTGATGCGGTAGTCCTCTACACGTTCAATTTCCGTTTCCATTCGGTTTTCAAAGGCTTCCTTGCTTACCGGCAGATACCCGGTGGATGCAATGAACCGCATGTTCTGTTCTGGGGCAGTAAACCAGCGCAAAAAAACCGCGCTGGCATATTCGTGCGTCAAATCGCTTTTGGACACCATCATACCATTTCCGCGTTGAATGGCGATCTTTTCCCCGCCTTCGAACACCGGAAACGGCAAAATGCTGTATTCCACCCGCTCCACCCGTCCATCCGGATGGGTGATGGTGTCCCCATAAAAAAGAATCCCCGCGGAGGATCCCGTGGAACAGACCAGATCCCCGGTTTTTGAAAGGTCGGAGGAATAGCCGTCATAAATAGCGAACGCCCCCGTTATGGCGGGCGGGCAGACCGCTTCCCATATGCGGCGGTAGGAGTCTCCATCCAAGTTTAGATTTTCCGCATCAAACAGGGAATCCCCCTGCTGGCGCATGCCCGCCTGCGCCAGATTCACCCAGGAATCGGCCGCGTAAAATGCCTTGCCGTCATTGGGAACGTCCGGCGTTTTTGCATCAGTCCAATCGTAATATTTCTGTGCCGCGTCCGCCAACCCTTCGAATGTGGAAAAACACTCCATCGTAACCTGGTTTTCCACCGCAAACTGGTCAAACAGGGTCTGATTCAGGTATAAAATTTCGGTTGATTTCGAAATTGGAAAGACGTAAAGGCCATCGCCTATACGCCCCTCTTCCACAAACTGCGGCACATATCCAGCCAGCTCTTCCTCTGTGAAATAGTCATCCAAATTGGCAAGCATCCCCTTCTGCTGAAAAAGGATCGCCGTCTTGGGGTAGGCAGTTGCGATATCAGGCATTGCCGGAGCCCCCGGATCGCCCGATGCGATCATATTCAGGCTTTTTTGCAGCTCTGCGCTGGATGTGATGGCCGTGACATTAATAATGATCCCCTGATCCCGGCCCACGGTACTGTTGAATTCATCTATCAAGGCATCTATGGTCATCTGCATTTCGCCGCCAAAATTATGCCACATGGAAACAGTCACAGGTTCCTTCGGGTTCAGTGGGGATTTCCCCGCGGCCTTCGCACATCCGGCGGTCAGCAGCGCAAGGGCAACAAGCAGAACTGTAAAATGCTTCAATCTACTTTTCAATTCGAGTCCCTCCCTCTCGATAATACAGGTTTTTCTTTTCAGCAGACTCCCCTCTCTGTTTTAGTATAGCACATCATATTGTTTCAAACAATATTTTTTTAGGAGACAGATTTGTAATTTCAAAAAATTATTTATTCATATTTCATCTTTAAATTACATTTTTACTTTAAAAATCAGTCCAATTTTCAGAAAACCACCCCATTTTTTACCGGTTGGGTGGGGACTTCTCCGGTCTTACAGCGTAAAATAAGTGTAGAAAACAAAAACAATCCTGTGACTCAAAAGCCTTTATTCAAACAAGATTTTTGATGCTCGCAGAAAGATGGGGGGTGGTTTTCCATGACCGAAAACGAAAAGCAGGGTTTGAAAGAGGTAATTCTTGAACAAGTCCAATCGATGAACCGGGAAGAACTGAAGCAGACTTTGGAATTTCTCAGTCTGCTTCAAAAACAAAAGGGTAACGGCATGGAGGTGAAATGAGTTGTTTGAAAAACTGCACTCCACCAGCCAGTATAAAATTGTGGAAGAGACCGCGAACGGCAGGCGGTATTGCTTCTACTGTGATGTCTCAAAGACTGCGGTTTTCACTACCGGTCCGGTCCGTGCGGATTCTCCCGAAACAGAATTGCTGCTTGCTTGGGGACAGGCCCGCTCCTATTTTAACGGCTGCAGTGAATGTGGGAGATGGATCCGGGACGAAGCCTATAACATCGACGAAATGAAATGCATCGAATGCGCGCCTAATAAAATCATACCGCGCTTCTGCACCGACTGTGGTTCCCCGCTGGAAAGCGGAACGGACCGCTGTCCCCGATGCGGACGGCAGCTGGGCAATCGTGTGGCCGCGGGATGAGAGAAGCGGCCGTCTTTCTGACAAGCCGTCTCCTTGTTTTTTCGGTTTGCGGCTGCCGGCCCGGAACATAAACGGCGTGAAAACGTCTGTCTGCGCCGCCATTGGCCGCAAGTCAGAAACCGGCGGAGCCTCATCCGCTGCGGACACGAAGTCATCGAGAAAAATTAAATTTTAATATTGGGAGGTTTTTGTTATGGCATTTTTCGACAAATTGGGGGATCTGGCAAAGAATATCGGGGATAAGACTTCAGACGCAATTGAAACCAATAAGCTGAACAGCAAAATTAACACGGAAAGCGCCGCAGCGGGTGAAGAATTAAAAAAAATAGGCGCGTATTATTATGAGCTCTTTGCAACGGACGGCGCTGCGGCACCGGAGGTGCTGGAATTCTGTCAAAACGCCAAGGCTCATTACGATGCATCAGCACAGGCACAAGCGGAAATCGACCGCATCAAAGCGGAAAATGAAGCGGCACAGGCTGCTGCAGATCCCATTCCCGCCTCCACTGATGATTCCGGCGAACCGATCTGCCCTGCCTGCGGAACGGTCAACACCCCCGGTACCAGATTCTGCTGCGAATGCGGCGGCAAGTTGGAATCCCCAGCTCCCCCGGAACCCTCCCGAGACGTCTGCTCCGCATGCGGAGCGGCCAATGCCCCCGGTACCAGATTCTGCTGCGAATGCGGCGGCAAGTTGGAATCCCCAGCTCCCCCGGAACCTTCCAAAGACATCTGCCCCGCATGCGGAGCGGCCAACTCCCCCGATACCAGATTCTGCTGCGAATGCGGTTCCAAGCTGGAAGTTCCAGAACGGCGGATCTGTCCAAACTGCGGCACCGCAGCTGAACAGGGCATAAAGTTCTGCAACGAATGTGGAACTAAAATCGGATAAGGAGGCATTAACAATGACCGCAAAACAAATCTTCTCCAAAACCATGCCCTTCGTCTGGGCAAAGCTGCTGCTGGGGCTCGCAACGGTTCTGATCTCTGTAGTGCTGTTCGCTGTCCTCATGGGAATCGGTTGGCTCTTCGGTGAAAACGGCATGCTGATCAGCTTCATCATCTGGATCAGCGCCACTGGCTTTATACGCTTTGCCATCATGCACTATATGGGATACCTCGTCAAGGCCGGGCATATCGCGGTCATCAGTGAAACAATTGCAACCGGCCGCGTACCGGACAATCAGGTGGCATACGGCAAAGCCAAAGTCATCGAACGCTTTGCCACCTCGAACGTCTATTTTCTCATCGATAAACTTGTGTCCGGCGCGGTCAAACAGCTTCAGAATTCCCTGCAGAAGGTAGGCAACGCGCTCGATTTCATTCCTGGTATGCAGGCAGTCACCGGAATGGGCAAATTCTTCATTGAAATCTCGCTTGGTTACATCGACGAATGCTGTCTCGGCTGGACCTTCTATCAAACGGAGCAGGGCGCCTTCAAAAGCGCGGCGGACGGCGTTGTAATCTATGCGCAGAACTGGAAACACCTTTTGAAAAGCGCGGCAAAAACAATGCTCATGGTCGTTTTGCTCACTGGCGCTATCATCATCGGGGTGTTCGTCGTACTGGGACTGTTATTCAAGCTTCTGGGCTGGAGCCCGCTGGCGGCGTTCCTGTTGGCCTGCTTCGTCGCTTTCACCATCAAATTCGCGTTTGTCGACAGCTGGATCATGATCAAGATGATGGTCTCCTATATGGAGGTTGCGCCTTCCACCCGGATCACCTTCGATCTTTACAGCAAGCTCTGCGGCCTGTCCGGCAAATTTAAGGAGCTGTTCCAGAAAGGCAAGGAGGAAGACGGCCCGCAGCCGGCTTACGCTACGGCAGGTGCCGGCGGTGCCCCCGCCGCAGCCCCTGCCATGAGAACCCCTGCTGTCTCGGCGGCATCGACGCCAGCGACAGCCGCAGCGGGAGGAACAAAAACGCTGTTCTGCGGCCAATGCGGCACGCGAAACGATTCCGGTACCAAGTTCTGCGGTTCCTGCGGTGCAAAGCTTTAATTGTAGAAGAGGAATAACCCAAAAACTGTTTGATAGGAAAGGGAGCATTTAGAATGAAAAAGATACTGGCTTTCGCTTTGGCACTTGTGATGATCCTGACACTGGCCGCCTGCGGCAGCGGCAACAAAAAAGCGATCGTGGGCAGCTGGGAGCTGACTGACGGCGAATCGGCCACATTTGGGCTGGGATTTACCTTTGAAAAGGACGGAACCTTGACGCTCGGCATCCCAGGGCTCGAGGACAGCGACGAATATGCCGACGTGATGAAGGGGCTGGGCGCTATCATGAGTATGAAATACAAGATCAAAAGTGACAGTGTGATCGAGGTTACAATGAGTGCTCTGATGGGGCTGGGTGGAAAAGAAACCATTGAGGTCAGCTACTCCCTTAATGGCGATACGCTCGTCTTCGACGGCGCCACCTACAAACGTCTGAAATAACATAAGCCTCCCCCACAAGTATATCCATTTCGAGAAGAGGAGGAATTCTTTTGGCAAATCGGTTTTGTACGTCCTGCGGCGCGCAGCTGGAGGATGATAAAAAGTTCTGTACCAGCTGCGGGGCTCCGGCGGAGGGAAAACCAGAACAAGAACCCGCAATGGCCGCCGCCGCTGTTTCCGGAGCACAGACACACTCCCCGGACCCCATGCCCGCACAGCCTCCTTACCAGTTATATCAGCAGCCTCAACCCGTTTATCAGCAGGCACCACCCCCTCCGCCTGCCCCAATACCGGTTTCTGCCGCAGACAGCGATCTTCCGCCCCCCGCAGGAAGTAAATACGCACCTATTGGGCTGGGAGGATGGATCGGAATCATGCTGTTGATGCTGATTCCAATCGTGAACATCATTCTACTGATCGTATGGGCTTGCGGCGGCTGCAAAAAGGTCACCAAGCGCAGCTTTGCACGTGCCAGCCTGATTTTGATGGCGGTCGGAATTGTCCTCAGCCTTGCCATTGGGCTGATGGCCCGCAGCTTTATCAACAAAGCCATCGACGTGGCCGCACAGGAATCCGGCTTTTCCGCCGTCTCCGGCCTAAGCGGTCTATTGGGTGGCAGGGATGCAGACGAAAGCAAAAAAAGCCGGGCCGGCGATCTGAGCGCGCTCAGCGGACTGGGCGGAAATGGCAGTAACAGCAGCGATGACAGTGGAGCCAGTGACCTCGACGAACTTTCTTCCCTGCTCGGTATTTTAGGCGGGTTGGAAGCCCTCTCCGGCGGTGAAGGTGGCTCTGGCCTCGATTTGGAAGCCCTGAACGCACTCGCCGGCGCCGCTGATGCGGCGGAAGGCGCGTCCGGCAATGGAATAGGCGACGGGACTTCCGGCGGCGGAGCAGTCACCAAAGGCTGGCCCGCAGGACTGCGGCCCTATCCGTCTGGAAACGTTTCGCAGCCGATGGATTACCGCACGGAGATCAGCGGAACCAGCCGTGAAGAGATGGTTTCCTACATCGGTTCACTCAAGAGCGACGGCTTTGTCTTCCAGGATTTTCTGGAGTTCGGATTTACCGAGGAGGAGATGCTCAGCTCGATGGACGGCTGGTGGGCTACCGATGGAAAACTCTATATCAGCATCTCCTACTATGACGGCGTCGTCACTGTGGATTATCTCACCGAAAAGCCCACGATGGAAAGCCTGATGGAAATGATGGGCGGCTGAGCATAAACCGGGATCTTCCTGATACTTCGATTCCTAATTTCATAAAACTACAGGAATCTTCTGGAGACGCGTCGGAACACATGAAGCTGATCCAGGCAAACCTCACAGCGGCCGAATTCAAAACGTCGGCAGCGGAGAAGAAAGAACGAGACGCGCCGAAAAAGAATCATCGGATAAAAGCTTTTTGATCTGTACAAATTGCGGAGCCAAGCTGAAGCGGGACACTAATTCTGCGGACGGTACGGTTCCCGGTTTTAATTTGAGAGGAGGAATTCTAATGGCATTCTGTGGAAAATGCGGTACAAAATTTGAAGACGGGGCACGCTTTTGCCCCTCCTGCGGGGCGCCCTCTGCAAGCGCCGCTCCTAGGCAGGCGGCAGCCACCGCTGCCCACGCTCCCCCTCCTAGGCAGGCGGCAGCCACCGCTGCCCACGCTCCCCCGCAGGCGGCGCCTGCGGCACACCAGCAGCCGGCCGCACCTGGTTCGCCCATGCAGGCCGACCTGCAGGACGCGCAGGACAACAAGGTCATGGCGGTGCTGGCCTACATCATTTTCCTGATTCCGCTCTTCGCGGCAAAAGATTCAAAATTCGCGCGGTTTCATACCAACCAGGGCATCATCCTGGTGATCGGGGCGATCATCTATGGAGTCCTGTTCAGCGTCCTCAGCGGCATCCTGTTTGCTATCTCATGGCAGCTTGGACTGGCCGTGACCGGTATCCTGGGGCTGGTTGGATGGGTGTTCACCGTATTTGCAATCATCGGCATCGTCCACGCCTGTAAAGGCGAGATGAAACCCCTGCCGCTTATTGGCGGAATCAAAATTCTGAAATAAGTACTGTGAACAGGCGGGGCGGTCTTGTCCCGCCTGTTTTTGTCCTGCCAATTTGCAGCGGCGGTTTCCACCTACCGCACAGGCAGATTCATCTTTCATTATTTCCCTGTATAAGTATCCATCCTAAGATATGAATCGATAGGGATATGTGATTGCATGACTGTCAAAGTTTTTTTATAATAAAGCTAAGCCAACCGTTCTCTCTACCCCAGTCTTTAAAATGGCAACGACATCATTCGGCTACACAGAATTGACAGCGCTGTGGGATACTCCCGCAGCGCCTTTCTTTATTATTTTTCGATCCTGGCGGCAGCTCATGATCTCTGTGCCATTGGACATAATAGCAAAAAACCATTATTGGGAGGCTTTATTATGGGCAGTTATTTAAAAAAAGATATGATCCAGGCGTATGGAAAGGCCTTGGCAGCGGAAGAGCGCAGCCAAGGCACCATCGAGAAATATCTGCGGGACGTGGAAGGGTTTGCTTCCTGGCTGAATAACCAAGAACTCAATAAGGAATCGGCAGCAAGCTGGAAGGAGCACCTGCTTGCCGCAGGATATATGCCGGTCACCATCAACTCGATGCTCTCTGCGGTCAATGGATTTCTGCGCTTCATCGGACGGGAGGATTGCCGCGTCAGGTTTCTGCGGATTCAGCGCCATCTGTTTCGCGACCCGGCACGTGACCTGAGCCGGAATGACTATGAACGCTTGCTGCAGGCCGCCAAAGCGCATGGAAATTTCCGTCTGCATCTGCTCATGGAGACGATCTGCGCCACCGGTATTCGGGTGAGCGAATTGAAGTATATCACACTAGAAGCGGTCCGCACTGGCCGGGCGCAGATCTCCCTCAAGGGAAAAATCCGCACCATTCTGCTGCCAGGAAAGCTCTGCCGCAAGCTGCAAAAATATGCGCAAAAAAATAAAATCGCCTCCGGTGAGCTCTTTCTCACCAGAAGCGGAAGGGGAATTTCCAGAAGACAGGTTTGGTATGAGATGAAACAGCTGTGCAGGCACGCAGGAATTGAAGCCAGCAAGGTATTCCCACACAATCTCAGGCATCTTTTCGCCACAGCATTTTATAAAGTGTGCAGAGATATCGCTAAACTCGCGGATATACTGGGACACTCCAGTATTGAAACCACCCGGATTTATCTGATTTCCACCGGCGCGGAACATGTGAAACAGCTGGAGCAGCTCGGATTGGTTCATTAAGTACGAAATCAGTATTTTGAGATTTACTTGCGGAAGAATCATTCGCCTTCTTTTGAAAAATCGATAAGCAGCTTCTCAAAATTAGACTGATCAAACAGAAAAAGGCATCAGAAGGGTAAGGCCACAAAGCGCAGATACTTTTGTGGTCTGTTTTTTTATGCCCGAAATCGAAAAGATCTTGCCGGTGTCAGTATAAAATGATATAATAAATGCGAATTATATCGTATGTATTTTAATTAAACGTGCAGATGAATCTCAAAATACTGATTTTGTAACAAAACAAGGAGCGGGTTTGAATATGGGAGCAACATCCGCCAGTAAGTCTCGCACACATGTCCAGTCGGAGACGCTGTCAATAATCGAGCGCAAAAGCCTGCCGGAATATGCCGCTTATATCATTGTTCGCATGGATGCCGGCGGACTGGATATCCCTTCCGGAAAGCTGTTTAACGCCTTTCTCCAAAAACCGGTTTCTTTCACCGGACTCAGCGACATGCTTCTCAAGATGGATCAAATCTATGACTTTTTAGATTTTCCGCAGGCAACCCGGGAGGACCGGACCTTCGCCTGGAAAAAACAGCCGAAGTATGACCGGCTCGCCCCGTATCAGCCACGTTATTTTAAGCGCAGCACGCCGAACTTACACGGTAGAGCGGGGCTCACATTGGTTGTTCAGACGCGCTATCGGCAAAATGGCAGTTGGCAGGGCACTGTCCGCTGCCCTCAGTTGGGCAAAACGGCCAACTATGTCAGCGCCCTGCAATTTTTAAAGCTGACGGCAGAAGCGATTCATACAATCACAGCGAAAAAAGATGGGGGTGCCATAGTATGCAAATCAGACTGCCACTAAAAGGAAACGGATGTCTGCTGGATGATCTGGCAAAGCTGGCTGGATGCGAATATCTTTCCGACCTGCGCCATTGTCCGTATTACCGCTATCCCCTCTTCCTCGTCCTGCCCCAGATTCCAGCTGAGGATTATTCCGTCAGCGAGTGGAACCGTGCGATTGGATACATATTGGGACAACCCGCTGACTTTCCCACTGCGGCACAGGCCTATCAATTCTTGACGCGGGCGTTGGCCGAATACACAGGAAACGCAAATCTTCCCCAAAATACCGTTAAGACGTGCTGAAACGTGATATCCGCCGATGAGGGCGCGAGCCGTAATGCAGACAGCGATGCCGTCTTGCCAGCCGCAGCCTGCAACTTTGTTGCCACGGCGATGGTGGCGGCAATCGACCGTTGCAGGGGACAAAATTGTTGGTGACGATCGCGATCAAACGCTCACGCGGGGAATCTATAATGCGCGCTCCGGTAATCCCCGCGGCATTACATCCAAATCCCATACACATGGTCAGGGCCTGCTTTCCGCACGCGGAGCAGCGTTTGAAGCTGCGGTCCAGGTTAAACGCCACGCGCGGCAGATAACCGGAATCCTCCAGAAGCGTGAACAGCGGGAAAAAAATTGCCATCGGCGGAAGCATTACTGCGACAACCCATGCCAAAACCCGATAGACTCCCTGAACAAGAACGCCCTCGACCCAGGCGGGCGTCCCAAGCCAAAGGAAGAAATCGGTCAGCCGGTCCTGAATCCAGAAGAGCCCGGTGGAAAGCATCTGTGAAGGGTAGTTCGCGCCTGTGATGGTCAGCCAGAACACTAGGGCAAGAAGAAGGAGCATCACTGGAATTCCAGTCGCGCGGCTGGTAAAAATTTTATCAAGCCGCCGGTCTCCATCATTGTAACCTGCCTTGTCAAAGGATACCACATCGGCACAGGCCTCCTCCGCTTGGAGGACAATCGAAGAAACGATGATGTCACGCAACTTTTCCACTGAAATCTTCTGTTCATTCATCAGTTCCCGCGCTTCTCCCAGCGCACAGGAAACAGCTTCATCCGTACGGATATCAATCTGCATGGAATTGTTGAGTGCTTCAATCAGCTGGGTATCCTCAGAAAGAAGCTTTAGGGCGATCCAGCGGGATGGGATTCCCGCTATCTGCAGATCGTCTATAGCGGGCTGCAGCAATGCGATCGCCTGTTCCACCACTTTCGGATATCGCAGACGGCGCGCGGCGCAGTCCGGATGTTCCACAATCTCCCCTACCCGGTCCATCAGCTCTTCCAGACCTTCATGTGAGCGGGCGCTTGTGCCGACCACCGGCACACCGATCTGCTCGGAAAGCTTTTTAAAGTCGATCCGGATCCGTTTTTTACGCGCCTCGTCCATAAGATTCACACAGACGACCACTCGGCCGGTGATTTCCAGCGTTTGAAGGACAAGGTTCATATTGCGTTCAAGGCAGGTCGCGTCGCATACGACAATCACCGCATCCGGGGAACCGAAGCAGATAAAATCCCGTGCGACCTCCTCCTCCACCGAATGGGCCAGAAGAGAATAGGTACCAGGGATATCCACCATAATGTAATCGGTCCCTTTGTGGGTATACCGGCCCTGTGCGTTTGTGACCGTCTTTCCCGGCCAGTTTCCCGTATGCTGGTTTAAGCCCGTCAGTTCATTGAAAACGGTACTTTTTCCCACGTTCGGATTACCCGCGAGGGCAATCACACGCTGCCCTTCTCTTCTGTCAATGATGAATTCGCCGTCCACCGCATGTTTGCCGGTGGAAAAGGATGTCAATCCCACTGTAATTCCCCCTCATGCGTTAGTGATACTGAACCAATATGTTTCTGGAATCCTCCGAACGCAGCGCAATCACAGCCCCGCGAATGTAATATGCGACTGGGTCGCCCGAGGGGCTTTTCTGCAGGCATTCCACATCCGTTCCCTCAATCAGGCCGATATCCTGCAGGCGGCGGCGCATGCTTCCTGTTGTAAAAAGATTGATCACTTTTGCCACGCTGCCTTCTGGGACAGCACTCAGCGGTATCATATCTTGATTCATTGTCATAATCTCCACTCGTAAATTTTTCGGGATGTATTACCCCTTAGTAAGCTATTCAGCCGGAGGCGGGATTGACACTGTCATTCCGCCCTGCCAATAACCGCCCTATTAAAACGCCTGTGTGCAGAAACCGCGTGGCTCGAAGGCATCAGCCACGCGGTTTTCACAGTGATCTTTTATTTTTGGCAATCCGGACGGTGCAGAAATTCATTTGGCCCGCCCTTTCTCTGGAAGCCCGCGCAGCATTGTCCCTTCCAGCGGCCTTGGTGCGCGCGGACTTTCCGGCAGCCCTCGCTTGTCGTACATCTCGGTCATGTGTTTCCAGAAATGCTTTGGCATGTGGTTGCGGCGGCATTCGGGATTATAACGGCCTTCGACGCCGATGGTGTCATAATAATGCCTCCAGAGTTTTCGGAATGCCTGTTCAGTTTCGTCTGCGGGCGGAAGCTCCAGATCCTCCACTTCTTGGATCACAGCCTCATAGGGACGATAAAACAGCGCCTGTCCGTGCGTTCGGTCGAAGATAAGGAAGGTCTCTTCCGGCAGGCGCTCAGCATAGTGCCGCCGGATATGCGGCAGCACCATCGCCTTCGGTTCGATTTCCGACACCAGCGCCCCGTTATAATCCGAAAAGCGCAGGAATTCTTTATAATAATGCGCTTCGTTGCGCACCGCACGTGAAAGCTTAAAAATCCGGTCCACCGCCGGGTCGGCGTACATACCGGTCACCCGTACGCCGCACTGATAGGCGCGGCGTACGAAAGCGCAGATCGCCTCTTCCCGTCCGTCCGCGCCGGAAAGCCAAGCGTCGGACGTCCACCACGGCACCTCCCCGCCGATCTTGAGAAGCGATTTCCAGACCCGCGCGGCATGCGCCTGGTCGGTCATGACCGAATGCACCGGGTAGAGGGAAGGCTCGCCGTCCAGCAGGATTGCCGCCGGGATTTCATGGCGGGTGTAGCTGTCGAAGATACAGCACAGAACCCCGGCAAAGGTTCCGTCAAAGCTGTAAGCTAAATCTGTCCGGTCAGGCATTGGGCAAAATCCTCCTTCGTCGGGCTGCGGTCAAAAAGCGAAAGCTGCTGCGGGGCTTCCTCCGGCAAACGGGCACGCTCGAAGTCACGTTCGGAGATGAGCGCCCGCAAAACCCCGTCAGGCGTGACCTTGAGCCCCTCAGCCATCTTCCCGCGGCAGAGCAGGAAATACTGCGCGCGTTTTAATACCACGCCGATTTTTTTGAGCCCGTCGAAATCGAGCGCGCTGTTCCGGCGCGCCGCGAGAATCCGTTGGGCGCTCTTCACGCCGATGCCCGGGACCCGCAGCAGCATTTCGTACGGCGCGGTATTCACCTCCACCGGGAACTGTTCCATATGGTTGATCGCCCAGTTGCATTTCGGGTCTACCAGGGGATTAAAGCTCTGATGCTGCTCATCGAGCAGTTCAGACGCGTCGAACCCATAGAAGCGCAGCAGCCAGTCGGCCTGATAGAGCCGATGTTCCCGCAGAAGCGGCGGTTTTGTATCGATCGCGGGCAGAAGGCTGTCCGCCTGCACTGGCATATAGGCCGAAAAGAACACCCGCTTGAGGCTGTATTTCTTGTAAAGCCCCTGGGTAAGGTTCAAAATCTGGTAGTCGGTATCCGGAGTCGCTCCGATAATCATCTGGGTGCTCTGACCGGCAGGCGCGAACTTCGGCGCGTGGCGGTAACGGACGAGGTCAGTACTGTTCTGTTTGATGCCGTCGCGGATAAAACCCATCGGGCCCAAGATCGAGTTTTTCGACTTGTCCGGCGCGAGAAGCGCAAGACTCTTCTGGCTCGGCAGCTCGATATTGATGCTCATGCGGTCGGCCAGCATCCCCAGGCGGGTGATGAGCGCGTCATCCGCGCCGGGAATCGCCTTGACGTGGATATAACCGCCAAAGCGGTATTCATTGCGCAGAAGCTCCAGCGCAAGGATCATCTGTTCACAGGTGTAATCCGGGCTTTTCAGAACGCCGGAGGATAGGAACAGGCCTTCGATATAGTTGCGGCGGTAAAACTGGATGGTAAGCTCCGCAAGCTCGCGCGGTGAGAAAACCGCCCGGCGTGTATCGTTCGAGCGGCGGTTGACGCAATATCTGCAGTCATAGATGCAGCTGTTGGTCATCAGAACCTTGAGCAGCGAGATGCAGCGGCCGTCCGCAGCAAAGCTGTGACAGATGCCGGCCTTGACACAGGAGCCGATGCCGCCCTTCTGCGCAGGCCGGTCAACGCCGCTCGAGGTGCATGCGACATCATACTTTGCCGCATCCGACAGAATTTCCAGTTTATCCATAAGCTCCATGGTATCCGCCTCCAAAAGAACATTTGTTCTTTTTACAGTTTATCACGAACCCGCTGTCCTGTCAACGATCTTCACGGAAATGGCCGCTGGGAAGTTTTTTCGCGTCTTTAGGGTTTACAAACGTTTTTGGAGGCAATATAATGATCATGGAACTTTATTGTCTCTAAACAAAGCGAACATCGAAAAAGGGAGCAAAATCATGAAGCAATTCACACTTGACGAACAGGCTTTTCTGCAGGATCTGGCGGGCCTTCTGCGGATCAGGAGCGTCAACGGCGACTGCGGCCCGGTTTCCCCTTTTGCGCCGCTCGGCGAAGGGGTTTCCCGCGCCATCGATTATATGATGGCAATCGGAACCCGTTTTGGTTTCAGGACCAAAAATGTTGATGGCTACTGCTGCTGGATTGAGATGGGTGAAGGGGACGAAATGGCCGGCATTCTCGCGCATCTCGACACCGTCTCGGTCGATGACGGCTGGGCAGCCGAACCATTCGGCGCCACGCTCATTGACGGCTGCATCTACGGCCGCGGCGTGAGCGACGACAAAGGCCCGGCTCTGCTCGCGCTCTACGCAATGAAAGCGGTCGCGGACAGCGGCATAAAGCTCACAAAACGTGTCCGGCTCATCCTTGGCGGCGACGAAGAAGGCGGCGCATGGCGCTGTATGGAGCGCTATAAGCAGACCGAAGAAATCCCGGCCTGCGCCTTTACGCCCGACGCAGCCTATCCGACCACTTACGCGGAGAAAGGAATTCTGCGCGTGCGGATCTTCCGCACACTCGGCGCGGGGATCATGCCGCTTACTTTGTCCTGCGGAAAGGCGATCAACGTCGTGCCCGCGTTCGCTTCGGCGCGCACGGACGGCGTCCTCTACACCGCGGAAGGCAGGGCCGCCCATGCGATGGAACCCCATAAAGGTGACAACGCGCTCTTAAAGCTTTGTAGAAATCTTTCTGAAAACGGGGTCAAACATCCGTTTATCGATCTTTGTGCAATGGCGGACGCCGGTTCGCTCGGCATCGATTTTGAGGACGAAGCTTCCGGCAGGCTCACCATCAACCCATCGATTGCAAAGGTTGACGAAACCTCCGCCGAGCTTTCCTGCGACATCCGCGTACCGGTCACGGTGGGAACCGAACGGGTACTGGAAGCGATCGCCAGAGCGGTTGCGCCGCTCGGATTCTCTGTGGAGGAAACGAGCTGCACCCCACCGCTTTATGTAAAGCGGGATTCCGACCTCGTGCAAAAATTGCAGGAGGTCTATCACGCCTGCACCGGTTATGACGATCCGCCCGCGATGACCGGCGGCGGAACCTATGCGCGTGCCTTCCCGAATGCGGTTTCGTTCGGCGCTCTTCTGCCCGGCGACGAGATCACCTACCACCAGACCAACGAGCGATGGAAACTCTCTTCGATGCAGAAAAATCTTACGATCATGGCGAATGCCGTGATCGCTCTGGCGCAATAGCGCCCTGCGCCGTTTTCCGGCGCGATATCGTAATTATGAGGATGTGTACCCGTTGAAGAATGAAAACCAGGGAAAACTGATTTTCCTGAAAAATGAAAACGAATTCAAACCTTTTGTTCCGGCTGAGAAGGTCATGCCCGAGTTTACCTTCACATCGGTGCTGCTTGGCTGCCTGCTCGCTGTCGTGTTCGGCGCCGCGAATGCCTATCTCGGCCTGCGTGTCGGCATCACCGTCGCCGCTTCGATCCCCGCGGCGGTCATCTCGATGGGCGTGTTGCGGGGTATCATGAAAAAGGACTCGATCCTTGAGAATAACATGGTTCAGACGATCGGCTCGGCTGGCGAATCAGTCGCGGCGGGCGCGATCTTCACCCTCCCCGCCCTGTTCATGTGGATGAACGAATGGGGCTATGATGTGGGGCCATCCCAGATCGGTATTTTTCTGATCGCGCTTTCCGGCGGTGTGCTGGGCGTGCTGTTCATGATCCCGCTGCGTCGCGCGCTCATCGTACGCGACCATGGCGTGCTCCCTTACCCGGAAGGCACCGCCTGCTCCGAAGTGCTGCTCGCTGGCGAGGAAGGCGGATCGAAAGCCTCCACTGTTTTTGCCGGCATGGGGATCGGCGCGCTTTACAAGCTGTTTGCCGATGGACTCAATATCTTCCCGAGCCGCGTCTATTTTGAAAGCACCGTCCGATATAAAGGCGCTGCCGTCGGCGTCGACGTGATGCCCGCGCTGCTTGGCGTTGGTTATATCTGCGGCCCGAAGGTTTCCTCCTACATATTTTCGGGCGGCATACTCAGCTGGCTCATCATTATGCCGCTCATCTCGCTGTTCGGCGGGGATACGGTCATTTTCCCGGCCAGCATGTCGATTGCGGACATGTCCGCCACCAATATATGGGAAAATTATATTCGTTATATTGGCGCGGCTGCCATCGCTACCGCCGGAATCATCACATTGCTCAAACTCGCACCCCTGCTGCTGCGCACCTTTGCCCGCGCGATCAAAGGTTATTTCGGTTATGGCGAGCAGCAAAGCGGCCTGCGTACCGACGACGACCTGCCGATGCGCTACTGTGTTGTGGGGATCATCGTCACCATTATGGTTGTATGGATTTCACCCGCGGTTCCGGTCACATTGGTCGGTTCGCTGATTATCGTTGTTTTCGGATTTTTCTCTGCGGCGGTTTCCTCCCGGCTGGTCGGCTTGATCGGTTCGTCCAATAACCCGATTTCCGGGATCGGCTTGGTGACGCTTCTGTTCTCAGCGCTGCTGCTCAAAGTCTTTGGGGATACCGGGCCGAGCGGAATGGTTGGAGCGATCGAAATCTCCTCGGTCATCTGCATCATTGTGGCAATCGCCGGCGATACTTCGCAGGACCTCAAAACCGGTTATATCCTCGGCGCAACCCCGCGCAAGCAGCAGATAGGCGAGCTCATCGGGGTGCTGGTGTCCGCGCTCACCATTGGCAGCGTGTTATACTTGCTCAATGCCGCCTGGGGCGGTTTCGGCAAGGTTGACCTGCCAGCTCCGCAGGCGATGCTTATGAAAATGCTGGTCGAAGGTGTCATGAATGGAAACCTTCCATGGTCGCTCATCTTCGCCGGAATTGGGATCACCATTGTAGTAGCCTTGCTGGGAATTCCTGTTCTGCCGTTTGCGGTCGGTCTTTATCTGCCGATTTACCTGTCCATGCCGATCATGATCGGCGGCCTTGTTCGCCTGTGGCTGGAGCGCCGCCGGCTGCGGCAGGAGGAAACCCGCAAGACGGCGATTGACAACGGCATCCTCTATACATCCGGTATGATCGCCGGGGAAGGACTTTTGGGGGTGTTGCTTGCAATCTGCGCCATCATCCCGATGACAGTGGACGGGGCCGCATCCACATTTGCCGCTTTCCTCGATATCTCCGACCGGTTCACCCTGGGCAGTATTGGAAGCCTTTGTTTCTTTGCGCTGCTGATTCTGGCGCTTCTGCGGAGTACGGCCTGGAAAAAGGATAAAATTGTAAAGTAAAGAATATGCGGGCGCAGGACCGGCCGGTTCTGCGCCCAATTCAGACCGGAGGCCTTTATGGCAAAAAAAGCACAGCAGAACCTTCTGGATTTTATCCCGACCCGCGCCTTTTCCTTTCAGCAGCAGGAGAATGGACTGGTCACGGTCACCGTCCCTCACACCGGTTTTTTTGACAGGCTTGCGCAACTTCTGTTTCATAAGCCCACGCAAAGCCTGATCAGTCTCGACGAATTCGGCTCCTTTATCTGGCTGCAGATCGACGGGCAGCGCACGGTCTATGAAATCGGGCTGCTCGTACAAAAACAGTTTGGGAAAGCCGCCGAGCCGCTTTTTGAACGTCTTTCCACCTTTTTTATCACCCTCAGGCAGAATCGCTTCATCACCTGGAAATAAGGAGAAACCTTTATGCAATGGATGATCCTTCTGGCCGCCGGGGCCTTCCTCTGGTGGCAGGACAACGTCATCGCCATCACCAAAATTCCGGTCCAGAGTCCTAAAGTTCCAGACGGATTTGATCAGTTCCGGATCGCGCAGATTTCCGACCTGCACAACAAACGCTTTGGTAAAGGACAAAAACGCCTGCTCCAAAAGCTTAGCGAGGCCGATCCCGGCCTCATCGTCGTCACCGGCGACCTCATCGACAAGCGCCGCACCGCTGCCCGCAGGATGTCCCCTGCCTTTGAATTTCTGGCCGGCGCCCGCAAAATCGCGCCGGTTGTATATGTCTGTGGGAACCACGAACAGCGCAGGCCCGCGCTCTACGAATTGCTGAAGCGCAGGATGGAGGAGCTCGGCATCCAAAATCTTGACGACTGCGGGACAAGCTTTTCCCATGCGGACGACGCCATTTCGCTCATCGGCCTGATGGACCGGACTTCACTGCGCAAAGCCATCCTTGAAACCGTTCCGCCGGTCCTTTCCAATCTATGTTGCCGATATGACGGCTTTCGGGTCCTGCTTGCCCACCGCCCTGACCTTTTCAGTCTCTATGCGGCCGAAAAGGTGGATCTTATCTTCTCTGGGCATGCGCACGGCGGGCAGATCCGCCTGCCGGGAATCGGTGGGATTCTCGCGCCACACCAGGGATTTTTCCCGCCGCTCACCAGCGGCCTGCACCAAAAAGCCGACTCCCAGATTGTGGTGAGCCGTGGTCTGGGCAACAGCCTTTTTCCGCTGCGAATTTTCAACCGGCCGGAGCTGGTAATTGTGACGCTGGAAAAAACGGACAAAAATAAAAAGAACAGCCGCTGAGCGGCTGTTCTTTTTATTTTTCAGAAATTGAAATTGTCCGGGTCCGAACCCAGGCGGGTGTTGCGGTTGAGACCGTCAATGGTCTCCATATCGGTATCCGAAAGCACGAAATCGAAAATCTTCATGTTTGAGACGATCCGCTCCTGGTGGATCGATTTGGCCAGCACGACGGTATCGCGCTGAATCGCCCAGCGCAAAGCGATCTGCGCCGGCGTCCTTTCATACTTTTGGGCGAGCGCACGCAGCGTTTCATCCTCCAGCAGATTTCCCCCGGTTCCGCCGAGCGGGCGGTAAGCCTCCACCACGATCCTTCTGGCTTTGCAGTAATCGATCAGCTCCTGGTTGCTGAAATACGGATGCGCCTCAATCTGGTTGACGGCGGGCGCGATCTTCGCGGTTTTCTCCAGGCATTCCAAATGCCGTTTCTGGAAATTGCTCACGCCGATAGCTTTGATCTTGCCTTCCTGATAAAGCTCCTCCATAACCGCCCAGGCCCTTTCATAACCATCCGCAGGCCAGTGGATCAGATACAGATCCACATAGTCGGTCTGTAACGCCGCGAGACTTTCTGCAAACGCTTCCCGGGTGCGCCCCGCGCGGATATCATCGTTCCAAAGCTTAGTCGTGAGGAAGATCTCTTCCCGGGGGACTTTGCTCTCCTGGATTCCCAGGCCGACACCTTTCTCATTTCCATAGACCTTTGCGGTGTCAATATGGCGATAACCGGCTTCCAAAGCCCATTTCACCGCGCTGACCGTTTGTTCGCCTTCCGGCGTCTTAAAAACGCCCAGACCGAACTGTGGGATTTTCACGCCATTATTCAGTGAAACTTCCTGCATTCTGCTTCATCTCCCCCGCTTTATTCCTGCCAATCCTTACAGACGTCAATCCACTTGAGTGCCTTGGAATACTCGAACAGCTCCTCGCAGGAAAGCTCAATTGCGGAATTGCTACTGCCTGCGGATGGGAAAACCGTATCAAACCGTTTGAGAGAAATGTCGAGGTAAACCTCCACACCTTCGTTCTCAATGGCAAACGGACAGACACCGCCCACCGAACAGCCTGTATAAGCGATCACCTCATCCGGGGAAAGCATCTTTGCCTTGATCGAAAATTCCTGTTTGAACTTGCTGTTATCGATGCGCGCATCTCCGGCCATGACAATGAGGATGCAACCATCCTCATGCCGCTTAAAGGACAGGGTTTTGGCAATCCGAGCCGGGATGACGCCTGCGGCCTGCGCCGCCAATTCCACTGTTGCACTGGAAACCGGGAATTCCAAAACATCCCCTTCCCGGCCGACCGTGGCAAAATAAGCTTTTACCTTTTCGATAGACACTTTTTAACTTCTCCTTCTGGGAATCAGTAGATCTCTTCGCCCGCGAGGATCCGCACACCTTTTGCCTGCAGCGCCTCAATTGCAACCGCATTGTCCTCCACACGAAGGATGACAAACGCCGTTTTTTCCGAGCGGGAAACAAATGCGTAGATATACTCGACGGCAATGTCCGCGTCCCGCAGTACATTGAGCGCGATTGCCAGACCGCCGGGCTTGTCGTCAATGCCCACCGCGATGACGTTGGTCTGGGAAACGGTATATCCCTGCTCCTTGAGCACGGACTCCGCGCGGGAAGGGTGGTTGACAATCAGCCGCATGATGCCGAAATTGGTGGTATCGGCAAGCGAAAGCGCACGGATGTCAATATCATGCTCGGCAAGAATATTGCAAATCTCCGCCGTTCTTCCGGGCTGGTTCTCCACAAAGATCGATAACTGTTTCACTGGCTTTGCCATATCTCAACATCCAATCTGCCCTAACTGGCTAAAATTTGGTTTCATGATGATACTGACCAAAAGAAAGGGGAAATTCCCCTTCTTTATTGTAATTATATCACACGAGATGCCGTTTGTCGATAACGCGTTTTGCTTTTCCTTCGCTGCGCTCGATCGTTTTCGGAGAAACCAGATGGACGTTGGCATGGATGCCCAGCATCGATTTGAGGCTTTCCACCAGCTCGCGCTCGCGCGAAGCGATCCCTTTCACCGTATCGTTGAACATTTCCTGGGTCATCTCGACATTGACGTCGAGCGTATCGCTGTTGCGCACACGGTCAACCAGGATCTGATAGTTCGCGGGATAGCCGTGGTTTAAGAGCACCGTCTCGATCTGGGACGGGAACACATTGACACCGCGAATAATCAGCATGTCGTCGCTGCGGCCCATGGGTTTGGACATCTTGACATGGGTGCGCCCGCAGGAGCACTCTTTGTGATTCAGCACGCAGATGTCGCGGGTACGGTAACGGATCATTGGGAAGGCCTTTTTGGTGATGCTGGTGAAAACCAATTCGCCCTTCTCGCCGTCCGGGAGCACCTCCCCGGTGACCGGGTCGATGATTTCCGCGATGAAGTGATCCTCGTTGATGTGCATGCCGGTCTGCTCGGAGCATTCAAATGAAACGCCCGGCCCGGAAAGCTCGGTGAGTCCATAGATGTCGTAAGCCTTGATGCCGAGCTTCTGCTCGATATCGCGACGCATCTCCTCGGTCCAGGCTTCCGCGCCGAAGATGCCGGCCTTGAGGCTGATCTCCTCCGGCGGGATGCCCTTGTCCTGGAAGGTTTCCGCGATGTAAGCCGCATAGGACGGCGTGCAGCAGAGAATGGTGGAATGCAGGTCCTGGATGAACTGGATCTGCCGGTCGGTATTGCCCGAGGACATCGGCAAGGTAAGGCAGCCAACTTTGTGGGAACCGCCGTTGAGGCCCGGCCCGCCTGTGAAAAGTCCATATCCATAGCAGACCTGACAGACGTCCTTGTTGGTGCCGCCGGCCGCAACGATCGCGCGCGCGCAGCAGTCCTCCCAAAGTTCGATGTCGTCCTGCGTATAGAATGCGACCACGCGTTTTCCGGTGGTGCCGCTGGTGGATTGGATGCGCACCGCCTCTTCGAGCGGAACCGCCAGCAGCCCATATGGATACGCATCGCGCAAATCGGCTTTTGTGAGGAACGGCAGCTTATGCAGGTCCGCCGTGGATTTCACGTCGTCCGGCGTTAAGCCTTTTTCCTGCATCTTCTTGCGGTAGTACGGCACATTATTGTAAACGTGTTTGACCGTTTCCACCAGTCTTTCATCCTGCCAGGCTTTGATCTGTTCCCGGGAAGCGCATTCGATCTCGGGCTGGTAATAGTTTGCCACTTATGTTTCGTCCTTTCGTTTCTAGTCTTCTAAAACGGCCTGCTGCCGTAAAAATTTAACCTTTGTAACTGCGGCCAAGCGCAAACGCCTTTTTATTGAGTTCAAGGAACTTTGCCGGGACGGTCTTTTCGATCGTCCGCTGCCAGACTTCATCCGAGAAGTCCAGCATTGACGAGAGCACGCCGATCAGCACGACATTGACCGCTTTGGCGCTGCCCGCTTCATGCGCGAGCTTCAAAGCGTCGAGCGCCACGAGCTGCACCCCTTTTGCCGTGAGCTTCTCAAAGATTTCTGTGGGATAAGGCATCACACCGGTTATGACCGGCATCGGGTCAATTTCCTGGTCGTTGACGATCAGTTTGCCGCCTTCCTTGAGGAAGGGCAGCCAGCGGGCGGCTTCAAGCTTCTCGAACGAAACAATGACGTCCGCTTCGCCTTCCGCAATGACCGGCGAATAGACCTTGTCTCCATATTTGACATAGGTGACAACCGAACCGCCGCGCTGAGCCATACCGTGCACCTCGGAAACCTTCACATCAAAGCCCTGCGCCATGAGCACATTGCCCATGAGCTTACTGGCGAGCAGTGAACCCTGCCCACCGACGCCGACAATCATAATACTTTTTACATTCGACATTATTTCGCCACCTCCGCGGTAGATTTAATCGCGCCGAAGCCGCACATCTTTTTACAAAGGTCGCAGCCGACGCAAAGTGTATCGTCAATGACGACCTTGCCGCTGGTGGCGCTGATAGCCGGGCATCCGATCTTCATGCACATTTTGCAGTTTTTGCATTTGTCCTGGTCGATCGCAAGCGGCGGGTTATGCTTAACGTATTTTAAGAGTGCGCATGGCCTCCGGGCGATGATGACCGAGGGCTCGTCGGCCGCAAGTTCCTCTTTGATGACCGCTTCGAGCTCCTGAAGCTCGTTTGGATCGACAACACGGATGCGCTTAACACCCGCCGCCTCGCAGATCTTCTCAATCGAAACCTGCGGGGTCGGCTGGTTTTTGAGTGTGAGCCCGGTGGTCGGGTTCTGCTGATGTCCGGTCATGCCGGTGATCGAATTGTCGAGCACGATCACGGTCGAATTGCCGCGGTTATAGGTGATATCGATGAGCCCGGTGATTCCGGAATGCATAAAGGTGCTGTCACCGATGACCGCGACCGATTTTTTCGCGGAATCACCGCCGCGCGCGGTATTGAAGCCGTGCAGACCGGAGATCGAAGCGCCCATGCATATGGTGGTGTCCATCGCGCCGAGCGGCGGCATTGCGCCAAGCGTGTAGCAGCCGATGTCACCGCTGACCATCACCTTCAGCTTGCCAAGCGTATAGAAGAGCCCTCTGTGCGGGCAGCCCGGGCAGAGCACCGGAGGGCGCACCGGCACCGGCTCGCCAAAACCTTCCGGCGCGGGAACCGCCTTGCCGAACGCCGCCGCAACCTTGCGCTGGGAAAGTTCGCCGAGCAGTCCGGTGAGTTCCTTGCCGCCCGCTACCGGGATGTTATGTACGCGCAGGTGGGTTTCGATGACCGGGTCGAGTTCTTCCACAACATAGAGTCTCTCAACTTTCGCGGCAAAATCCGCGATCAACTTTACCGGCAAGGGATTAATCAGTCCGAGCTTCAGAATGCTCGCATCCGGAAAGGCCTCTTTCACATACTGGTAGCAGATGCCGGCGGTGACGATGCCGATTTTCGGATCGTTCATTTCCACCCGATTGAGCGGCGTGGTTTCGGCGAATTCCGCGAGCCTGCGCATCCGTTCTTCCACAAATACATGCCGTCCAATCGCGTTGCCGGGCATCATGACATATTTTTTCGGGTTCTTTTCATAGGTTTTGAGCGGCCGCTCCACACGCTCGGAAAGCTCCACAATGCTTTGGGAATGCGCGACACGGGTGCAGGTGCGGAAGATGACCGGCGTGTCGTACGTTTCGGAAATTTCATACGCTGCCTTCACATAATCGACACACTCCTGCGAATCGGCGGGTTCGACCAGCGGCAGTTTGGCGGACACCGCATAGTGGCGGGAATCCTGCTCGTTTTGTGAGGAGTGCATCCCCTGGTCATCAGCCACGCCGATGATAAAGCCGCCGTTCACGCCGGTATACGACGCGGTGAACAGCGGGTCGGCCGCGACGTTAAGTCCCACATGCTTCATGGCGCAGAAGGAACGCGCGCCGCCGAACGACGCACCGAGCGCGACCTCGCAGGCTACCTTCTCGTTCGGAGCCCATTCGGCGTAAACCTCTTCATAGGTACTGACAAATTCGCTGATTTCGGTGGACGGGGTGCCCGGATAACTCGAAACGACCCTGCATCCGGCTTCGTAAAGCCCTCTGGCAACCGCCTGGTTGCCCAACATCAACTGTTTCAAACTCTTTCTACCTTTCTATCTTCAATTCTGCAAAAAACTATCTGAGGTCCACCACGCGTTTTGCCTTGCCTGCGAAGCGTTCAATCGTCTTGGGTTCAACGAGCGTGACCTTCGCATCGATGCCGAGCACCGTGCGCAGCTTGTGGCGGATATCCTGGGTGAGCTTCTCCAGATCGGAATACCGTTCGAGCAGGCTGCCGTCGATCAGCTCGACCTTGACTTCGAGTGTGTCGGTATAGCCTTCGTGCCGGACATAGAGCATGTAATGCGGGCTGATCTGCGCAATCGGCATCAGCACGCTTTCAATCTGGGACGGGAACACATTGACGCCCTTGATTTTGAGCATGTCGTCACTGCGGCCCATGACCTTATCCATGCGCGCGGTGGTCCGCCCGCATTTGCAGGGCGTATAAACGACGCGTGAAAGGTCACGGGTACGGTAGCGCAGGAGCGGCAGCGCTTCCTTGGTGAGGGTCGTGATGACCAGCTCGCCGACCTCCCCTTCCGCCTTTGCTTCAAGCGTTTCGGGATCGACCACTTCGGTCAGGAAATGATCCTCATTGATATGTAAACCGTCGCGATATTCACATTCGCCCGAGACCCCCGGCCCGACCAGCTCGCTCATACCGTAGTTGTCGGTGGCGAAAAGCCCGAGCTTCTTTTCGATCTTGGCGCGCATTTCAGGGGTGCAGCCCTCCGAGCCGAAAAGCCCGATACGCAGTTTGAAGTCCGAAAGCTGATAGCCCATCTCATGCGCAAGCTCCCCAAGATAAAGCGCATAACTGGGGGTAGCGATCAGGGTAGTGGTGCCAAAATCCTTCATCAGCTTGATCTGCTTTTCCGAGTTGCCGGAGGAAGACGGCACAACCGCTGCTCCAATCTTCTCGAGTCCGTAATGCAGGCCAAGCGCGCCGGTAAACAGGCCGTAGCCGAAACAGATCTGGGCAATATCCTCATCGGTTACGTTGGCCGCGGCGATAATGCGCGCCATGATTTCGCTCCACATTTCGAGGTCATTCCTTGTGTAGCCGACGACGGTCGGGTTGCCGGTGGTGCCGGAGGAGGCATGGATGCGTACAACCTCCTTTTTGGGAACGGCAAACATTCCGAACGGATAAGTGTCACGCAGGTCGGCCTTGGTTGTCGGCGGGATATACTGGATATCGGAGAGAGTTCGGAATTTATCGGGATCCAGCCCGATCGCGTCGAACCGGTCGTGATAAAGCTTCACATTGTCATAGCAGTATCGGACAAGACGCTTCAGGCGCTCGAGCTGGAGCGCTTCGATGCCGCTGCGAGACATTGTTTCCGCTTCTTTGTTGAAAATCATGGATTCGTTCACTCCGTTTCATTTGTTAAGGGTCCATTTTACCGCGCACAGGCACTGCCGCGCTTCAACGCATTTATTCGCTAAATCCGTTCTTCTCATCATACCGCGAAAACCTGCTAAAATCAACCCTTGTGGGGACATTTTGCGCTTTTGAAGGGCTATTTTTCCGATTAATCATACGAATTCATAAATTATTAAACAAATTGACACCCTTTTCGTGTAAACTAATAAAGTTAAATATTGTTGATTTCCCGGCGTGAACGCGCAATAATGGAGCAAACTATGTTTGGTTATATAAAGCCGTGCAAGCCGCAGCTGCGGGTCTGTGAATATGAACTCTATAAGGCGGTCTATTGCGGGCTTTGCAAACAGCTCGGGAAGCAATACGGCCCCTTTTCGCGCCTTACCCTGAGCTATGACTTCACCTTTCTCGCGCTGTTGGACATGTCTCTTTCGCAAGAGGAGCAGGACTTTGCCCGCAAACGCTGTCTTTTAAATCCCCTCAAAAAGATGCCGTGCTGCGGCGACTGCCGCGAGCTTTCCTTTTCTTCCGGCGTTGCGATGATCATGTTTTACTACAAGGCGCTCGATAATCTCAATGACGCCGGTTTCGGCTCGAAGGTTCTGTCGTTTCTGTTTTTGCCATTCGCGCGCCATGCCTATAAAAAGGCTGCTGACCAATATCCGCAGGCGGCCCAGGTGATTTACGAAACGATCAGCCGCCAGAGCGCCATCGAAGCGGAAAACTGTGAAAGCGTGGACCAGGCCAGCGAACCGACCGCCCTCGCGCTTTCCGGCATCTGCGGGCTGCTTGCCCGCGACGAAAACCAGCGCAGGGTGCTGGAACGGTTCGGCTACCTGCTCGGGCGGTATGTCTATCTCTGCGACGCGCTCGATGACCTCGAGGAGGATCTCAAAAATCACAGCTACAACGCCTTCCTGCTGCGCGACAAGATCACCCGGGCTGACCCGGAAGATCTCGCCCGGGTGCGGGAAAACGCAAAAGGTTCGCTTTTCCTCACCATCGGGGAACTGATCAAAGCCTATGAGCTTTTGGAACTTCATCGCTATAAACCGATCCTGGACAACGTGATCCAGCTCGGCCTTCATGATACCGTCCTAAGAATTCTTCTGCCAAAAAAGGAGACTGAACACTGATGACAGATCCATATAAGGTTTTGGGCGTATCCCCGAACGCCACCGATGAACAGGTGAAAGCCGCATACCGGGAGCTTGCGAAGAAATACCACCCGGATAATTACGCGGGCAATCCCCTTTCCGACCTGGCTGAGGAGAAGATGCAGGAAATCAACCAGGCTTACGACACCATTGTGAACCAGCGCCGGGGCGGCGGCCAGCCGCAGGGCGGTTATGGTTCGGGCGGATCTTACTACAGCGGCACTTCGCAGTTCTCGGACATCCGCCGGATGATCAATGCCGGGCGGCTTGCCGAAGCGCAGGAGCTTCTCGACGGCGTGTCCGCCGGCAGCCGCGACGCTGAATGGTATTTTCTCAAAGGGAGCATCTACTATTCGCGCGGATGGCTCGATGACGCGCTTCAGTCCTTCCAGAAAGCCTGCACCATGAACCCCCAGAACCAGGAATATGCCGCGGCCTACAACCAGCTCGTCTGGCAGCGCCAGACCGGCCGGCCGCAGTATGGCGGCGGGCCCTACCAGGCCAACCAGGTCGGGGGCTGCAGCTGCTGCGACATCTGCGCCGCAATGTACTGCGCCAACTGCTGTATGGACTGCGGCACCGGCTGCTTCTGAGCCGAATGAACAAATAGGATGATATTATGAAAAAAAGCACACAGGTCGCCATCGGCGGTTTATCCGCCGCATTGTGCCTGTTAATGATGTTTATGACCGGGCTGATCCCGTTTTCTTCGTATGCCTTCCCCGCTTTCGCGGGCATCGTCCTTATCGCGGTGGCTGAGGAAAACGGCAAAAAAACGGCACTGATGGTTTATGTGGCGGTTTCGGTGATGTCGATGTTCATTGTGCCTGATCCGGAAGCTAAGACCCTTTTTATCATGCTGCTCGGCTACTACCCCATCCTCAAGCCGATCATTGAGCGTTTGCCGGCGGTCTTTGCCTGGCTTGTCAAGCTCATACTGGTCAACGGCATGGTCGTCGCGTTCTATTATGTCTCCCTTTACATCCTCGGCTTGCCCGATCTGCTCGAAGGATGGGGCGATTTTGGCAAATTTACCGCTTATATCGCAATGGGGATGGTCAACTTTACCTTTGTGATGTACGATTTTCTCCTGACGCAGGTTCTGCACATCTATCGCGCGTGGTTCCGTCCCAAAATCCTGCGCAAAATTACCTGACCCGAAAGGAGTGCCTTTCATGAGCCTTCGCCAAAAATCCCGAACCAATCCGGTTGTTGTGATCCTCCTTTCCTTCCTCTGCGTCGTGCTGGTCGCGGTCGCCGCCTATCTTGCCATGGGAAATCTCGGTGGAGACGACACGGTTAAACCCGCCTTCCGTGTGGAAGGACTTGACCCGGCGGCTCAGACCGGCCGGATGCCCGGCACGCCGCGCAATGAGAAATCCCCCGGCCCAGACCAGTTCGGCTACCGGATCAATTTAAACCCGTCGTTTGCTTCAGATGGCACCGGAGGCAACATCCTGGTACAGAATCCCGCCTTCAACAATTACCTCATGGTGCTCGAAATCGCGGACGAAAACGGTGATGTTCTCTACCAGTCGCAGTTTTTGGCACCCAACCAGTACATAGAAAAGATCGATCTGCAAAAGCCGCTGGAGAGCGGCGGCTATCCCGCCACCGCGTATATCAACGCGGTCGACCCGAAAACATTTGACCTCGTGGAAGCATTTGAATGCCGGTTGAACCTCATAATTAAATAAATGGACCGCTGCGCATGCAGCGGTCCATTTTTTCGTATCCACGCCAATACGCGGCCCAGCCACACCACACGTTTTTCAGTGGCGGTTGATAAAAAAGAGCCCCACAAGGCACAGCGCAATTCCAATAAACTGATTTCCGGTGAGTTTCTCCTGAAAGAACAGCATCCCGATAAACAACAGGATCACTGCCAGCGCGATGTTCGCGACCAGCGAGCAGGTGCTGATGTTCCATCCGGCGCGAAACGCCAAAATGTACCCAAGCTCCAGCCAGAAGATCGCAACCCCCAATCCGATGCTCACCCAGTTGACCGCGCCGAAGGATGTGAGCACATCGCTTTTGCCCCGCACATCCATCAGCAGCAGCAAAAACGAAAGTGCCGCGGCGCTCAAATAGGTCACAACCAATGCCGCGAATGGGTTTGCGGCTTCCGGCATTCCCTTGGTGAACAGGTTATAAAAGACGTTTGACGCCACAATCATCACAATCGGAATCAGATAGCTCATACGATGGTCGCACCTCCCAGCACCCGGTTCCCGTCATAAAAGACGATGGCCTGCCCTTTTGTGGCCGCGCGCTGCGGCGCTTCAAACCGCACCTGAACCCGGCCATCTTCAAGCGGGTAAACCTCTGCGGGCGCCGGTTTATGGGCATAGCGGATTTTTGCCTGCGCCGCAAACGGCGCGCCCGCGCCATCCGGCGCGATCATCCGCAGATCTTCCGCCAGGAGTGTGTCTGAAAAGACCGCGCTTTCATCCGAAAGGGTGACTGTATTAAATTTTGGATCGAGCCTGCTCACGAACCGATGCCTTCCGAAGCTCACACCCAGGCCTTTGCGCTGGCCGATGGTATAATGCAGCACGCCCTTGTGACGGCCGATCACCTTCCCGGTTTCATCTAAATAGTCCCCTGGTACGCACGCGTTGCCCGTATACCGTTCAATGAAGGAAACATAATCCCCATCCGGCACAAAGCAGATATCCTGGCTGTCCGATTTCGACGCCACCGGAAGCCCCGCAGCCGCCGCGATCGCGCGCACCTCATCTTTCGTATAACTTTCAATCGGCAGGATCAGCCGTGAGAGCTGCGCCTGTGTCAGATGATAGAGCACATAAGACTGATCTTTGCGCTCCTGTGCGCTGCGCCAAAGCTGATAAAGACCGCTTTGGGCGTCAAAACGCACGCTGGCATAATGGCCGGTCGAGATATATTCGTAGCCGAGCCGGTCCGCGTCCTCCAGGAATTTTCCGAACTTGATGTTCCGGTTGCAGGCGATGCAGGGATTTGGCGTCGCGCCGGCGGCATAGGTTTCGACAAAGTAATCGAGCACCCGCTTTGCAAAAATTTCCCGGTAATTGAACAGATAATGCGGGATTCCAAGCTTTTCGCAGACCCGTTTCGCGTCCCCGGCGTTATCCTCATTGCAGCCGTCGAAAAGTTCAAAAGTGGCACCGCCGACCTCGTATCCCTGCCGCTGCAAAAGCAGCGCGGCAACCGAGCTGTCCACGCCGCCGCTCATTGCGACCAAAACCTTTTTCTTCTTCATAATTCCCTCCCTGACCAGCAAAACGCAACAGGCGGAAACCCGCATTGATTACACGGTTTCCGCCTGTTCCTTTTACACACATATGAAGTCATGCGTTTCGGCTGCCTCCCTGCGGAAGCCCCCCTCCGAATCTCCAGTTGGTCATATGTGGTTCATTTATATTATACACTCTGTATTGTCAATTTGCAATAGGTTTCGACAGAATTTACATCGTGTAAACTTTCTTTCCGGCGCGGATCAGACGTATTTTTCGATGTTTCACGGTGCAAGAAACCACTGATAGCCAAAATAACCTGTTATAACCGCCGCCGCAACCACCAATACCACCACCAGCAGCTTGAGCCCAATCCCTGGGCCGGAATTTTCCGGCTTTTCCGGAGACGGCGGAACATATGCGGCGGAAGCAATCAGGTCGTCCGCGTCGTCGATACGCGGGATCGTCGAAAATACCTGCGTTCCCGTGTCAAAGCTGTCGTCATAACGCGACAAAACCGGCGGTTCGTCATATTGCGGTACGGGCGGGTATGGGTCTTCATAAGCGCGCTCAAACGCCCCATCGCGCGGCGGCGCGGCACTGCGGGAGGACTCGTCATCAATCCGCGGGACATCCTGTGCAAAATGCGCGGACGGCCCCTGCTCCATGGGCTGCGGAGCCGCAAACGGCTGAACCGGCTCGTCCGGATAGTAGACAAAATACGGCGCGGGCCCGTCTGATTCAGGCGCTTTTGGCGCGGCCGGCGGTTCCAGCTTTTCCTCCTCCGGCCGGTTGCCGCTGTGCGGCGGCTCATACTCATAAATCGGATAGCCTTCATAATATTCCGGATCATCCTCCGGGCTAAATTCCGGTTCGCTTTCTTCCTGCGCTGCGGCATAGAATGCCGCGGCCGGATCCTGTGCATCCTCCGCTTCGTCCGCGAGCACCGGCGGCGGGGTCAGGTTTTCATAGTGATCCTGAAAGTCGCTGATGATCCGCGCACCGCAATATGGGCAGTATTTGAAATCACTTTTGACGTTGTTCTGACAGTTTTTGCAAACCATGCGGATCATTTCCCCACTTTCGGTTCATACTGATAAGGCCGGTATCATAGCCGCAGAGCGCCAAAATGGCACCTTCTGCGATCCCGGTGAATAAATCACCGCGGCGGCGTATCCGCGCTTTACGCGGGAGGCAAGCGGCTTGCGCCGCTTGCTATTGTGTTTATTATACCACAAGCGCAAAGCGCGCGGTGGGATAATGGGCCATCGGGCAGGCAGCCGGCAACGCCGGCGTATCTGCCTGGCCATAAGCCCCCGTATAATAGCCGCTCTGCGGCTATTGTACCATAATCCGGCCCATCATACAAGAATGAAATCCACGCAGAGGAGCCCATCCATATGTCAATTATCTCCAAGGTCTGGATCACAGGCGCCGAAGGACGCCTCGGCAGTGAGCTCAACCGAATGCTCAACCAGCGGGAATTTGAACTGCTCGACACCGATTGCGACGATGTCGATGTCACCAATGTGGAAGACGTGCTCGGATTTGCCGACCGAAATCATCCAGACCGCATTATCCACTGCGCAGGCATGACCGATACCGCCGCCTGCGAGCAGGACCCGGAACGCGCCTTCCGGGTGAATGCGCTGGGCGCGCGAAACGTCGCAATCGCCGCTCGCAAGATCGGCGCGCGGCTGATCCATCTTTCGACTGACGATGTATTTGGAAACGGTACGGACCAGCCCTATACCGAATTTGACATCCCCTGCCCCATAACCGTCTATGGCCGCTCCAAGCTCGCGGGGGAAAACTTTGTGCGGGAGCTTGCACCCAAGCATATCGTCATCCGCAGCGGATGGGTATATGGGGCAAACGAACACAGCTTTGTCACCTGGCTTCTGCAGCAGGTGCCATTGGGTCAGCCTGTCGCCGTTGCAGATGATCAAACCGGCTGCCCCACCAGCGCAAAGGAGCTCGCCCGGGCGGTTGTCCGGCTGATGGACACCTCTGAATACGGAACCTATCATGCCGCTTGCGAGGGCTCCTGTACCCGTCTCGCGTTCGCAAAGGAGATCCTGCGCCTTTCTGGACAGGATCTCCTTCTGGTCCCAGCGGCGCACGAACTGTCGGAACACATTTTCCGGCCTGCCTATACGGCGCTCGATAACTTTATGCTGCGTATTTCGGGGCTTCACCGGATGGCAGACTGGCAAAGCGCTCTTCGGGAATATTTACAGGAAATGCCCTTGGAACGCCTGCCCCGCGGACGATGAAGGAGAACCTATCCATGGATCAAAAAATGAAAAATTTCCCCCTGACAGCACAAATCTTCATAGGTCTGCTGCTTGGCGCTCTGGCAGGCGTCCTGCTGCACGAATTCATGCCCGCAGGGGAACTGCGGGACCAGATTCTTGTCGGCGGAGTGCTCAATGTCGTTGGGAACGGCTTTTTGCGCGCCATGCAGATGCTCGTGGTCCCGCTTGTATTCTGTTCGCTGGTCTGCGGCAGCATGGCGGTGGGCGACACCAAAAAGCTCGGCAAGATCGGGGGGAAAATTCTTCTGCTCTACCTTCTTACCACCGCGGTTGCCATTTCGCTCGCCATCGGGATTGGACGGATGATCAATCCGGGTCTGGGGCTGAACCTGGCCGAACTCCAGCCGGTCGAAATCGCGCCGGTCGAAACGGTCAGCCTCACCGACACGCTGCTTGGTATTATCCCGAAAAATCCCATCGAAGCATTGGCCAAGGGAGAAATGCTCCAGATCATCCTCTTCGCGCTCATTGTCGGCGTCATTCTCGCCAAACTTGGCGAACGCGCTGAAGGCGTATCTAATTTTTTCAGCCAGTGCAACGACATTATGATGGAAATGACCCTGATGGTTATGCGGTTTGCACCTGCCGGGGTTTTCTGCCTGATTGCCAAAACCTTTGCCGGCATCGGTTTTTCCGCGCTCGGCGCAATGTTAAAATATATGTTCGCGGTACTTCTCGCGTTGACCGCGCAGTGCTTTCTGGTCTATATGGTAATGCTCAAGGGCCTCACCGGACTGAGTCCTGTCGCCTTTCTGCGCAAGTTTTTCCCGGTTATGGGCTTTGCCTTTTCGACCGCCACCTCCAACGCTTCCATTCCGCTTTCGATCGACACGCTCACCAAAAAATTGGGCGTGGCCAAAAAAATATCCTCCTTTACCATCCCGCTCGGCGCAACGATCAACATGGATGGAACCGCCATTATGCAGGGGGTGGCGGTTGTCTTTGTCGCACAGGCCTACGGCATCCCGCTCGCCGTCACCGACTATCTCACGGTCATTGCGGCCGCGACGCTTGCTTCCATCGGCACAGCAGGCGTGCCCGGGGTGGGGCTGATCACCCTTTCGATGGTGTTTGCCTCGATCGGCCTGCCGGTCGAAGGAATCGGCTTCATCATGGGAGTCGACCGGCTGCTTGATATGGCCCGTACCGCCGTAAACGTAACCGGCGACGCGGTCTGCACCACCATTGTCGCTTCCCAGGAAAGAGCGGTCGATCGGGAACGGTTCCGACGCATGACAGAACATTCCGATACAGGAAGATAAAAAAAAGCGAAAAACTACCGGACCATTAAGCGAGCTTCAAAAAGATACTTTGTGAACCACCCTAAGATGCGGGACAAAAGACGGACCGTTTCAGCTGTTCACCTTTTGCTGCATCCTAAATCGCTTGTGGAAGTTGCTCTGCGTACACTATTTCGAAGTCATTACCGTAGAGATCCTCAATTGGTGTGATGTCAAATTCTGCATTTACATCGTTCAGTATCCCGATATCACGGCAATGAATCCAAATGTTCTGCGATGCAGTGCGATGGCTATGCTTGAGGGAACCAAAAGAACCGCTGAAAAGTTCAATACCTTGCAGGAATTTACCCTGCTGTTTTGGAAAAATCAAATATGATGGGGAATTCAAACATCCCCGTAGAGGCAGTGCGCCACCCAAGTGTTGAATTTATCCAATGACACGCTGCCTGCAATGAATGGCAGCTACTAATTTTTACGGTCTTTGCGGATTCGGGTTCGCAGTAACGGCCACGGCTTGCGGAACTGCGCCCTCCGGCATCAGCTTTGCCATTACCACAAGCCTGTGATCGCCTGTTTTCTCTGTGTCGTACCGATAGGCACAGGCGGAGAGGGTAAGCAGCTTGTCTTGCTCGCTCAAATTACTGTAAAAGAAAAACTCGTTCTTTTCCGCTATTGTTTTTTTAAAATTTTCAAAGCCTTGGTCCGAGGGATTTGGGTCGATATAGTAAAAATTCGTATCTGTGAAGAATACGGCAAACACCTCAAACATTAAGGTTTCTTCACCAATCGTCAAATAAATATTGGGGTTTTTCCTTAAGAAATCAATGTCCAAATATTTAAAGAGCTGAGTAAATCGCTTACCATCGGTTTTTTCGGTGCTTTCGGAGTGTCCGTAAATCACAGTATTTTGTTTTAGGCTGCTACGGTCTATCAAAACACTGTAATAATCGGCAAAGTAGCAGCCCCATATATCGTACCTGCCATTTTCATTTTTCTTTAGATAGTCCTCATTGTTGGCAGTCTGCATGACAGGATTGTCAATATCTGTACTGGGAATACGCAGCCAAGCTACTGTGTCGGAGTTGTCTTCTTTGGCAGATGCAAGCTGTGTAAATCTTTTGTGCAAGACAGGCTCTTTTTCTGCTTCACCATTGACAGTCCGCTCCTTTGCAGACGATTCGGTTTGGCTGCTGTTTTCACCGACACTGATTTGGGGATCGTCTGTTTTACCTTGGCTCACATCCGCCGTATTGCCATGACAGGATGCAAAAAGCAGAATACAAAGCAGAACGGTTATTATTTTATAAAGCTGTTTCATTATTTTTCTTTCTGTGACACTGGCAGTCACCGAATGAGGTTGATAAAAGGCGGCGGCAAGCAATTTGCTCACCGCCGCCAGTTTGAACGATTTCACCTTATGCGGATTTTTCTATCACACAGTTTATTGCAGAGCTGTCCAAATTTCGCCGGCTGCATCGGAAGTATAATCGTGGGCAACAGTCACCACCTCGGCTCGAGCAAAGAGAAAGCATATGTCGTATTCATATTCATCTGCTCGGTCAGCAAGCAGGAGAGAATCACGATGTCCTCGTCACGGGTCGTGTTGTTATCTGTGTCAAATGCCCCTGTGTTGTGGCCGCAAAATGATCGGTGACGTTCAGCTCCACGCCGGTCTGCGGATTGCTATGACTGACGGAAGCCTTAAAGGTCGCCTCAATGGTGTGGTTCGCTCTCACATTGGTAAAGGTGTACTTTGAAATCGCACCCACACTTTTGCCATCCACCTTAATATCGGCAATGACATAGCCTTTGTCTGGCGTAATGATGAAGCCTGCACTGTCTCCCTCACGTACAGAAACATATTTTCCGGCGCTGATGCTACCGCCTGTGCCTGCCGTTGCTGTGATGGTGTAGTAATGATAGCTGCCGCCACCGCTGTCGCTGCCGCCGCCACCACCGCTGCCGCCGGTGTAAGTCCAATGAGCATAGATTGTACTGTCGCTTACAAATACTGTATTGGCGGTGACTTCTGTGCCGCCTTTTGCTTCGGTGTACCAGCCATCAAAACGGTAGCTGCCACTTCTGGTTGGAGTGGGCAGAATATCCAGCTTATGCGCGGCATTGGTCTCGGCGCTGGAAACGGTCACGCTGCCGCCGTTGGCGTTAAATATGACCGTATATTTTTGGGTGTACGCAATAGAGTAGGTAGAGAATTTACTCAAATACGCCGTAATGGTGTCCTTTTCAGGGTTGACCGTCATATACTCGCCGTTTTCGTTGGGAACCTCCATAATCTTATCTACCTGCGTCCCGTGATAACGGAATATGGCGTAGCTGTCTTTCCCCCGCAAATCCTCCGGCAAATGGAACACCACTGTGATAAGCGAAACGCCGTGCTTGCTTTCGTCTATTACCGTGATTTTTTCCTCTTGCCCGTTGTTTATAGTTTTAAAAATATCCGTGTCCATGACAATGCCCTTGACCATGCCGTCGTCAGAGATGGCGGTTTTTACTTCCCTGGCGTGGGTGGAGCTTTCGTTTTCCTCCACCTTCAATTCTATCAGAACATGGGTATTTGCGCTGGGTGCGCCAATGGCCTTGGCAATGTCATCCAGGCCGCCGGCCTCCACGTTTGGTGTTTTTTCACCCTTGGTGGTCACGACGCTGTTGTATATGCCGCCCGGCAGACGCACGTTCTGTGCAATGGAATGGTCGACAATATCCACCATTACGGTGGTCGTGATGGTATGCTCTCCAGACTTGGAGGAAACCACCAGATTATAGATTCCAGCCGGAACGTTCTTCACGATATATTCATAAGGATCCGCATCGCCGGTCACGACGGCATAGTATTTCACGCCGTCCCGAATCAGATAGGCTGTGGGTTTCTCTCCCGCACCAGTGATTTCGCCGCCGACGTCAAAGGCCGGTTTATTTTTGTCCTCTATGATAATTTTCCCTATACTCCTGCCGCCGTACCATACATAGGCCTCCGATGCGGCGCAATCCTTGGTTTTTTGCACGGTAAGCCGGTTTCCGTTTTGGAACCCGGTCACACTAAGGCCTGGAATCTCCGTAAAGCCATCTTCGTAAGCGGACAGGGTAAAGTGCCTTGACTGCACCCGTGTGGAATCGGAGATAATGCTCTCGATGTCGTCCAGGGCCAGGATACTTACATGGTCGGAGGCGGCGGTCGCGCCTGCCGCATAGTAAAGGCTGACAACATTGTCCGCGCCCACCCTTGTCCAGGGGGCAACCAGAAAATATTGGGAAACGGTGTCGTTACTGTAATCCAAAACAGCGTAATCCTTGATGCTGTCGCTATTGGAATCCGGCACATAGTCCGCCGGGTCAACACTGAAAATGCCGGATTGAATTTGAATCGTTCCCTTGCAATAATTGTTGGTAAATGTCAGCTCATCGGCCACCCAAAAGGTGTCTTTCCCCGTCACGACCACATTTTTGCCTTCCCCCTGCTGTGCCACGGCATGGGCGACCGGGGCGCCTCCGATGTTGCTGATCGTTGTATTATGCAGCGTGACGATATTGCCATGGAACGCCGTCTTGCCGATGTACATTCCTTTATTTTTTCCAACAAAGCTCGCATTGGATATCCCGGTGAGATTGGCGTCAGGAGAGCCGATGTAAAAGACCTCGGCGGCGCTGTCCTGAGAATTTGCGAAGGTTCCGCCGTTGATGGTCAGCTTTCCGCACAGCTGCATGGCGCAATAATCGCCGCAAAAGCTGCCGCCGTTGATAGTGATGTCGATTTTATCCTGATCGCCGGTATCCACTCTCTGTGACGAGTAGGAAAGTATAGCGCACGGATATTCGGAATTTGCAGTCCCCGCCTTTTTAGCGGTTATCTCAACGCCCTCATTGACGGTCAGCGTTACCTGCGGGTCAGCGGCGCCAAAGTCGGATTCCATATATATGGCTCCAGAAAATACGTATGGGGTGGTAACAAGCGCATTAAGCTCGGCCTCGATTCTCAGATTACCGTTTAAAACCAGCTCGCCGTAGTTTTTTATGGTATACCGCAGTTTATCGTTTGTGTTATAAATTCTTCCGCGGGAAGCATTGCAAGCGCCGGTGTTTTCAAGGGTCAGCTTTCCGGATTCATGTATCTGAATCAAGCAGGCGAGATTCTGAACGCCGCCCGTTGAAACAGTGCCGCCCTCTGTGGGAGCTTCCATCATACCCTTTCCCGTAATGTTAAAACCATTCAGGTCGATGGTGGTATCCTCACCCTCCAGAATACGCAGCTGCCAGTCGCGAAGGTCAAGGTCTTTTTGCAGTTTATGCTGTCCGCTTGGAAAATGGATATAAATATTGTTATACAATCTATTTCGGGTGTAGACCTGGTCAAATACCTCCGGCGTCAGCAAGACACCGCCGCTGGCGCCATTGATGTTCCCGGAAAACGTGCCGTTATTCAGAAAAATTCTTGCGCTGCGGCTATCATTATATACGCAGGAAGTCACTGCCGCAAAAGAGCCGCCGTTTATTACCACCTGTCCGGTGCCGACTGCCTCCACACAATAACCGTACTGCGATGTATAAGAGCCGCCCTCGATGGTGACATTTGCCGAGTCTTCCACCAGGATACATTCCGTTGATGTCCTGGTGTGAGTAGCGCCACCGCTGTTATCGCCGGAGCTGTCCTTCAAGGTGAGGTTGGCTGTGCCGGAGACGTCGATTCCGTATGAGCTACTGCTCAAGGTGAGGACATAACCGTTAAAATCGATGGTTAGATTGGTCTCTATAAAAACGCTGCTTGCAGCGCTATCTGAACGGAAAACGATGGCGTCTCCAGACACCGCCTTGTCAATCGCGCCGCCAAGCGTTTTATACTCCGCTCCCTCGGTACGCGCGGCGCTATCGTCTTGGGCAGCACTGTTAACATAGAGCGTTACGCTGCCAGCCTCCAAAGTCTCCGCTGTACGGTCTGTCAATACATCATTCAGAGCCATCGCCGCCAAAAGCAAATTCCCATGCTCTGTGTCAAATAGTTCCTGCTCGGCCGAAGTGAGATTCTCATAGGCGTCCATTGCCGCTTGCCCCAATGACAGAATTTTATCTTTTTCCTCATCGGTCATGTCCACAGCAATGCTGTCCGCGCTTGGCAGTGCTTGGAACAGCCGCACAGCTTTTTCATAGGAAGTTTCTTCCGCGGGGATTTCTCCTATAAATTCACACTGATCAAAACTGTCCTTGCAGATTTCGCAGTCACTGTTTATGTTTTCAGCGCTGCATTTTCTTTCACAGCTACAAACAGGTTCCTGCGTTTCCGGTGTCTGTGGGTCAGATGCGGCCTGCTGTCCGCCACCCTCTGCTTCAGAGGATGACTGCGCTGTGCAGGCAGCATAGCCTTCTGCGCAAACCGCGCATGCGCTGTTCACGCTTTCATCGCTGCATTTTCTTTCACAGCTACAAACAGATTCCTGCGTTTCCGATGTCTGCGTGTCTGATGCGGCCTGTTGTCCGCCATCCTCTGCTTCAGGGGGCGCCTGCATTGTGCACGCAGCATAACTTTCTGAACAAACCAAACACTCGCTTTTCACATTTTCTTCGATACACTTATTTTCACATATACAGGCCTTGGCAGGTACGCCGCTGTCCATTTGCGTCTCCTGCGCAAATGCCGCCGCAGGCAGCATGCTCAACATCATACAAAGTGTAAGTGTACTACTTAAAAACTTTTTCATCATATCCTTATCTCCTCGCCAAAGATACTCTTATTTTTCTTCCAGTTTTTGCACCAGTGGTAAATGCAGCGTTGACATTTTCCATCGGCATCTTCGACTGACTCATCAAGACAGATTTCCTGCTCTTGTATTGCCATCATTTGAATTTTGTCTGGCGTGACAGGCTTTACCATATGTCGATTGCCGCCATTGAGCCGAATCAGCTCTCTGATTTCCTCACTGTCTGTCTGGGTGGTGAAAACGATTTTAACTGACGAGGAAGATTGCATCACCAGCTCGGAATACTTAAAGCCATCGAACGGCTTAATGGCCAGCGGAAAGAAGATGGCGGCAACTTCTTCTTTTTGGCTGAGATAATACCGGAAGGAGTTCAGAGCATTATCGAAAGTTTGGACTTCCACCGTGGTAAACACACTTTTTAGACTGTCTTCGAGCTGTTCCAGCGCTCCATGATCAGCATCAACAGCAAGAATAATCAAAAAATTTCACCCCTTCCCATAGAGCAAATATTGATAGTCATTTTATATTATTCTAATGAGCCATGACAACAAAACGACAACAAAAAGCCCTCGATTTCTTGTGAAATCGAGGGCTTACGTAAATTTTTTTGTATCGAAGCGACTATTGTTCACCGAACTTTGACATCAATGCAGCCGCTGTAAATTCCGCCCAGGAATAGTCCGTCATGTATTCGCCGTTAAAGCTGTTGATTGCAACCGTGTCGCCTGCCAGCGCCATATAGTAATCACAATCATACTGTTCCGGATCCATGATAATTGAATCGTTTGTTTCATTTATTATATGAGCCGCGCCCGCCTTTTTCAGCGATTTTATCATTTCACTGCGAAAAGCGGCAATCTGCTTTTGCCGTGAACGGTCATATAGCCCGTCGTCCCACAGAATATCCGCCAGCTTTCCCGCCGTGCATTTGGTCCCGCGCCGGTCAACCAAATAAGCCAGTAGCTCCTTGGATTTCGTCCGGCTAAAGGATACCGGTACATCGTCCACAAAAATTTCAAACGAGCCAAAGCATTGAATGCGAATCCGCTTATTGGGGACTGTTCGATCAGGCGGATGGCGCAGATTCTCCAGCTCAGTCCGAATGTTTTCCTTGGACACCGGTTTCATCACGTAACCGCTGGGCCGGAGCGCATAGGCCTCCTGCGCATACTGAGAAAAACCGGTGACAAACACAATATTTGTTTTCGGCGCTCGCTTCTTGATATGGTACGCCAGCTCCAATCCGCCCATATCGGGCAGCTCAATGTCGAGAAATGCGACCTCCGGGGCAGAACATCCTTCGTCCATTGCCGTCAGCAGCTCCTCGGCATAGGTAAAACTGTGCAACTCGCAGTTCGGCTCGGCGTCGGTAATCGCACGAGTCAGCATTTTCAGCTGAAGCGGCTCGTCGTCTACTGCATAAAAAATCATGGCGTTTCCCCCTTCGGAATTGTAATCACGGCAACCGTGCCAACACCCCGTGTACTTTCAACCGTCAGCGTACCGCCGCTCATGCGGGCAAGGCGGTCGCGGACGTTTTGTATGCCGATATGGGTGCGTCCATCGTCATGATGTTTCATCGGATCGAACCCCGCACCGTTGTCCTCCACAGTCAGAACAAAGGCCGTATCCGTCTCGCGGGTGGAGATTTTCACCGTGCCGCCCACTTTGGTTTTTGTGACCCCGTAGCGCACGGCATTTTCTACAATCGGCTGCAAGGTCAGCGTGGGCAGATGGAACAAGGTGGTTCTGATATCGTAGACCACATGCAGCTTATCCGGAAAACGCAGTTTTTCCAGCGAAAGATAATGCCTGGTATGCTCCAATTCTTTGGCAAAGCCAATAGGCTTGTCCATCGTCAGCGAGTCCATATTCCCCCGCAGGAACATGGAGAAGTCCGCGGTAGCCTTTTCGGCCGCAGCTGGGTCGTCCCTGCATAAGCATTGAATGGAACTGAGGGCGTTATAGAGAAAATGCGGCTGTATTTGGCTGAGCATGACGACAATACGGAATTGTGTCAATTCGTTTTCAAGCTTCTGTGTTTCAAACTGCACCATAGCATCCGCATGAATAAGTGCCGACCATTTTGAACGAGATTTGATCCACGAGAGAAATCCACCAATCAGATAAAAGAGCATGGCGTTAAATATGTCATAAATAAAAATTTCAAACGGCTTGACAAGAAAGCTCATTGTGATAAAAAGCAGATAGGCGAAGGTGGCAAACGCTAAGTTCTCCAGCGGATATGAATCAAAAACAACCTGTACCAGCAAAAGCATTCCGCAGGCAATCACCGCACAATCTTGCGGATAAAGGATCGTACCTATCATATTATATGTCAAGACCCATATGAAAAGAAAAAGCGTGGTAAGTATTCTGGAATAAAAGGGCATCGGCTGTCTGCGGCGTACTCCCTTAGTAACAAGAAGCATAGCGCCACAGACAACGGCCGCCATAATGAGTACCTTTGCGGAGCTACGCAGGGAAACTACGTTTGCGGTGCCCGCCATCCGGATCACTCCCCAATTTACAACTGCCAGCTCCAGCAGAATTACGGATACCGCGACAGCAAGCGCGCCGCTTAATATTTGCAGATTGTCTGCCGCGACCCGGCTGTCATAGAGAGCAAGAACTTCCTTGCTGTATCCCAGATAACGCCAGTAATTCAGTCTATCTTGCATTTTTCTTTTGCCGATCAAAGTGTTATATCTCCTTTGCGGAAGTACTTCGCCTTTTGTGGATCAGTGAACTTTTCGGCATTGGCAGGAATGCACCATAATCGCCCAAAGTACGAAACACCTGGAATACGCTCCGCTGCACAATATTGTGTTACTCACCTTTCTGAAACATCTCATTTGCAGGAGGCTTCTCGAATTGAAATATAGCCGCGCACTTGCTCAACCTCCATAAACATAATGATATGAACTATATTATATACGAATATTTGAATATGCACAAGAAAACAACTTACGCTGATCCTTCTGCAATAATTTTTCACACTCAAGGTTTTCATGAGAAAGGACAGATACCCAATTATCTAACAAATATGCGCTAATAACCATTTGTCATATATTTAATTTGTAAAAAGCAAAGGCGCGCCAAAATTACTCTTGACGCGCCTTTGTTTTTTGTATTTAGATTACCTTAAACCCTCGGTTCACAATTTGTCTTTATGACCACTTGGATTGGACCCGGGGGTTCTATTTTCCATCTATCAGCCTTTTGTGGGCTCCAGCACACCATAGGTTCCGTTGTGGCGTTTATAGACAACATTGGTCTCATTGGTCTCCGCGTTGAGGAAAACAAAGAATTCATGGGACAGCAGATTCATCTGAAGGATCGCTTCCTTGACATCCATCGGGCGCATGACGAAACGCTTGACGCGTTCGATCTCATACTCACCCACCGGACTCTCCTCCTGTTCTCCGGTTTCCAGATTGGATGGGTCAAACGCCGATGCACGCAGGCGTTTGCCAAGCTTGTTTTTATTCTTTACAATCTGGCGGAACAGGGAGTCCACAACGGCCTCCAGCGAATCAAAGCGGTCCGCGGTCGTTTTCTCCGCGCGGTAGAACATCCCCTGCGACTGAATTGTTACCTCCACTGTTTCCCGGTCACCCTCATTGGTCACGGTCACGATCGCCTTCGCAGTGTCATCGAAAAAGCGATCGAGCTTCTGGAGTTTTTTCTCGATCCGATCCTTAAAAGAATCACGAACCGAAGTCTTACGCGCTGTAATGGTGACGTTCATACATTCAACCCCTTTGCGTTATATCAAAACAGGTTTGTCCCTGTTTTTAACAAAGTGACTAGATTTCTTGTCTATAGTATACACCACATTCGTCGATTTTACAATAGGTATGCCAAATTTTACTTTTTAGACACAATATATGGGCGGCATCAAAGCACCCTGTGCGCGTGCCGCGTCACATGGCACCCCATGTTCACCGCCACGGGCAGGCATGCGATGTGGGTCGCGCCAGCTTCGATATTGACCGCCAGCGCGGTCACACGCCCGCCAAAGCCCTGCGGGCCGACACCGGTGCGGTTGACCGCTTCTAGCATCCGTTCCTCCAGATCCCGGTAAAGCGGGTCCGGATTGCGCACAGCCGTGCTGCGGCAGAGCGCCTTTTTCGCAAGCAGAGCGCTGCCTTCGAAATTCCCGCCGATCCCCACGCCAACCACGACCGGCGGGCAGGGGTTACCGCCCGCCGTTTCAACCGTGTGCGCCACAAAGTTGATGATGTCCTCCTCGCTCGCGGCCGGGGTCATCATCTTAATGGCGGACATATTTTCGCTGCCCGCGCCCTTTGGCGCCACCGTGATTTCGAGCCGGTCCCCCGGTATAATCTCCAGATGCAGAACCGCCGGGGTGTTATCGCCGGAATTAACCCGCCTCAGCGGATCGCTCACGACCGAACAGCGCAGCAGCCCGTCGAGATAGCCGCGCCGGACCCCTTCATTCACCGCACCGGGCAGATCTTTGACATGCGCGTCCTCCCCGAGGCGCACAAATACAACTGCCATGCCGGTGTCCTGGCAGACTGGTATCTGCTTCTGTTCCGCCACTTCAAAGTTGCGGACGATGTCGCCGAGCACCTCCCGGCCGAGCGGGGATTCCTCCTGCCCGCAGGCCGCCCGCAGACAGTCCTTCATATCCTCCGGCAGAATCCTGTTCGCCTCGATACACAGCTCCTTCACCGTTTCAATCACCAATTTCCGATCGATTTCACGCATCTTTACCGCACCTTCCTTCCGTCAATAAACACCGCCACGGGTTTCGCATGGGTTTGCATCGGTTCCCCATCAAAAAGCACGATGTCCGCGTCCTTGCCAGCCTCCAGCGTGCCGATCCGGTTTTCCAGCCGTACCATCCGCGCCGCCTCGCAGGTGACCGCTCTTAACGCCGCCTGCGGGTCCATCCCCTCATCGGCGGCGAGCTGAGCGCTCATGAGCAGATACCGCTGCGGCACCTCCGGATGGTCGGTGCAGATTGCGACCGACACACCCGCTTTTGTAAGGATTCCTCCCCCCGCCGCGTCCGCTTTCGCAAGCTCCGGCTTGGTGCGCGCGCCAATGAGCGGCCCGACAATGCACGATGCACGCTCGGCGGCGAGCTCCTGGGCCACCAGATGTCCCTCGGTCGCGTGGATGATCACGTAGTCGAGCGAGAATTCCTTCGCAATGCGGATTGCTGTAAAGATGTCGTCCGCGCGGTGCGCATGGAAATGCGCCTGGATTTCCCCACGCAGGAGCGGCAGCAGCGCTTCGCATTTCGCGTCGTATTCCGGCTCGTCCAGCTCTTCATCCTGCGCCGCCTCGTCCATCTGCTGCCGGTATTTCTGCGCCTTATGAAGCTGCTCCCGGATAAGCGCCGCAATCGCCATACGGGTCGCCGGGCCCTGCTGCTTTTCATGGTAACTGGTTTTGGGATTTTCACCCAGCGCGAATTTCATCGCAAGCGGCGCCTTCACCGCCATATCGTCCACCCTGCGGCCGTACGTCTTGACGGCGCAAAGCTGCCCAGCCACCGGATTGGCGCTTCCCGGCCCGGTGACAACGGTGGTCACCCCCCAGTCGAGCGCCTCCGAAAAGGCGCGGTCGAACGGGTTCACCCCGTCGATGCCACGCAGGTGCGGCGTGCACGGATCGGTATCCTCGTTGCCGTCATCGCCTTCGAAGCCAAGCCCGTCCTCCCACATGCCGATGTGGCTATGCGGGTCGATAAGCCCCGGCAAAGCAACCGCGCCTTTCGCGTCGAATACTTCCGGGTCCTTTGGACACGCTTGCATCGGGCCGACCGCGCCGAGCTTTGTTCCATCTATTTGGATATATCCCCACGGATAATCTTTCCCAGCCATCGTGCGGATATCTGCGTTTATGATAACCATAACATATTCCCAGCCTTTCCTTTTTTATACACGAAAAGAGGCGCCGAAGCGCCTCTCCATTGCGTTATCTCTGCGGGTTCCTGTTCCGGGAAGTCCCGCGTTTGACGTCCGTGTACTTCTTCAGGTCGGAGATCTTGTCCTCACTGGTCTGCTTAAACTTGCTCATCATATCTTCAAAGGACATATTCTCACTGGAAATGGCCTGCCGGCGGTCAAACCCATAGGAAACCTCGCGCGGCGGACGGCGCTGGAAAGCCGGACGCTGCGGGCGTTCGCCGCCCTGCGCATTCGGCCCATTCTGATTGAAAGGACGTGAAGCAGGCTGTTGCACGGGCTGTGCAGGCGCGACCTGTTTGATCGAGAGGCTCACTTTTCCTTCCGGTGTAATACCGATAATCTTCACCTTAACCATCTGATTCTGGGAAAGATGATCGGAAATCTCCTTGACGTAAGACGAAGCCACCTCCGAAATATGTACCATTCCGGTTTTGCCGCCTGGTAGCTCGATAAACGCCCCGAATTTGGTAATGCCGGTAACTTTTCCCTCTACAATACTGCCAACCTCAAGCTGCATAGTCTGTTACGCTGCCTCCTTAACGATCTGGTGTTTTATACATGAATCGCATCCGCGATAGAATACTTCAGGAACCGGAGGCATCACGAAAGACCCGCTCGTCCGAACGGCCCATATCCAACTTGTCGCGCGCGATCCGGGCAAGGAAATCCTCGTCGTCACCATAGCTGAGCTGGCGTTCGATATCCTTCACCGCGGTCTGCTGCGCCTCCAATTGAGTCTGCAGGCCGGCCAGTTCACTGCGCTTGGAGGTAATCTCCATTTGCAGCGATACCAGAGAAACCACGACATATGCAGTAAATGCAAATACACAGAGACGGATCAACAGATTCTTTTTTCGCGCTCTTGTCGTTTTCATATCCTGCTTTTTGCCCTACCCCTCAACCTTTTTCCTTTGCCGCTTCCATTTCGGCGGCTTTCTTAGATTATACAATAAACTGCTGTGCTTTTTCAAGTGCATCCTGGAATTTTTCGCTTTGTTTTTTAGCCAATTTGCCAAATTCTTCATGATTCTACCTGAAAATCTTCCAATTCTTTCTACCAGGCGCCAAACCGGTGCGATCAACAGCCGCCAGATGGTCTGGAATACCCATTTGACGCCTGCAATGATCCTGCGGCTGACCCCAATGATGAATGCACCGACCGTGCAGTAATAAAGTGTGAAACCAACAACTTCCCCGATCAGGACAAACATCCGGATCTGTCCGCAGTCCATCATGATGAAAAACAAAAAGGTGGACGCCGTGCAGATGCCTGCAAACAGCACATCCTCCGCCACCACCACGGCGGGCGGGTTATAGACCGCGATCCGGATGATCCGGAAGATATCATAGCACACGCCCAAAAGCGCCCCCAGCACGATCGATGACAGGAACATCCAGGTCTGTCCGGCAATCGTGATCTCCATTCGATCCCCTTCCTCTCGTGAAATCGATCATACCACGCTTTACCGGAATAATTTGCCGAAAATACCACCCCGTACCGGATGATTGTCCGCATAGCTGAGCGCGTCGATCCGTTCGCTTTCCAGGTTGAGTTCTCCGGTGTCCACATCGATCCGGTTGATGTGCAGCCCTTCTCCGCGGATTTCCAGTTCCCCGGTCTCGACAAACAGGACCACCGTCTGTTCATCAAAGCTGTCGATATCGGTGACGCCCGAAATGGTAAGCCGCTTGCGGCCTTCCATAATGATATTGTGCTGCGTTGGAATTTTTTTCTCTTCCGCCATGTCCGCTTCCTCCCATAACGATATTCCCTAATATTTATGCGCGCGCCGCGCCGCATATACCGCCCGCGGGACAATCCCATGGAAAAAGCCGCCGGCAGATGCCGGCGGCTTTGCGTTCAGATCTATTCCACAACCGTGTACCCTTCGGCAGCGGTATCTTTGGTGGCGTATTCGCTCACCTTGACCACCTTGACCTTGAGCGGTCGCTGTCCGAGATTGATTTCGATGAGGTCGCCCTCCTTCACGTCGTAGGACGCACGGGCAACCTTGCCGTTCACCACGATCCGGCCCGCGTCGCACGCCTCGTTCGCAACTGTGCGGCGTTTGATCAGGCGGGTTACTTTGAGATATTTATCAAGCCTCATAGGGCCTCCTTCAAAAAAAAAACCCCGCCGCATCTTTGATACGGCAGGTCCCTTTTTCCCAAATAAATGTTTTTATTTACCAGCAACGGCGTCTTTCAGAGCCTTACCAGCCTTAAAGGAAGGAACAGTCGCAGCAGCGATGGTGATCTCCTCTTTGGTGATCGGGTTGATGCCCTTTCTCTCGTTGCGGTTCTTGGTCTCGAAGGTGCCGAAACCGACCAGTGCGACCTTCTCACCGGCTTTGAGCGCATCGGTGATCGCGTCTACAACCGCGCCGACTGCCTTCTCGCTATCCTTCTTGGAAAGCCCGGATTTCTCTGCAACCGCATTGATAAGCTCTGCTTTTGTCATATTAATGACCTCCGTTATATAATTTTAATTTATATCTTCAGACAATTTTGCCTGTGATAATACGTCCTTATTGTTTTTGGCGTCCTTCCAGAGCCCGTCCAGTATTTCGATGGACGAAGCCTTCATATCCACGCCGCGTTCTTTCGCCAGCTTTTCCACCCGCTCAAACCGCCCGATAAACTTGTCGCAGGATTTTGCGAGCGCGTCCTCCGGATCGCTGCCCACGAACCTTGCCACATTCACCGCCGCGAACAAGAGGTCTCCCAGCTCTTCGTCGATATGCGCCTGATTCCCCTGTGCGACCGCCTCCTTAAGCTCCGCGATCTCGCTTTCCAAAACCCGTATCGTCCAACCGGTATCCGGATAATCGAACCCCGCCTTTGCCGCGCGATGCTGTACCTTTTCACTGCGCATCAGCGCCGGGAATACCGCTGGAACGCTCCGCAGCGTTTCTGCCGCCGTGGTCTGCCCTTTTGACGCTTCCTTGATCTTGTCCCAGTTTGTGAGGACTTCGTCGGTCCCGGAAACCCGCGTTTCACCGAACACATGCGGATGACGCAGGATCAGCTTTTTACAGATTCCGTCACAGACATCGTCAAACGCAAAACGGCCAGCTTCCTCCTCAATGCGGGAATGAAACACAATCTGCAGGAGCACGTCCCCGAGTTCCTCTTTGAGCAGCTCCGCGTCCTGCGTGTCGATCGCTTCCAAAACCTCGTAGGTTTCCTCCAGGAAGTTCTTGCGGATGGTGTGGTGATCCTGCTTTGCATCCCAGGGACACCCGTCTTTCGAACGCAGCAGCTTCATGATTGCAACGAGGTCGTTTATATCATACGAAGTTTTCTTCTGAAAATCCACTGGCATCCGCTCAAAGTCCTTTCCCAGCCGCTTTTACAGCTACGATTAGTATTCTACCCTAAAAGGGACAGCTTTTCAAGTAGCTTCGCAAACTTTTCTGCGCCCGGCACCATTAAAAAATCGACTTTTGTCAATGTTTTTGTGAATAATATGATAAATAGGTACACAATGCCCCCAATTCCGATGGAAACCAGCGTCGAAAGCCGCTCCGGAAGCAAACTTGCCAACATTTCCCAGCTTAATTTTGCCGCAATTCCACACAAAATTCCGGCAAAAAGCGGCTTGCCAAATACCCCGATTACCGGGATTTCAACATCGGTTGTCCGGATGAGCACCCACAGGCTCACCAGCAGAACAAATGCGTAACACCCCAGTGTTCCAATCGGCGCTGCCTGAATATTGAGCTGCGGAACCGGCACCAGCAGATAATTCATTGCAAGCTTGAGAAGCCCGCCGATAAAAAGCAGCTTCACCGGCAGATCCGCATGGCCGAGCGCCTGTAGGATCGCGTTGACCGGCAGCGAAAGCGCCACAAAGATCGCGCTGATCCCCATGACGCGCAGTGCGGGCGCGATCACGGCAACCTCCATCGGTTTTGTAAAATAGAGCAGGTGCATGATTGGTTCCGCCAGCGCGCAGATGCCAAAACCCGCGGGCATCGCGATCAGCGACGCGATGCGCAGAGCGGAGGAAACGTTGCGGGTCAGGCGGACACGGTCGCGGGAGGCCCATGCCGCCGAAACCGCCGGAAGCAGGCTCACTCCGATCGTCGTGGTCAGCGACGGCACCAGATTATAAATCGGAACCGCAAGGCCGGAATAGCAGCCGTAGAGGTAGGAGCCGAGCTTATCGAGCCCCACCCCTTCCGGGATCGCTCCCGCATACATCCCGGTGATGAGCGGGGCGTTTTCCGCAATCGCTTCGTTCAGTTGGTTCATAACCGAGATAAGATCGATGAATGTGGTTAGATTCGCAATGACCGATGCCACACAGACCGGCAGGGCGATTGCCAGCAGCCGCCGCACCAGCGTCCCGGCCGGGGAACTGTGCGGCGCGGCCCGCCACTGGCCGCTGCTGATTCCCACCTTTCCCAGTTTGTGGCGCGCCACCATATAAAGCGCGCCGCAAACCGTGCTGAGGGTTACGCCAAGGATCGCTCCCGCCGCCGCAAACGGCAGCACCGCGAGCTGCGCTTGCTCCGACGATGGGCAGGCCGTCCCGAACACCGTCCCTGCCCGTGCGAATTCACGCATCCCGGCCAGGGTGATCAGATAGGCCAGCGCCAGCCCAAAAATAAGCTTGGCCACCGCTTCCACAATCTGCGAGACCGCGGTCGGGACCATGTCCTGCAGCCCCTGCCAGTAGCCTCGGAAAGCCGCCATCACACAGCCAAAAAAAAGTGCGGGCGCAAGCATCCAGATGGCATAACAGGCGTCCGGGTTGTCAACCAGGCCGGCAAACCAGCGCGCCCCAACAAACATCAGGATTGTTCCGCAGCTCCCAATTGAGACAAATACGGTTGCGGAAACACGCAGGAGCCTGCGCGCGTCCCGCGCACGCCCGCAAGCGATGCTCTCGCTCACAAGCTTTGAAACCGCTACCGGTACGCCCGACACAAACAGCGCATAAAGCGGATAATAGAGGTCATAAGCAACATTGAAATAGCTCATGCCCACACCGCCGAGGATATTGGTCAGCGGGATCTTGAACAGTACCCCGATCACTTTGACAGTCATCGTTCCCGCCGCCAGCACCATGGTGCCGTACAGATAGCCCTGTTTGTGCTGCTGGTTCATCCGTTTCCCTCCGCCTGAAAAAGATAATATAGCTTTATGAACGCACAGCGGCAATTATGATTGCATTCCCCGGCTTGATCGGTTAAAATGATACCACTGAACAATTGGAAGGATGCAAAAACATGGTTACAATCGGCATTATCTGTGCAATGGACAGCGAATTTGATCTCATCAAGCAGGCCTGCTCCCATGGGAAGACCGAAACCTCCGGGCGTTTCACTTTCTATGTGGCGGAATATGGCGGAAAACGGGTGGTCGCCTCCCTGTGCGGCGTGGGCAAGGTAAACGCCGCTGCCTGCACGCAGGCGATCATCTCCGGATACCGGCCCGACTACTTTCTCAACAGCGGCGTAGCGGGCGCGCTTTCCGGACGGCTGCATATCCTCGACATCGTGGTTGCGGACGAACTTGTTTATCACGATCTGGAAGAACGGCTGCTCGAAAATTATTTCCCGCGCTGCGGACGTTTCAAGGCGGACAAACGCTTGCAGGCGCTCGTTCAGGAAATTTGCGCCGGACAGCAGATCCCCTGCATCACCGGACGGATCACCTCCGGGGACCAGTTTGTCACCGATTCCGCCGTGAAGGATCGGATCTTTTCCGCGACCAGCGCGGACGCAATCGAAATGGAAGGCTGCGCGGTGGGACATGTCTGCTATCTAAACGAGGTGCCGTTTGCAATCGTACGGTGCATTTCGGACGGCGCGGACGACCAGGGGGATATGGATTATGACACCTTTGTCGGACATGCCGCCAAACGTTGTGCAAAGCTCACCCTTGCCCTGATTGAACGGATCTGACAAAAAAAGTGCGCTTAAAAATAAGCGCACTTTTCTATGTTTTGGAACCGTTTTAGACCCAGCCGGTTTCTTCCAGCGGAACAAGGTCACGAATCCGGTTATTGTAAAGCGAACGGTACATGGCAAGCGCCATCAAAAGTGAAGCGATCTCCGCGACTGGAAAGGCGATCCACACGCCGTCCAGCCCAATCCATTTTGCCATCAGCCACGCTACCGGCAAGATGACGACCAACTGCCGCGTCACCGACATGAGCAGGCTGAACATCCCGTTTCCAACCGCTTGGAACACCGAGGAAAAGACAATGCTGATTCCCGCGCCCAGAAAGCTGATGCTGATGATCCGAAGCGCTGTAACGCCGATCTGGAGCATCGCCGGGGATGCATTGAAAATCTGGAGAAGCGGCCTAGGAAAAATCTGGAATATCACCGTCCCCACTGCCATGATGCAGGTCGAATAGCAAAGCCCGTGTTTGACGGCCGCTGTGATCCGATCCCTTTTGCGCGCCCCAAAATTATACGCCACAATCGGGATAAGGCCATTGTTAAGTCCAAAAATCGGCATAAAAACAAAGCTCTGCAGTTTGAAATAGACACCGAAAACCGCAGCGGCGGTTTCGGTGAACGGAATGAGGATCTTATTCATCCCAATTGTCATCACCGTCGCGATCGACTGCATGATGATCGAAGGGACGCCAACCTTGTAGATTTCCCCAATAATCCGCGCGCTTGGGCGAAAATGCCGGAAGTCAAGCCTGATCTCCCGGTTGTAGAAATGATTCAGCACAAGCCCCAGCGCCATCCCAAAGATCTGGCCCGCCACCGTCGCGATCGCGGCGCCTTTTACCCCCATTTTCGGCATACCGCAGAGCCCGAAAATAAAAATCGGGTCCAGGATGATATTGGTGATCGCACCGCCGCCCTGGGTGAGCATATAAAAAATCGTATTGCCGGTGGCCTGCATAATACGTTCCACTGCAAACTGCATAAACACGCCGAACGACATCACCGTGCAGACGGTCAGATAATCGGCTCCCATCGAAACGATCTCCGCATTGTCGGTAAACATGCGGAAAAAGGGCTCGGCAAAGAGCAGTCCCGCCACCGCAAAAACCAGCCCGCTGAGCAATCCGAGCAGCAGACCATTTTCCGCGGTGGCGTTTGCATCGGCAAAATTTCGTTCACCCAGCTTGCGGGACAGGAGCGAGTTGATCCCAACACCTGTGCCGACCGCCACCGCAATGATCAGGTTCTGCACCGGAAACGCCAACGAAACAGCAGTCAGTGCGTTTTCGCTGATCTGCGCCACAAAGACGCTGTCGACAACGTTATAAAGCGCCTGCACCAGCATCGAACCGATAATCGGCAGCGACATGCTCAGCAGCAGAGGCCCGACCGGCATGACACCCATCTTATTTTCTTTTCTCTCTTCCATTCCTTTTCCAATCCTCTTTTCTATAAGTGGCAATATATTATAACATAGCCGCATAGAAAAAGAAACTGTTTTCCAGAAAGCTCCGCGCACCAGGGGGCCTGCCTTGCAAACCGGCGGACGGTGTGGTATCATAGCCGCAGGGCGCCGGCCTGGCCCCGTCCATCCCGCACCCCAAATATGCCGCCGGAAGATCCGGATCTGGAGGAAAAAATGGCTGATATTGCAATCGTCTATGCATCGATCCACCACGGAAACACCAAAAAGCTGCTGGAAAAAGCCGCGCAGATGCTCGAAATCGACCTCTATGACGCCGCGCAGGACTGCCCGCTGGATCTGTCCCATTACAAAGCAGTCGGGTTCGCATCCGGCATTTACATGTCCGCTTTCCATAAATCGCTCGATGCCTATCTGGCGCAAAACCCGTTTCTTCCCCCCAAAACCTTCCTTGCCTATACGAGCGGGAGCGGCGGGAAAAAATATGCCGCAAAATTTGAAGCGGCTCTGCGTGAAAAGGGATTGCAGGTCCTGGGGATCTTCCAATGTAAGGGGTACGATACCTTCGGGCCGTGGAAGCTGATTGGCGGCATTGCAAAAGGACGCCCATCAAAACAGGATGCCGACGATTTAATCGATTTTATGCGGGAGCAGGTTTTACACTTTCTTTGATACAAAAAGGCTTCGTCCCATGGGACGAAGCCTTTTTCGCTTTTCAAACCGCGGTTTATTCCTCCGCGCCGGACGTATCCTGCGCATCTGTTTTCGGAGCGGGCTGTTCCTCTTGGGCAGGCTCCTCCGCCTTCTCTTCCGTCTTCAGGGCCGCGCCGCACCGCGCGCAGTAAATCGCGCCAATCGGATTTGCCGCCATGCAGTTCGGACATTTTACAACGTTTTTCATCTCATCGATCTTTGCGTTGAGCGCCTCGAGTTCCTCAAGCTGCGCAGTGATTTCCGCAATGCACATCTCGATCAGTTCCTCATTCTCCGCACCCGCCTTATTGAGCTCATAGATAATTTCACCGAGCTTCAGGTAATTCGCGTCAATATCCGACTTGAGCTGGGTGGCCTGCATCCGCAGCTTTGCCAGTTCGGTCAGTTCCTGCGCCTTGTTTCCGGCCACATTGGCTAGTTCTTTCGCTTTCAAAAACAGTTCGTCAAATCCGCTCATCTATGTTGACCTCCCATTATTTTTCTAGTTACATTATACCCTACCGCATCTGCCAATACAAGGGACCGATGACCTGCAAAATGTAAACTTTTATCACAGATCCTGTCAGATCCCGCCCTGTCCATAAAAGGCGCGGACCCGATCCTTGCGTTCCCGCGCGGCTTCAGGCCGGGCGATGTATTCATAGGGATATTTGTAGTTGTAAATCCGCTCGATCTCCCCTGTCATGGGATGGCGCAGTTTGGTCGACGCACCCGCCCCTACCGCAAGGACCGTGTGGGTTTCGTCCATGATATAGATATTGTAGAGCCCTTCTCTGCCAGGCTTGGCGTACCCGACGTTTTCAAGGCTCGAAAGCGACCCGGTCTGCCGGTAGAGGTAATACGGCCCATATCCTGCCGCCGCGAGCGTTCGCCGTGCATAATCCACCATGCCGCCTACAAGCATAAGCTCGCTTTTCGCCTCCTCAAAAGCCAGCCGCGCAGCGCGTTTGACAGTCAGCGTGTGCACTGTGACATTTTCCGGCTCCATCGCGGCCACACCGTCGAGGCTTGCCCGGAACCCTTCCGGCGTATCAGACGGCAAACCCGCGATCAGATCCATGTTGATATTGTCAAAACCACAGTTCCGCGCCAGCGCAAAGGCGTCGCGCACCTCGGCGGCGGAATGTCTGCGGCCGATTGCCTCCAACACCTTATCCGAAAGAGTCTGCGGGTTGATGCTAATTCGATCCGCGCCCGCCGCCTTGATGACCGAGAGCTTGTCCGCATCGATCGTATCCGGCCGGCCGGCCTCCACCGTGTATTCCCAAAGCTCCCGCAGGTCGAAGTGATCCGCGATCACGCCCATGACCCGTCCAAGCTGCGCGGCGGAAAGGGTCGTCGGCGTGCCGCCGCCGAAATAGACAGTGCGCAGCTTGAGATGCAGGTCGGAAGCGATCTTTGCCGTATGGATCAGCTCTTCACAGAGCCGGTCCACATAATCTGGTATCAGCTTCGCGGCCTTTTCCACCGTGTGGGACACGAATGAACAGTAAGCGCACCGGGTCGGGCAGAACGGGATCGAGACGTAAAGCGAAAAGCTGTCCGGCGTCGAACGCGCGAGCAGCGGCCGCTCGGCCAGCGCGGTTTCCCGCGCGAGCGAAAAACGTTCTTCGCTCAGAAGGCAGCCGTCAATGAAATGACGGCGCAGCGCTTTTTCGTCCATGCCCGCGTCCATCCGCGATAGGAACAGTTTCACCGGTCGGATGCCGGTCAGAACGCCCCATTGCGGCCGGATGCCGGTCGCCCGCGAAAGGATCTGGTAAAGCAGCACGCCGAACTTGTGTTCAATATCCGCAGGCTGGTCGGCCGGCGACAGGTCATCAAACTCCGAAAGCCCCCACCGGCGGCATTCGGCCAAGAGCAGGCCGTCCGCAAGCCGTGTACAGAGGCTGTCCCGGTCGTCCGCGGGCGGCGCGCCTTCGCTCACCGTGACCTTCTCACCTGGGAAAAACATCTGTGCCACCCGCTGCAGCTCGTAACCAAATGTGTGGTTTTCAATATACAGAATCATTCGATTGTTTCCCGCAGGTACTGGTTATACTTACGCTCGTGGGAAAGGGTGCTCTCCGGGCCATGGCCAGGCAGCACCCGGTAGTCACCGTCGAGCGCCGCCAGCTTTTTAACCGAACGGATTTCGGTCGCATAGTCGCCGCCGTAGAGGTCGGCGCGGCCGATGTCCTCCAAAAACAGCGTGTCGCCGGTGAAAAGCAGGTCGCCGCACCGGTAGGTCACACCACCGCGGGTATGTCCCGGGGTATCAAAAACCTCAAAGCGCAGCTCACCCACTGTGATGGCGTCGCCCTCTTTCAGCAGCTCATCCGGGGTCATCACATATGCGCCGCCCAAGCCATGAGAGCGTGCGAGGCTCTTCGCCGGGTCGGCAAGCTGCTCCGCATCGTTTTCCCCGATCGCCAGCTTACAGCCGAATTTCTCCGCAACCGCTTTCGCCGCGCCGATATGGTCGTGATGCCCATGGGTGAACAGAATATATTCCGGCGTGAGGCCCTTTGCCTCGATGAATGAGATGAGTTTTTCCGCCTGCGCGCCCGGGTCGATCACAGCGCATCTGCCGCTGTCGTCCGCTGCGATATAACAGTTGGTCCCAAGCGGGCCGACCGGTTTGATATAAAGTTTCATCCATATGCCTCCTGTCCGTATGGGATGCGTTTATTTTTTCATGATCTCATTGGTGTCGAGAATGATGGTCACCGGGCCGTCGTTCTCGATCGAAACGAGCATATCCGCCCCGAAAGAACCGGTCTGTACCAGGCCGGCGCCGGCATCCTTTGCCGCGGCCACAAACCGCTCATAAAGCGAATTGGCGGTTTCAGGCCTGGCCGCGTTGGTGAAGGACGGACGCCGCCCATGCCGCGCATCGGCGCAGAGGGTAAAATTCGACACCACCAGCATCCCGCCGCCAATATCCAGGAGCGAACGGTTCAGCTTGCCGTTTTCATCCTCAAAGATGCGCAGATTGGCTGTTTTTTCCGCAAGAAAATCCGCCTCATCCACGCCGTCGCCGTCCACAACGCCGAGCAGAATTGCGAGCCCCTGCCCGATCTCCCCCACCGTTTCTCCCGCGATGGTCACTTTCGCGCTTTTTACACGCTGCAATACCGCTTTCATAAAAGCTCCTTTAAAAAGTTTATTCAGGGAGGTTACTGCACAGACCTCGTGACGCTTTCCACACCCGGGATCTTCTGCAGCTGCCCGATAATGAAATTGAGCTGTTCGATATCGCTGACTGTGAAGGTCACGCTCACGATGTTGATCCCCTGTTTGACCTCGCGCGCCATCAGTGTGGAAATAGAGATGCGCATCGAAGAAAGCGCCACCGAAATATCGGCCAGCGCGCCGATGCGGTCGTCGGTCACAATTTCTATCGTGCTCTTGAAATGCTCCTTTTTGGCCGATTCCATCGCCCATTCGGCCTTCACCCAGCGCTCCGCGTTATTTGGGTCGCTGATCGAAGAAAGGACGTTCTGACAGTCCTTTTTGTGGATCGAAACACCGAATCCCCGTGTGACAAAACCGATGATCTCGTCCCCCGGCAGCGGGTTGCAGCAGCGCGCAAACTTCACAAGGCAGCTGTCCAGCCCTTCGACAATTACGCCGCTTGAGGCGCCCTTTCCCTTCTTCGGCTGCTTGGTGAGCACCCGCTCGGTCGGGTCCACAGGCTCAGCTGTGCGGTACTGCCGCACAAATTCGTCCTTGACGCGCGGCATGATCTTTGAAAGCAGAACGCCGCCGTACCCGATCGCCGCGAGGAAATCGTCCACTGTTTCAAATTTCTGTTTCTTGGCGATGATGCTGAGAAATTCTTTGTCCTTGCCTTCTGGCAGATTGATCATGTTGCGTCGGAATTCCTTTTCGAGCTCGGTTTTTCCCTGCACGATGTTTTCTTCGCGGCGCTCCTTTTTATACCAGTTGCGGATCTTGTTGCGCGCTTCCGAAGTGCGCACGATCTTGAGCCAGTCGCGGCTCGGCGCGTGATCCTTGGCGTTTGTGGTCACAATTTCGACGATCTGCCCGGTTTTCACCTCGGTGTCGAGCGCGACCATCCGGCCGTCGATCTTTGCGCCGACCATCCGGTTGCCGACCGCGGTGTGGATGGCATAGGCGAAATCGATGACGGTCGAGCCGACCGGCAGGCTGATGACGTCCCCCTTCGGGGTGAAAACATAGACCTCCTCCGGCGACAGGTCGCTCTTGATCGAACGGACGATGTCCTCCACGTCGTCAGATTCCTTCTGGTTCTCGATGAGCTGGCGGATCCAAGCGAGCCGCTCCTCGAGCTTGTCACGGCCGGTGATGCCAGCCTTGTATTTCCAGTGCGCCGCGATGCCGTATTCCGCCGTGTGGTGCATATCCCAAGTGCGGATCTGCACCTCGAACGGGATTGCTTCCTTGTCGATCACCGTCGTGTGGAGCGACTGGTACATATTCGGCTTCGGGGTCGAGATATAGTCCTTGAACCGGTTCGGGATCGGCCGGAACAGGTCGTGGATGATGCCGAGGATATTATAGCACTCGAACACCGAATCGACGATGATGCGCACCGCGTAGACGTCAAAGATCTCCTCAAAGGATTTCCCCTGGATATAGACCTTGCGGTAGATGCCGTAGACACTCTTGACGCGGCCGTCGATATAGACGTCGCTGTATTCGCTCTCAAGGCGCTCGCGGATCTTTTGCTTGATCTTTTCCAGAAAATGCAGGCGATCGGCCTTCTTGAGGTCAAGCATACTTTCAATCTCATGGTAGGCGACCGGATCAAGGTAGCGCAGCGAGATATCCTCAAGTTCCTCCTTGACCGCGCGGATACCAAGCCTGTGCGCCAGCGGCGCGTAGACCTCCATCGTTTCAAGCGCCTTATCGCGGCGCTTCTGTTCCGGCATAACCTCGATGGTGCGCATATTGTGCAGCCGGTCGGCCAGCTTTATAATAATGACGCGCACATCCTGCGCCATCGCGAGCAGCATCTTGCGGACGTTTTCGGCCTGCTGTTCCTCCCGGGAGGTGAAGCTGATCTTGCCCAGTTTGGTCACGCCGTTCACAAGCAGCGCGACATCCTCGCCGAACTGCTTCTGCACCTGTTCGATCGATGTCTCTGTGTCCTCGACCACGTCGTGCAAAAGCGCCGCCGTGATACACTCGCTGTCCATGCCAAGGTCCACCAGAATGATCGCCACCGCGATCGGGTGGGAGATATACGGCTCGCCGGAAACACGGCACTGCCCTTCGTGCGCCGCGTATGCAAGCTCATAGGCAGCCATGATCTTTTCCCGGTCATAGCCTTTTCCGCTCTTTTGGATGCTCTCCAAAAGTTCATCTATCACATAATATTTCATCGCGTTCCTCCATCACGGGCGATTGCCCGCAACCAGCATCGCTTTCCCGTCGCTGGGAATCAGCCTGTTTCACAGGCAGGGTCCATGTTTTCGGACCGCAGGTTTTTTAGAATCCTGGATTGGGAGATATCCACCCTGGCCGGGTTCGGAACAACCGAAAACTGATTCGCGCCGCCCGCCTGCCTGCGGGTGATGAGCTGCATCTCGTCCAATACGTCGATTGCAATTTTCACCTTGCAAAGGCAGGAGATATTCCCGCTGAGTTTTGCATAAATCACTTCGTCCGGCGCAGAAAGGTTCCCTTTCGCGCGCAGGTAACGGTAGACAACCGCAATATCGTCCCGGTCCGGAACCAGCGCTTCCCGCCCGGGCAGCACCGGGGTTTCCCGGCGCATCAGCTGCTGGTACGCCTGTTCCGAATGGTGAATTTTATCATAATCCATCCCGGAGAGATGGATATCTTTCACCTTGATGGAAACCCGCTGTTCCCCGTTCCATTCACTCACATCCACCGTTACCGCGAGGTCGACCACTTCGCCCACGGCATAAGGGAAATTTTTCTGGGTCATTCCAAAATAGACCGCAAAGAAAACCGTGCCGTCCCCCGCAAACCGTAGCCGCAGATGTTTTCCATCCCCGATGGGATAGATCCCCTGGACAGTGCAGTTCCGGATTGCAAAAACGGGAAGCTCATTGCCCGAACCAAACGGTTCAAGCTGGGAGAGCGGCAGGATATCCTTCACTTCAAGCTCGTTCGGGGAAACCTCACAGTCGATGTGGATCGTCTGCTGTGGCATTTCAGGGTAGTTCTGCGCCGCCCATTCGTTGATGGCCGCGATAAAGTTCTCAAGTTCTCCGCCGCGCACCGTGAGTCCCGCCGCCTGATTATGCCCGCCGTAGCGGACCAGATACTGTGAACAGGCATTGATTGCATCGATGATTGAGAAGCCCTCCACGCTGCGGGCCGAGCCGCGCGCGGTATCGCCTTCGACCGAAAGCACAATACACGGCTTTCCGAACCGTTCGACCATCCGCGACGCAACAATGCCGACGATCCCGTGATGCCAGTTCTCCCCGTGGATTACCACAACCCGCTGGGAAAGCGCCTGCGGGTCGTTTTCCAGCTGCGCCAGGATTTCGGTGACAATCTCATCCTCCACCGCGCGGCGTTGCTCATTGAGCGAATTGATGCCGCTTGCAAGTTCCTCAAGCCCTTCGCCCTCGCCCACAAACAGTTCGATCGCGCTGTCCACGCTGTCAAACCGTCCCGCGGAATTGATCCGCGGCACCAGCCCATAGGCGATCTGTTCACAGGAAAGGGATTTATCCGCCATGCCGCAGACGCGGATCAGAGCCGCGAGACCTTCGTTGTCGGTATTTTGAAGGATCTGCAGGCCGCGCCGGACAATCAGCCGGTTTTCTCCCACCAGCGGCACGATATCCGCAATGGTCGCCACCGCGACGATATCGCCGTAACGATCAAGCATCATGCCGCCGTCGTCCTCCTCGAGCGCACAGACCAGCTTGAAAGCCACGCCCACGCCCGCGAGATAATCACAGCCGCTCTCATCGTCAAGACGGTGCGGGTCAACCACCGCAACCGCTTCGGGAAGAACTTCCCGCGGTTTATGATGGTCGGTGATCACGATATCAAGGCCAATGGAGCTGGCATATTCGACCTCTCCGATGGCGGTGATGCCGTTATCCACCGTGACAACCAGCCCAACACCGTCGTCACGGATCAGCTTTAATGCGTCAAGATTGAGCCCATAGCCCTCCTTATCGCGCTGCGGGATGTAATAACAGATATCCGCCCCGACTGATTCAAGATAGCTGTAAAGCAGGACGGTGGCCATGATCCCGTCACAGTCATAATCTCCGTAAATGGCGATCCGCTCGCCGTTCTCTATCGCCCGGCGGATACGCGTTACCGCCCGGTCCATATCTTTCAGCAGAAACGGATCGAAAAATTGTTCCGACTGCTGGAAAAATCCGGCCATCTTTTCCGCCGTGTCGTATCCCCTGCCGAAAAGCACCCGCGCAACAATGAGCGGCAGCTTGAGTTCCTTTGCAAGCTGTCCCGCAGCCGCGTCGTCGCCGGGTTTTAAATCCCAATGTTTGATCGGCACCTGGTATTCCTCCGTAGTTACAGAATTTCAGACTATTTTTTATTGTACCACTTTTTGCAGAAAATTACAATAACGGCTGTATTTGCGCGATATAAAAGGAACCGGACGTTTCAACGTCCGGTTTCCTCATTTTGACTGATATAAATTTCTTCCGCCTGCTGCTGGACCAGCTTGAGTTCCATCGCCAGCTTTATCTGTTCCTTAGCAAGTTCTTCCAGGCGCTCCGAAATGTCCATGACAGAATTGAACAGCTTCAGATAGGGCTTTTTAAATTCGTCCATTTGATCACCTCTTCTTTATTTTACCGGAAAATACGTTAAAAGTCAATATCGGACATTCCGGTAACGCATAATAATTTCAGGTGATAAAAATGTATGACCGCATCCGGGCCCTTCGAGAAGATAAAGATCTTAAGCAGCGGGAACTTGCCCATGAGCTTTCTATAGGCCAAACCACATATTCTGACTATGAATTGGGAAAGCTGAACATTCCCATTCCGATTTTGATAAAACTTGCCTATTATCACGATGTAAGTATTGACTATCTTGTTGGCATTACCGACGATCCGTCCCATAAACCCTGGAAGAAATAAAAGGCGCGGCCTGTGGCCGCGCCTTTCGTTCCTTTTTTCTTGAAAAAGGAACCGAAAAAACGCCTGAAGGGGCGCTGCGGCGCAAGCTATGGGGGCGCAGCCCCCATTCCCCCGCAAACTTTCGAGAAAGGCTGTGCGCGCAGCGCATTTCAATCCGTTCGTCCTCTTTCGGCGCAGCCGGTTTTCGCAAGGTTGCGAAAACCCGTCCCGCGTTCCTTATCCCGAATCCGCCGCCAAAGGCGGCGGGTCGTCGCAGACGACTCTTTACCGGGGGACACGGGGGCGGAAAGCCCCCGTGAGCAGCCGTCGCGCGTAAGCGCGCTTCGCCGCCAGGCGAGCAGGCTGCCAAACGCGGAACACCGCGTTTTGTCTAAGCAGATTGCGCGCCGTTTCTGCCGAAGGCAGCCTTCACGGCGCGCATTACGAGCCGCAGCGAGTATTTCGGAGGCCAACCGCCGCAAAGCGGCGGCTCTTAGGCCGTAGATCGGGGTCGCGGGGTGTCCCCGCGCGTGTTCTTTCCCCCATTTCTTGCACGAGCAAGAAATGGGGCCGCCGGAGGCATTCCCATCGACTGCAAAACGCAAAAAGCCCCGCTCTTTCGAGCAGGGCTTTTTCATCTTATTCAGCCTCGGCAGGGACCTCGCCTTTGGCGCCGTCCGGGCCGGCTTCATACACAACCGCGGATGCTTCCTCAGCAGCTTGGACATCCGCTTCAGCGGCGGCTTCCTGCGCTTTCTTTTCCTCTTCAAGCAGCGCGCGCATCGAAAGGCTGACGCGCTTTTTCTCGGTATCGAGCTCGGTGATCTTCACCTCGACCTCCTGGCCGATTGCGAGCACGTCGGAAGGCTTATTGATCCGCTCGGTGGAAATCTGGCTGATGTGGATCAGACCGTCAACACCCGGAATGATCTGAGCAAACGCGCCGAACGGGGTCATCGAAACAACCTTAACGGTGCAGACGGTTCCCACATCATATTTGTTTTTCATGATCTCCCAAGGATTATCCTCAGATTTCTTGTAGCCAAGCGAAATCTTCTTATTTTCAGCATCAATATCCTTGATGTAAACTTCGATGCTGTCACCGACGTTTACAACCTCGGACGGATGTTTGATGCGGTTCCAGCTCAGTTCGGAAATATGCACCATGCCATCCACGCCGCCCAGATTGACGAACGCACCGTAGCTGGTGAGGGATTTTACAACGCCGGTATAATGTTTACCGACTTCGACTTCCTGCCAGAACTTGTCCTCAAGCTCCTTTTTCTGCTCACGCAGAACGGCACGGATCGAACCAACGGCACGCTTGCGCTGGCGGTTGACTTCCAGAATCTTAAACTGGACCTTCTGCTTGAGCAGGTCTTCCAGGTTGTCATTGCGGGAAAGAGTTGCCTGAGAAGCCGGGATAAAGACCTTGACACCATTGGTCAGGACAAGGATACCGCCCTTAATGACTTCCACAACCGTACCTTCAAGGATTTCCTCGGTATCAGCGGCGCCCATCACCTTTTCAAAGCCCGCGATCGCATCGAGGCGTTTCTTCGAGAGCATTACGGTTCCTTCCACGTCGTTTACGCGGACGACGAGCAGTTCCATTTCATCTCCGACCTTGACGAGGTCTTCCACCTTCGCGTTCGGATCATCCGTCAACTCAGAAAGAGGCACATAACCGGCATGCTTCGTACCGATATCCACTGAGATCTCATTCGGCGCAAGACCTGTAACGACCGCGGTTACCTTCTCCCTGTTATATATTGTTTTGAAGGATTGATCCAACATCTCCTCAAAAGAAAGCTCGTCCTGATCTTTTAAAATCTCACTCATTGTCCTATGTACCTCCTTAATTATGCAAGCCGGAGTCGACGCGCCGGCCGTAACACCAATGCTATTATAACCGCCCAGATGGAGATCATACAGTTCGCGCGCATCTTCAATTAAGAAAGTATCGCAACACTTTTCACAGATCTGCGCAAGCTTCAGGGTATTTGAACTGTTGCGTCCGCCCACCACAATCATGGCGTCGCTTTCGGCCGCAAGACGCTTTGCTTCCAACTGGCGTTTTTCCGTAGCAATACATATTGTATCAAAAATCTTGAGTTTTGTACACACCTTTTTTAGTTTTTCTACACATTTTTCCCATTCCAGCAGGGAAAAAGTAGTTTGTGCTACCAATGTAAACGATTTATCGCAATTTTCCCTAATTTCTGGGAGCTTTTCCTCCAATTCCTGCGCGGAACGAAACGCAATCATCTTGCCATGACAGAATCCAGCAATCCCCTTCACTTCCGGATGCTCCGGATTCCCAGCGATCAGCAGAATATTTTCCCCGGAATATTCCGCCGCGATCCGGTGGATTTTCTCCACAAACGGGCAGGTCGCGTCGATCACCCGGCAGCCCATCCGCGAGAGCTCCTCATACACCTCTTTTGACACGCCATGCGAACGGATGATGACGCATTTTCCATCCGTGTTATCAGAAAGCTTCTCAATCGGATGGATTCCCAGTTCCGACAGCTGCCGCACAATCTGCGGATTGTGGATGATCTCCCCGAGCGTGCAGGTCGGCTCCCCGCTTTTCGCCTGGGCGAAAGCCGCGTCAACCGCGCGCTGCACGCCGAAACAGAATCCTGCCGTATCCGCTACCCGTATCTTCAAACGATCCCCTCCATCAGCTTGACAATCTCATCCATGATCAGATGGCTTGCATCCTTGAGTTCCCGCGGTGAATTGACTCCCGGCGTAAAACCGAACCGTTCGTTTTTGATAAGCTCCCCGTAGCAGATGGTCACTTTGGTGCGAAACCCGAGCCTGTCGCCGTAGCAGACCGCGCATGGCAGCACATCCGCGCCGGTCTGCATCGCAATGAGCGCGGCGCCCGAACGCGGACGCTGCAGCTTCCCGTCTTTCGAGCGGGTGCCCTCCGGGAACATCCCAAGCACCCGTCCCTCCCGGATGAGTTCCTCCGCCCATTCAATCGCGCCCGAATCGCCTTTTCCGCGTTCAACCGGAAACGCGCCCAAGCCTTTGAGCAGACATCCAAGCAGCTTGTTGCGGAAAAGTTCTGCCTTCGCCATATAGAGGACCTGCTTATGAATCCCCACCGCCACAAAAAGCGGGTCAAAATTGCTGCGGTGATTCGCGACAAGGATATAGCCCTGATCTTTCGGAATATTTTCCCTGCCGGTGACGCGGACGCCAAACAGGATGCGGATCAGCGCCATGCAGGCGCACCAGCCGATTTTATACAGCATCTTTCAGCTTCTCCTTCACGACCTTCATCATTTTCGAAACCGCTTCTTCCAGCGTGCAGCCGTCGGTTTCCACACGAACGGCATCCTCCGCCTGTTTGAGCGGTGCGATCGGACGGGTCATGTCGTTGTGGTCGCGCAGCTTCACCTCTTCAAGAAGCTTCTCGTAATCCACCTGATGCCCTTTTGCGATGAGCTCCTCGTACCGCCGCTGCGCGCGTTCCTCCGGCGAAGCGGTCAGATAGATCTTGATCTGCGCCTGCGGCAGCACAACCGTTCCGATATCCCGGCCGTCCATGACCACATTGTGCTCCTGGGCCATATTGCGCTGCAAAGCAAACAGGAAGGTGCGCACCTCCGGAATGGCGCTGACATTGCTCGCGGCCATTGAGATTTCAGGCCGGCGGATATCCTCCGAAACGTCGTATCCATTCAGGAACACCCGCTGCTCGTCCTTCACAAACCGCAGCTCCACCTTCACACCCGAAAGCAGCCTTGCCACCTGCCCGGCGTCGGCGGTGTTCGCGCCGTTGGCCGTCGCGAACAGCCCAATGGCGCGGTAAAGTGCGCCTGTGTCCACATAGATATAGCCCAGCTCACGGGCAATTGCCCGCGCGATGGTGCTTTTGCCGGCGCCCGCCGGCCCGTCAATTGCGATTGAGATCATCCCTGGACCTCCAATAAAATTATTCTTCCGCACAGATTCCCCGCGCCGCGAGGAATGCCGTGGAATATGCGATCTGTAAATTATAGCCGCCGGTGAAAGCGTCCACATCGAGCACCTCACCCGCAAAATAGAGCCCCGGCACAAGCTTCGACCGCATTGTTCTGGGGTCTACCTCTCTGACTGAAACGCCGCCCGCAGTGATGACCGCTTCATCGATCGGGCGCAGCGCCTTCGGGGTAAGCGGAAAGGATTTGATGAGTCCCGCGAGCTTTTTCCGCTGCTCCTTTGTGACCGAATGCACCTTCGTGCCCCCCGGAATCCCGGAAAGCCTCACCACCACCGGGATGAGCGTGCGCGGTAAAAGTTTATCCAAGGCGTTGTCAAAATCGCGGTTTTGATACTCCGCAAAATCCCGCAGGAGCCGCGCGTCCAGCTGCTGTTCGCTGAGCCCCGGTTTGAGGTCGATTGCGAACCGGTAGCTTTCGGGCGCATCCTTCATATAGGCCGAAGCCGAAAGCACCAGCGGACCGGACACGCCGAAATGGGTGAACAGCATCTCGCCGAGTTCCGAATAAACCGCCTTGCCCTTCTGGTTTTTGAGGGTCAGCGTGACGTTTTTGAGCGAAAGCCCCATCAATTCGGCGCAGAAGCTCTCCCGGCAAATGACCGGTACCAGCGACGGACGCGGCGGCACGATCGTGTGCCCAAGCGCTTTTGCCATCCGGTAGCCGTCTCCGTCCGACCCGGTCAGCGGGTAGCTGCGGCCGCCGGTTGCAATCACGGCCGCGCCGGCGGGAAGAAGCTCCCCGCTTTCCAGCCGCACGCCGCTCACCCGGCCATCCTGCCGCTCCACCGCGACCGCGCGCTCCCCAAGCAGGAACTTTGCGCCCGCATCCTTCGCAAAGCGGGTCATCGCGTCAACGATGTCCACGGCTTTATCAGAAACCGGAAATACCCGGTTGCCCCGCTCAGTTTTGAGCGGGACCCCCAGGCCCTCAAAAAACGCCATCGCGTCCTGCGGCGCAAAGGCATTGACCGCACTATATAAAAAACGCCCGTTCGTACGGACATTTTTAATGAAATCGTCCGGTGCACAGTTGTTCGTCACGTTGCAGCGGCCTTTGCCGGTGATCATCACCTTGCGCGCGGGCCGCGTGTTTCTGTCAAGGACGGTGACGGCGCAGCCCTCCCGCGCGGCAAAACCCGCGCAGAGAAGCCCGGCCGCGCCACCGCCGATCACGATCACATTGCTCAAATTTTCTCTTCCTCGTGTTTTTCGTAGACTTCGTACTCATCCCAGATCTGTTCGAGCCGCTCATAGGTCTTGGCAACCTCGTCGTGCTTTTTGAGCCCGACCGCCACGATCAGCGCATTCACAAGCGAAAGCGGCGCAACCAGCGAATCGATGAACGAAACCATGTCGCTGCGGGCGATAAGCACGTGGTCGGCCACGTCCGCCAGCGGGGATTTCTGGGAATCTGTGATGGCAATGACTTTCGCGCCGTTCGCGCGCGCAAAATGGGACGCCTGCACCGTACGTTTTGAATAACGCGGGAACGAAAGCCCGATGAATACGTCGTCCGGGCCGATACGCATGATCTGCTCGAACATTTCGGCGCGGCTTGTGGTGTTGATGAGCTTCACATTCGGGAAGATGTGAGTGAAGTAAAAGCTCATAAACTGTGCGAGCGCCGCCGCTGAACGCACGCCGATAATATAGATCGCCTTCGAGCGGCAGATCGTTTCGACCGCCGAGTTGAAGTCGGTTTCACTCGCCTCTTCCAGCGTCCGGCGGATTTTTTCGATATCCTTGTTGAGCACCTTGGCCAGCACATTGGTGTTCTCCAACTGGTCGCTGGTGACGTCCATGCGCTGTACGGTCGTCAGCTTGTTGCGGATCAGCTCCTGCAGAGCCTTCTGTAATTCCGGATAACCCGCGAAACCGATCTCCGACGCAAACCGCACCACAGTGGATTCGCTCACGCCGACCGTGGTTCCCAGCTTCGAGGCGGTCATGAACGCCGCCTTATCAAAATGATTTATAATGTAGGATGCAATCAGCCGCTGGCCTTTTGAAAATTCCGGCGTCATCCGGCCGATTACCGTCAACAAATCCTTGCCCATCGTCTGTCCCTTCCCGTTTCAATTTTTGCAAAGCAAATTTCCTTTCATATGATACCGTAAACCCCTTGGAAAATCAAGCGAGAAACCGAAAATAGCACGAAAAAATGCAGGATTTTTCGCAAAATCCTGCATTCATTTCCCCATTCCAGAACATTTTACATCATTTTTGTGACCGCAATCGCATCTGTTATCGACTTTTCAAGCGCCTGCTGGCCATATTTGTTGACTTCGTTTTTGTCCTTCGGCCCATGTGAAACGCAGGCGGCCCCGCCGATGCATCCGCCGACGCACGCCATGCCTTCGATAAAGTTCTCAGGCAGCAGGTTTCTGCTCGCCTTTAAGAGCGCCACCTTGCACTGCTCAATACCGTCGCACGCAAGGGGCTTTACCTCAAACTGCTCCGGCGTGATCCCGCGCTCCTTGAGCGCCTCGGCCACCGCGTCGGAAAGCCCGCCGCTGCGCGCGAAGATCCTGCCGTAATAGGAGGCGTTGTCGAGCAGGTCCTCCTCCAAGTGTTCGATTTCAATTCCCCGCGCGTCGAACAGCGCCTGCAGTTCCTCGAAGGTGAGCACGCAATCGACCGCGTGCAGCGGTTCCTCCTGGAATTCCAACTTTTTCGCTGTGCAAGGCCCAATGAAGATCGTTTTTGCGCCCGGATCAAGTTTTTTGATGAAATCCGAAATCGCCACCATCGGGGATGGGTTGTGCGAAATTTTGTCGGCCATCTGCGGGAAGGATTTTCTGATATAAGCAACAAACGCCGGACAGCAGGAACTGGTCAAAAAGCCCTTTTCCGCAAGCTCCGCGGCCTCTTCCCAAGCCACCATGTCCGCGCCGAGCGCCGCTTCGACCACACTGTGGAAACCGAGCCGCTTGAGGCCCGTAACCACCTGACCGGTCTTTGCATAGGAGAACTGGCTCGAAACCGACGGCGCGACCACCGCGTAAACCCGATAATTCCGGTTGCTGGCGCTGTCACGCAGCAGCTGCAACGCATCCAGCAGGAAGGATTTGTCCACGATCGCCCCAAACGGACACTGGTAAACGCATGCGCCGCAGGAGATACATTTGTCGTTGTCAATTTTGGCCGCTTTGTTCTCGTCCATGCTGATCGCTTTGATCTTACAGGCGTTCTCACACGGCCGGGTGTATTCGATAATGGCGGAATACGGGCAGGCAAACGCGCACCGCCCGCATTCAATGCATTTGTCCTGGTCGATGCGCGCGCGGCCGTCGACCACATGGATCGCGCCCTTCGGGCAGGCGTGCTCACAGCGGTGCGCAATACAGCCGCGGCAGGCGCGGCTGATGTGGAAACGGTTGACCGGGCACTCGTCACAGGCGATCGAGATGACCTCGATCACATTCGGATTGTTCCGGTCTCCGCCCAGCGCCATCTTGAGCCGTTCCCCCACGATCGCCCGTTCCTTATAAATGCAGCAGCGCATGGTCGGCTTTGGTCCGGGAATAATTTCCAGGGGAATATCATGATAGGCCTCCCGCAGCGTCCCGTCGTCAAAATGCCGGACGACCGATTTGAGAATCTTATATTTGAGAAGCTGTACGTTTGTATCAAAATTGCGTGTCGGTTCCATAGGGGTCCCTCCTCCTTAGTAGAAGCTCACCTTCACATGCTTGCCCATCTGTTCCAGATATTTGGCAAGGTCCTCGATCAGCCGCAGCTTGATCGAAAGGTCAATCGGCATGTTTGGGTTCTGGTGCGCCGGGTTCATCGCGCGGCCCACGAATAGATTGACGTCGGTCGCATCCTCGAAGAGCATCTGTGAAATCAGCGACGCGCCGTCCCGCTTGCCGATCCATTCGGTCGAGACGTCGGTGGTGGCCGAAGCGTACGCTTTTGCGATCTCGACCACGCGGCCCATCGTGAGCACTCCCTCGGTGCAAAGGTCAACGCCGTCGATGTAGCCGATCGGCGGGATCGACGGATCGAGATAATCGATCTTGGTTTTGACGGTCGTGCCGAGATACCGCGCGACCATCGTCGAGGTGGTGCCGCCGCAGACAATGTGCTTGCCCTCCTTCGAGAAGAAGAGCTCCATCACCTTTTCGTCGTCCGCCTTGTCAACCGGCGGGCCAATCATCAGATTCACGAGCTGCCGCTCGCGGATGCGCAGCACCGCGACGGTCGTATCGTCGCCCGGCTTTCCCATGTAAAGGTCGTTACAGGCGTCGCTGAGGACCGAAGCCATCGCTTTGGCGGACATGTCCGGCTGGTAACGGCTTTCAGCGTATTCGATAACATTTGGGCGTTCCCAGCCAAAATTGAGCGACTGCCCAACCCCGGCGTGGATGACCCCGTCGCTCATTGCGATGAACAGGTCGCCCAGTTTGATCTTAAAGAGGGATTCATAGATTTTTTTGCCCGCGATCACCTTTTCTTCCTTCGGGTAATCGAAGTTCTTCCCGTCCCGCAGGCAGATGACGTCCGGATTGTCGTACTGGATGAGATGGACGTCCTTGTTGCGGTAGACCTTGATGATCGTAAAAGTGGCATAGGCCACCTGCCGCACAGAACAGACCGGGAGGGTCTGGGCAATGGTCGTGACACATTCCTCAATCGGCATGTCGCTGTCCATCATGGTCGCGATAATCTTTGAAGTAAGCGTTGACAGGATATTCGCCTTTACACCACTGCCAAGCCCGTCAGCCAGCACCATTGTGAAGTCGCCGTTCGCGTTTACGGGCTTGACCTCCACCCGGTCGCCGCAGAGCTCCTCCCCCATCTTGTTCAGGCTGATGTAGCCGTTTTCCATAAAGAGTCTGTCCATCATTCGTCCTCCGAGAGAACCGTATTCTTGATCTGGGTGAGCGCGACTTTGGTCTCGGCGGTGGTTTCCCCAAGCAGCGAGGCGATCTCCTGTACAATGCGCATCTGCTTCTCGACCACCTTGTCGGTGATGTCGATCGTCTTGGCGCGGCGCTCCTTATATTTTTCCTGGCGGTTGTGGTCGGCGGTGATGTCCTTGAGAATGGCGAAGAGTGCGTTATGTTCCTCATCGCGCACGATGCTCAGCTCGACAAATTTTTTATATTCCGAAAGATAGACCCGTTTGTCGATTATATCGTTACCGGTTTCGAGCACGTCTTCAAAATCGTTCGGATCCAGAAGCTCTACGATCATCGAACCCAGCAGCGCCTTTGGGGAAGGGATGTTGAAGAGATGGCAGGCCGGCATATTCATCTTTTGGATGGTGAGGTTTTCGTCCAGCACCATGATCGCATTCGGGCTGACATTAAAGATGTTGTCCGAAAAGCTTTCGGCCTTTGCAAGCAGGAAGGGCAGGCACATGGTGATGTCCGCCTTGCCGTTGTAGACCGCTTTGGCCTTTTCGCGGCAGGTGGCATAGCCGCAGCTCGAACAGTTGAGCTCGTCCTCCGGTTTCGTCTTGCCCATCTTCTGGAGAATCTCGCGAATCGCCTCCTCGGGCGGCTCGACCTCCTTGACAAATTCGCTCGGGATGCTGCGGGTAAGCGCGATCTTTTCTGTGATGTCGAAGTCCGGCTTCGCAGAACGGTCGGGCTGGGCGTATTCGTCCACCCGCACGCGCGAACGCAGGATCGAATGCGCGAAGCCGCGGGTGGACGGGCCGTTCACGCAGCTGCCCTCGCAGGCGCTCATCTCGATAAAATATCCCTTGAGGCCGCCCCGCTCGATCTCCTGGAGCGCCGAGATGCAGTTTTCCACCCCATCGACCGTGAGGTAATGGTAATCGGTGCCTTCGGTGTGCATACATTCGATGATGCCGCCCGTCTTTGGGAAGAAGCGCGAAGCGCGCCCCTCTGCGGCAGAAATTTCCTCTCGCTCCGGGACGATCTCCCGCTTCTGGAACCACTGGTCCAGCTCCTCATAGGTGAGCACGCAGTCGACCGGTCCCGGGATCTTTGCGATCTCATCCTTTTTGGAGATGCACGGGCCGATGAACACGACATAAGCGTCCGGATATTCCGCCTTGATCTTCTTTGCGCTCGCCAGCATCGGGGAGATAACCGGCGCTATGTACGGGATGCAAAGCGGATGATATTTCTGGATCAGCGACACGACCGTGTGGCAGCAGGAGGAGATGATGACCTCCTGCCTTTTTTCGGCGATGATCCTTTCATATTCGCTTTTGACGATATACGCCCCTTCGGCGGTCTCATACGCTTTGAAAAAGCCGAGCTTTTTTAAATACCCTTCAAACGCCTCGATACCCGCTACATCGAAATGGCTGATGAACGAGGGCGCGACCGTGGCGATCACGCGCCTGCCTTCCCCAATCGCGCCGATAACCTCGGTCAGATCATTGCGCGGCTTTTTGGCGTCCTGCGGGCAGACGACGACGCACCGCCCGCAGAGGATACATTCGTTCGGCAGGATTTTGGCCTGTGCGTCCGCGAACCGGATCGACTTGACCGGGCAGGCGCGGATACATTTGTGACAGTTTTTACAGTTTGCCTTTTTGAGGCTCAAAACATCGGTCATCGGTTACTGCAGCTCCTTTAAAACCATATCGTTGAAGATCTGCTCCACATTCTGCGGGTTGAGCCCGGTGACGATCTGTTCGCCAATCTTGATGGTGACGCCGTTCTGGCAGTGCCCAAGGCAGAAGGAGGCGTTCAGGCTCACCTTTTCCTCAAGCCCATGGTCCGCGATCAGTTTTTTGAATGCATTGATGATGTCGTAGGAACCCTTCAGATGACAGGAGCTTCCGATGCATACATAAATTTCCATACCATTTCCTCCGTGGCCGTTATTCGCAGAAAAAAGCCGCATTACAACCTATTCAACTGCAATGCGGCTTCCCTCATCCATATTATTTAGGATACTACAAACTTACCGTTTCTTCAAGCGTTTTTCCCTGGATCTTTCTCTCAGAAAACCTTATTTTCCGTAGTATGCCTTCTTGTAAATTTCAGCGATCTCGCTCACGAGCGGCAGCCGCGGGTTGGCTGTGGTGCACTGGTCCTCAAACGCGCGGTCAGCGAGCTGGCTGACGCCGGCCATAAAGGTTTTCTCATCCACACCGCACTCCTGGATGCTCATGACCATGTTGACTTCCTTCATCAGATCACGGATTGCTTTGATCAGGCTCTGGACGCCTTCCTCGGTGGTCGAAGCGGGCAGGCCAAGATATTTGGCGATCTTGGCATATTTTACGTCCGCGATGAATTTTTCATACTTCGGCCAGATGGTGAACTTGGTGGGTTCGGAAGCATTATAAGCGATCACATGCGGCAGCAGCACCGCGTTGGCGCGCCCGTGTGGAATGTGGTATTCGCCGCCCAACTTGTGCGCCATTGAGTGATTGAGTCCAAGGAATGCGTTGGTGAACGCAAGACCGGCGATGCAGGAGGCGTTGTGCATCTTTTCACGCGCCTCGAAATCCTTGTCCCCGTTCTTATAGGCGCGCGGCAGGTATTCAAAGACCAGCTCGATCGCCTTGATGGCCAGGCCGTCGGTATAGTCGGAGGCAAGCACCGAGACATACGCTTCGATCGCATGGGTCAGCACATCGAGGCCGGTGTCCGCGGTCGCGGATTTCGGCAGCGACATGACGAACTGCGGATCGATGATCGCAACATCCGGGGTCAGCTCATAGTCAGCGAGTGGATACTTGATGTTGCCGTGCTCCTTGTCGGTGATGACCGAGAAGGAAGTGACCTCGCTGCCCGTTCCGGAGGTGGTTGGGATACAGACCAGCTGCGCCTTTTCACCAAGTTTCGGGAAGTGGTAGGTACGCTTGCGGATATCCATGAATTTGAGTTTCAGCCCGTCGAACGAGGTGTCCGGGTGCTCATAGAAGAGCCACATGCCCTTCGCGGCATCCATTGCGGAACCGCCGCCGAGCGCGATGATGACATCCGGCTGGAAGGCGTTCATTGCCGCCACGCCGCGTTTGATGGTGTTGACCGACGGGTCCGGCTCAACCTCCGAGAAGATCTCCGCATGGCAGTATTCCTGGCGTTTGCGCAGATAGTAGAGGATTTTATCGACATTGCCGAGTTTCACCATCATCGGGTCGGTGACGATAAACGCGCGGCTGATGTTCGGCATTTTTTCAAGATACTGGATCGAATCGTTCTCAAAGTAAATCTTCGGCGGGATCTTGAACCACTGCATATTGACTCTCCTTTTTGCGACGCGCTTTTTGTTGATCAGGTTGACCGAGGAGACGTTTGAAGTGGTGGAGTTGTGGCCAAACGATCCGCAGCCGAGCGTCAGAGAGGGCATGTTGGTATTATAGATGTCGCCGATCGCACCCTGTGAGGACGGGGAGTTGACGATGACGCGGCCGACCTTCATCGCTTCGCCATACGCGCGCGCAAGCTCCATATCCGAGGTGTGGATGACCGCTGAATGGCCGAGGCCGCCCAGCTCCAGCATCCGGTTGGCATAATCGAAGCCCTGCTTGGCGTCCTTGACAGTGAAGTAAGCGAGCACCGGAGAAAGCTTTTCAAGCGAGAGGCGGTATTCCCGGGAAGGCTCGGGGAGCTTCGCAATCAGGATCTTGGTATCAGCCGGGACCTTGATCCCCGCCTGCTCAGCGATCCAGGCCGGCGATTTGCCGACGACCACCGGGTTTACCGCGCCGCGTTCAGCCGGCATGACGTAATCGGTGACCTTCAGGGTCTCCTCGTCATTGAGGAAGTAGCAGCGGTGCTTCTTCATGAACGCCTCAAACGCCGGGGCGATCTCCTCGTCGACGATGACCGCCTGTTCGGAGGCGCAGATCATGCCGTTGTCAAAGGTTTTGGAGAGCATCAGGTCGGTGCAGGAACGCTCGAGGTTCGCGGTTTTCTCAATGTAGCAGGGGACGTTTCCCGGGCCGACGCCGAGCGCCGGTTTGCCGCAGCTGTAGGCGTTCTTCACCATGCCGGCGCCGCCGGTGGCAAGGATCAGGGAGACCTTCGGATGGTGCATCAGCGCACTGGTCGCGTCGATCGACGGATATTCAATCCACTGGATGCAGTTTTCCGGCGCGCCCGCCTTGACGGCCGCGTCGCGCACGATTTTGGCCGCCTCAACCGAGCATTTCTGCGCGGAGGGATGGAAGCCGAAGATGATCGGGTTGCGGGTCTTCTGGGTGATGAGCGCCTTGAACATGGTGGTGGAGGTCGGGTTGGTTACCGGAGTGACACCCGCGACGATGCCGACCGGCTCCGCGACTTCCACATAGCCTTCGAGGTCGTTCTCGTCGATCACGCCGACCGTCTTTTCGTATTTGATCGAATGCCAGATATATTCAGTTGCGAAGATATTCTTGGTGATCTTGTCCTCGTAGACGCCGCGGCCGGTCTCCTCGACCGCCATCTTTGCAAGCATCTGGTGATTGTCAAGCCCTGCCAGCGCCATTGCGTGGACGATCTGGTCCACCTGTTCCTGGCTGAGTTCCATATACTGTTTGAGTGCGACATCCGCCTTTTCCACCAGCTCATTGATCATCGCGTTGATGTCAATTTCGGGCTTCTGTGCTGCTTTTGCCTTTTCCATGAAATGCTTCCTCCTAAAAATGATATAAACGGAAATCAAATTCTTTTTATCAGAATTAACAGGGGTGCTGTAAAATGAGATTGTTAATTCTTTGTCAATATAATATCATATTGTTAAACTTTTGACAATTAGACAAATAAACAAATATATGTTTTTATTTATAGGAACTTTGCACAATTCAATTCACTGGAACCGCCCGCAGCAATGCGCGCCGCGCTTTGTAGTCCGGCATCAATTTGGCCATCGTTTCGTGGAACCCTTTCTGGTGATCCGGATGCAGAAAGTGCACATATTCGTGCAGCACCACATACTCGAGCGCCGCCTTCGGTTTTGCTATCAGCTGCTTATTGAGGGTGATGCAGTTTTTTGCCACATGGCAGACGCCCCAACGGGTCTTCATCTGCCGCACCTGGATCTTTGGTTTCCCCGGCAGGATATCCGCGAAAAGCGGATAAATTTCATCACTCACCGCGTTAAACGCGGCCAAGCACTGGGCGTCGGTATATTCTGTGTCCGCCGCCTGCGCCTGCGCCTTCCGCACGGCGATCCGGGCGCGCGCCGCCTCGCTTCCGCACGGCGATCCGGGCGCGCGCCGCCTCGATCCACGCGGCCCGTGAGGCGACAAACCGGTCGATTTCCCCGGCCGGCGCGCGTTTGGGCGCGGAGACGCGCACCTCCCCCTCCCCGGTGACGCGCAGGTTCAGGTTCTTGACCCGCTTATAGGTAAGTTCATAGGTGATTGTGCCAACGCTGCGCCGCATCGCGATCCCCCTCCTTGTTTTTACAATCTTAAACCTTGCCATTAAACTCTGTCAACCGGGATTGACAAAACAGCTCCCCTCAGTTATAATATCCCTTACATTTCACCGTGAAGGAGTTTATGATGGCATTGCAATTCTGGTTCTTCTAAGTTTCCTCGCCGTACATACACCAAAAAGGCCTGTGACGGGTTTTGTTGTTTTACGTATCCGGGAAATTTCAGCAGAGAATCAGCGCGGCTGACCGCTTCATGGGAATGCTGTCTCTTTCTGTCTTTTGACCGGTATGCGTAAGCGGGCCCGCATGGGAATCGTTTGCGCTTTTTTTGCGCCCGCAAAGGAGTTTTATGAACCAGACACACTGGAAACGCACCTTTTTCACCATCTGGTCGGGGCAGGCCGTCTCTCTGCTGACCAGCTCGATCGTGCAGTTCGCGATCGTCCTCTATCTCACCGATACCACCCGCTCTCCCATGGTCCTCTCAGTCGGTTACCTGCTCGGTTTTCTGCCGCAGGGGCTGCTCGGGCCATTCGCCGGCGTTCTGGTCGACCGGTGGGACCGCAAAAAGATCATGCTCACCTCCGACTTCTGTATCGCTATGGCCTGCCTTGCGATCGTGATTGTCGGGATCTTCGCCGACCTGCCGCTCTGGCTCTTCCTGCTTGTCCTGTTTATCCGGTCGGCCGGTTCGGCATTCCATGCGCCGTCGCTCTCCGCCGTCACCCCGCTGCTCGTCCCCGCGGATCAGCTCACCCGATGCGCGGGGTACTCGCAGACCCTGCAGTCCGTATCGATGATTATCGGGCCCGCGCTGGCCGCGATGCTTTATGCGGCGTGGGATCTGGAAGCGATCGTCTTTCTTGACGTGCTCGGCGCGCTGGTCGGCATGGGTTCTCTTGCCGTCTGCACCATCCCCAAACTGGAGATGCGGCATACCGAACGGCCCCATATCATCCGGGAAGCGCTCGATGGCCTGCGCGTCCTGCGTTCGCATAAGGGGCTTTACGGGCTTCTGCTTGTGAGCGCGCTTTTCTTCCTGGCATTCTCCCCGGCCGGCGCGCTCTACCCGCTGCTCTCGATGGATTATTTTGGCGGGACTGCCACCCACGCAAGCATTGCGGAGATCGTCTTTTCGGTCGGGATGATGGCTGGTTCGATCCTGCTCGGCGCGTGGGGAGGCTTTTCTCGAAAAATCGTTTCAATTATCGGTTCGATCTTCCTCATGGGGGTGGCGCTTGTGCTCACCGGGCTGCTTCCGCCGTCCGGATTTGTCATTTTCGCCTTTCTTTCGGCTGTCATGGGCTTCGCCTGTCCATTTTTCTCGGGTGTTTCGATCGCGCTTTTTCAGGAAAAGGTGGAGCCGGAATATCTCGGCCGGGTGATGTCCCTTTCCACAAGCATCCTGACCCTCGCCACACCGCTCGGCCTGGCGCTTTCCGGCGCGACTGCGGAAATCATCGGCCTTGAAAACTGGTTTTTACTTGCTGGAATCGTTGTCCTCGCAAGCGGCGTTCTGTGCATCTTTGTCCCTTCGGTGCGCAACTGCGACCAATAGGGCTGCCCTGATATTGGCCCCGGGTAAAATGCCTTTTACCCGGGGCCAATATTTACGGGCGTCTCAGCCGCCTGCGCGGTCCCACCCGGGACCGCGGGGCAGCCCGGCGCACCTCACGCGCCGTGTCCGCATAGAATGGCAGGATTACATCATGAGCGGAGGCAAACGATGGCTACTCAAATCTGGGCACATCGAGGCGCGTCCTCAAAAGCGCCTGAAAATACCATGGAAGCGTTTGAACAGACTGTTCGTGAAGGGGCCGATGGAATCGAACTGGACGTACATCTGAGCGCGGATGGAATCCCCGTCGTCATTCACGACAGCACCCTTGAGCGGGTCAGCGGTGAAATCGGGTTGGTGCACGACCGGACACTCGCACAGCTCAAACGGCTGGATGTGTCGAATCCAATCCCCGGTTACGGGATCGCCCGTATCCCGGCGCTTGCGGAAGTTTACGAGCTTATAAATCCAACTGGTTTAATCATAAACGTGGAAGTCAAAAGTGGTCTTACCACATATCCCGCCTTTGAGCAAACACTCATTGCACTCGAACGGCAGATGGGCATGCGCGGCCGCGTATTCTATTCTTCTTTTAATCCATACACGCTGATGGGGCTGCGGGAACAGGATCCGCAGGCCCAAATTGGATTTCTTTATATCGGCGGCTGGATTGACGCGCAGCAGTTTGCATTGCGTCTTGCGGCGAATGCGCTGCATCCGCCGGTCTACGCGCTGGAGGAACCCGGCTTTACCGAGGACTGCAAACGATATGGCATCGCGCTGCACACCTGGGCGGTCGAAGATGACCGCGATCTGCTCTTCGCCCGCCGCAAAGGCGTGCAGGCGGTTATTACTGACCGTCCCGCTTACACGCGGGAACTTTACGAAAAAACGCCCTTGCATCCCGTGGTATAATAGCCGCAGAGCGGCTATTATACCACGGGCTTATGGCCAGGCAGATACGCCGGTGCTCCGGCTTCCTGCCCGATGGCCAATTCACTTTATGCGTAGGAAAATTCGTGCCCGCGGCGCTGCCGTCCCAAAGCGCAATAATCCCTCGCCAAAAACATTCAAACAAAGGATGATCAATGACATGACCGAAAAGCTTTTCTATCAGGATGCTTACTGCAAAACCTTCACTGCCGCGGTGACCGGCTGCGCGCCGCGCGAGGGCGGTTACGCGGTCACGCTCGACCGCACTGCCTTCTACCCTGAAGGTGGTGGACAGCCATCCGACACCGGCACGCTTGGCGGCGTCAGGGTGTGCGGCGTACATGAAAAGGACGGCGAGATCGTCCATTATACCGACGGGCCGCTTACGCTTGGCGATCTTGTGACAGGTGAAATCGACTGGGCGCGGCGTTTCGGTTTTATGCAGCATCACACCGGAGAACACATCGTTTCCGGAATTCTGCACCGGCTCTACGGGCTTGATAATGTCGGCTTTCACATGGGACACGATGCAATCACGATTGATTTAAATGGCGAGCTGAATGCCGAACAGCTCCGCAAAGCGGAACTGCTTGCCAATGAGTCCATCTACGCGGACCTCCCCGTAGAGGTTTCCTATCCCTCTCCGACGGAATTGGAAACTCTGCCTTACCGCAGTAAAAAAGAGCTCTCTGGCAGGGTGCGTATCGTGACCATCCCGGGCAGCGACATCTGCGCCTGCTGCGGCACGCATTGCGCCAGAACCGGCGAGGTTGGAATTCTCAAGCTGATCTCCTCTCAACGCTACAAAGGGGGCCTGCGCGTCTGGCTGCTCTGCGGTGAACGTGCCGTAAATGATTACGAGGAGAAACTCTCCACCGTTTCGCGCATCGCGGCCATGCTTTCGGTAAAGCCCGCGGAAGCCTACGATGCGGTCGTGCGTCTTTCGGACGAGCTTTCCGCGCGCAAACAGGAATTCTCCGCTTTGCAGGAGCAGCTTTTCATGCTGAAGGCGGACCGCCTGGCCGGACCGGAAAATCTGGTTGTTTTTGAAGAAAACTGTACGCCTGGTGAACTGCGCAGATTCTGTCTGATCCTTTCTGAGCGCTGCGGCGGGTTTGCCGCGGTCCTGTCCGGAAATGAAACAGACGGATGGAAATATGCGCTCGGTTCAAAATCGCAGGACGTGCGCGTGCTCTGCAAAAAATTGAACGGAGCTTTCTCCGGCCGCGGAGGCGGCACCGCCGTGCTGGCGCAGGGTTCCCTGCAAGGCCGCGGGGAAGCGATCGAATCCTTTCTTCGGACATAAAAAAGGCGTCTCCCGATTCTATTGGGAGACGCCTTTCCTTTTCCGGTTAAAGCAGCGTCCTGCGCAGCTCCTCCCCGTTTTTCGGAGAAAGCAGCGCGGGTGCGATATCAAACACGCTTCGCGCGCCGGACTCACCCTTTTGCGCGAGCCGAAAGGCCGCGCGGGCATAGGCCACGAGCACACTCGAGGTGAATTCTGGGTTCGAATCGAGAGTGAGTGAATATTCGATCAGCTGGCGGGTGCCGCTTTTGCTCTCACCTGAACGCATCACAAAGCCGCCGTGCGGGATGCCTGCATGATCGCGCTGGAGTTCTTCCTCGGTGATAAAAGTCACGCTGGTGTCATAATCCGCGAAGTAGTTAGGCATCTCCTTGATCTCCGCTTCAATCCGCGCAAGGTCAGCGCCTTCCTGCGCAACCACAAAGCATTCGCGGGTGTGCTTCTGCCGGGTGGAAAGCGAGGGGCGCGAACCGGAACGGACCGCTTCGATCGCTTCCGGAACCGGGACGGTATACTGAACGGCATTTTTGACCCCTTTCACCCGGCGGATTGCATCCGAATGGCCCTGGCTGACACCGCGTCCCCAGAAGGTATAGGTGTCGCCGTCCGGCAGGATCGATTCCGCATAGATGCGGTTCAAGGAGAAAAGGCCCGGATCCCAGCCCACCGAAATAATGGAAATGTGATTACCTTCCTTGGCCGCCGCGTCCACCGCCGCGAAATATTCCGGAATTTTCGCATGGGTATCGAAGCTGTCAATCGTGCAAAAATCCCTTGCAAACCGCGGGCCCTGTTCCGGCAGGTCGGTTGCCGAACCGCCGCAGAGGATCATTACGTCAATTTTATCCCGCATCGACGCCGCGTCATCCACATGCAGCGCCTTGACGCCTGTTACCGCAAGCTTCACCTGCGACGGGTCGCGCCTGGTGAACACCGCAGTCAGTTCCATGTCCGGGTTTTTCGTGACGGCAAGCTCAACGCCGCGTCCAAGGTTGCCATAACCCACAATGCCAATCCGAATTTTGTTTTCCATATAGTTCCTCCCTATCTGTATTCCATGGGGTCCATGGATTTGTATGCTTCTTCCGCCGATCGAAGGCCGCCCAATTCCAAGCCTGCCCGACGCGCCATCTCCGCGACCAGCCGCACATCCTTCGCCAGTAAAGCATCCGGCATCGGCGGCTGTTCCCCGCGCAGGACAGCCAGCGGGTCAGCGATCCGCTCAAAGCCGGAAAGGCACTCGAGCAGATATTCTTCCCCAATGCCGAACGACGCGGCCAATTCACCGGTCTCCCCGACCGATCGCCGCAGCTGCGCCGCAAGCGACCGGCACAGCAGCCGCATCGCGCGGCCGCGTCCAGACGGCCCCATATAGCGGCAACCGGGCGCGAAACAGCGGATGAGCGGCTGCGCTTCGGCAAAGGCCCTGCTGCTGCCGCCCGCGAAACAGAGAAAATCATCTGCCAGCCCGTCCCGTCCAAACACGCCGCAGTCGAGATAAAGCGCTCCGCGCCTGCGCATCTCATTGGCAATCATATGTGCCAGCGCCGGGCTTGTGTCGGTCAGGTCGATAAAGATCTTCCCCTCCCGGATGTATTCCGCCACGCTATTTAAAAGCAGGGTCAGCTCCCGCGGCGATTCGAGCGCGAGGATTACCCTGCCGCACCGGTCAATAAGCTCCGCCGCCGTCGGCAGCATCCGCAGGCCGTCCGGCAGGACGCGGCCGTCCGGATCGTAGGCAAACAGGTTGCGCGCGGTCTTGCCGAGCAGATGCTCCGCCACGGCTTTCCCGTCACGGGAAAGCCCGATGATCCCCACATTCATCCCATTTGCCCCCCTTTTATCCATATGTATTCAGTATAACAGATTTTCCAGCCGCCGAAAAGACCGGAAAAAGCCGCCGCAAAAAATTTGCGGCGGCTTTTGGCTTCGCCATAAGCCCTCTTACGGGTTGATCGAATAGTTCGGAGCTTCTTTTGTGATATAGATGTCGTGCGGATGACTCTCCTTAAGGCCGGCGCCGGTGATTTTGATGAACTGCGCCTTCTCGTGCATCTCAAGGATATTCGCGCATCCAGTATAGCCCATACCAGCGCGCAAGCCGCCGACCAGCTGGTAAATTGTATCCGAAACAGGTCCCTTGTATGGCACGCGGCCTTCGACGCCCTCGGGGACAAATTTTTTCTTGTCCTCTTGGAAATAGCGGTCGCCAGAGCCCTCGTTCATCGCGGCGAGCGAACCCATGCCGCGGTAAACCTTGAAGCTCCTGCCCTGGTAGATCTCGATGTCTCCCGGGCTTTCGGCACAGCCCGCGAGCAGCGATCCGAGCATAACGGTGGAGGCTCCCGCCGCCAGCGCCTTGACCACATCGCCCGAATATTTGATACCGCCGTCCGCGATGACCGGAATGCCGTACCTGGCCGCAGCGCAGGCCGCGTCGTAAACCGCGGTGAGCTGCGGCACGCCGATGCCGGCGACCACACGGGTGGTGCAGATCGAGCCCGGGCCGATGCCGACCTTGATCGCGTCGGCGCCCGCGTTGATGAGATCCTCGGTGGCGCGGGCTGTTGCAACGTTGCCCGCGATGACCGGAATGTTCGGATATTTTGCCTTGATCTGTTTGAGGGTATCAAAAATCATGATGTTGTGGCCGTGCGCCGAATCGAGCACAAGCACATCAACCGAAGCCTTGACAAGTTCGTCCACCCGATCCATGAAATCATGGGTGATGCCGATGGCCGCGCCGACCAACAGACGCCCATCCTTGTCGCGGGCGGAGTTCGGATACTGAACCGCTTTTTCAATATCTTTGATGGTGATGAGCCCGCGCAGGCAGAAATCGTCATCCACCAGCGGCAGCTTTTCGATTTTGTGCTTGCGCAGAATCTGGCGGGCTTCGTCCAAGGTGGTTCCCACCGGCGCGGTGACCAGGTTTTCCTTGGTCATGACCTCCTTGATCTTCAGGCCGTAATCCTCCAGAAAGCGCAGGTCGCGGTTGGTGAGAATCCCGACGAGCTTGCCGTTTTCACAGATCGGGACGCCGGAAATTTTATATTTTCCCATGATCTCGTCCGCATCGTAAACCAGATGCTCGGGCGAAAGGTAAAACGGATTGGCGATAACGCCGTTTTCGGAGCGCTTGACGGTGTTGATTTCATCCGCCTGCTCTTCGATGCTCATATTCTTATGGATGACGCCGATGCCGCCTTCACGGGCAATCGCAATCGCCATCTTCGATTTGGTGACCGTGTCCATTGCCGAGGTGAGGAACGGCGCGTTCAGCCGGATTCCCTTCACAAGGTCGGTGGAGATGTCCACATCGGCGGGCACCACATCCGAACGCGCCGGAACCAGCAGCACATCGTCAAAGGTCAGCCCTTCTTTGGTAAACTTCTCTGTCACGTTTGTATTTAACATACGTCCTCCAATCCATTTCACGTCGCGTTTTCGCCTCAAATTTATTTTTACTATCATAGCATTTCCTGTGTGCACAATCAATAGTCTTTATTGACAAAATTTGTGTTATTTTCTAAAACGCTCGACATGAAACGCGCAGTAGTATGACTAACCCTCCGCATGGCGCGCCCGGTAATCCGCCAGCAGCAGATCGACCATCCGGCCATAACTCTGGGTGCCATCCTGCTGGTTGTTCACCTTGAGATAGGTGTCGTTCACCGCCTCGGAAACGGCCGCCACCGGGCCTTCATGCTTTTCCCAGTAGGTGTTGTTGTAAGCGAAATCCCGCCGTACGCCATCCGAAAGGGTATCGTTCACCTGGCAGAAGGCGTTGTAATCGACGCTGTAAAGCCGGTTGATCGAATGCACCAGCGCCAGCATCACGCCGCTGTAGGTAAACTGCGGATCTCCGCTTTTTTCACAGGCGAGATAACCGATGAAGTTTGCTTCATCCTCGCGCATGAAGCCGCGTGTGTGCGCCAGTTCATGGCAGATGGTCGCCGGGATGGTGTAGTCCGGAGCCGCGATATTGACATTCGCCTCGTAGGTGTACGGCGAAAACACCCCGGTGATCTGAGTCAGCGACATCCACCAACTGTTCATCACCGGCTTTGGGTTGATCGGCAGGTCAGGCAGAACGCTGTAATCCTCCGAAAGCTTCCCAAACGATGCGCGCGCTTCCCGCGCCGTGGCATAATACCCCGTTTCCAGCCGCATCACGCCGTTTTCGTCCTCCGGCATCTGCGCGCGCAGCTCATTCGCGCGGCCGGCAAGTTCGGAACAGAGCGCCGCCAGTTCCTGCACCGGGGAATCGCGCACATCAAGGCCGCTGAAAGCGGTGAACTCCGGCCGGTAATAGTTGAGGCCGCAGAGGATGATAAAAGCGAACAAAATACAGCTCAAAAGCTTTGCCATCCGCCCGATGAGCAGGCCGATCCGGGCGGGCGGCGCATCTGTTTTTTTCTCCCGTTTGATCAGGCTGCGGATCACCAGAAAAAGCAGCGCGAACACCCCAAGGATCATCAGGCAGATAAGAAGCTCAATGAGCGAAAACGGCAGAAGCGACGTAAGCCCGCCCCAAACGCGCACCATCCAAGGATAGATCCCGCTGGAATAGAGTTTCTCGGTCATTTCGGGGCTCTGCCGCGCGAGAAGCACCAGGCAGATGCCCACCGGCCCCGGCAGGAGCAGCCACCAGCGTTTTAAAAAGGAAAAGATGGGGTTATATATATGTAACTTCGTCTCATTCATAGGACCACCACCGTAATCCCGTGGTTACAGCGGGAATAGTCCCGATCGCGGGAAAGTTCCGGACAGAGGCCGATAGCGCGCCTCGCAGCCGCATCAAATGGAGAAAAATCCTCGCCTGACACGAATTCTTTCACCATATCGGTATTTTTCATCGCGGAAAGACGGCGGTGGACTTCCGCCTTGATCCTTCCGCCCGAACCGCTCGAGCCATAACCGTGGATCAGCTTGACCGCAGCGAGACGCTGTGCTTTCGCAGAGCGGATTGCCTGGCTCATGCGGGAGATTGCCGTGTCGACGGTGGGCATTCCGCTCTCCAGGTTGACAGTCAGGATAGACATGCTACTCCACCAGCTCCATGCAGGTTTTTGCGTCGAGGGCAAAGTCCATGCCCGCCATGCTGTCTTCGAGCTGCTCCACCGTTGAACAGCCGACGATTGCCGCCGCAGGCAGCGGATTTGAAAGGATATAGGCCAAACTGATCTGCGCGGCCGTTTTTCCTGTGCGGGCGCACAGCGCCATCACCCGCTCGAACCGCTCCCGGTTCTCGGGGCTGTCGAACCGCAGCGCCACGCGCGGTTTCAGCTCCTGTCCCGCGGAAAGCTTGGAAAAATAACCCGCGCTCTGGGACGCATAGGCCATCACGGGAATTTGGTTCTTCTGGTAAGCCGCATATTCGGCTTCATTCATGGTGACCAGCGACGGGTCTCCCCAGAGTTCCGGGGTGGTTCTGGCAATGCTCCACTGGATCTGCGAAACAGTAAACGGTGTTTTGCCGTGAGCTTTCGCGTAAGCGTTCGCTTCGTCGATGCGCGCCGCGGTCCAGTTCGACGCGCCGGCAGCGCGGATCTTTCCCGCTTTGACCAGCTCATCCAGGCAGTCGATAATCGGGCCGACCGGCTTGGTGGGATCATCCCGGTGCAGGAAGTAGATATCCACATGGCCGACGCCGAGCTCCTTCAGGCTGGTTTCCAAATCGCTGCGGATACACTCCGGCGTAACCCGCTTCTCGGCGGGATGATTCATATTGTGATGCGCACCCTTGGTGATCAGCACGATCTTGCCGCGGTTGCCGCGCGCCTTCATCCAGCGGCCTACAACCCCTTCGCTGTGGGCATAAGCCCCTTCCATGTCGCCGCAGCGTATCTTCCCGTAAATGCGTGCGACGTCGATGGAATTCCCGCCGAGCGCAACATAGCGGTCCATCAGCGCAAAGGCAGTTTCCTCGGAGATACTCTCCCCAAAATGATCCGCCCCTTTGACGATTTTCGCCATACGGATAACGCCGTCCGCCGCCTGGACGTCCAGGAATTTCATATGCAGCCCTCCAAAAAATGAATGTGGTTCCGGTTTGTCTCTTTTTTATTATAAAGCCGGTGATCAGGATTTACAAGCGAAGGATTTTGTCCCAACTGTTAAAAATCCTGGTCCGGAAATTTCCAGATGTTTGCAGTTCATTTACAAAGGATTCACATTTCCCGGCATTGAAATTTTGGCCGCGAGGTGGTACACTAGACTATAAAGAATTTAAAAAAAGGTGAGCGTATGAACGACAGCGATCTGATCCGAGTCATATCCTTTAATCTGAAACGGGATTTTGGATTTGCTTTCAACCATTCGCACCGGTGGATGGAACGGCGCGCACTGGCCGCGCAGTTCATTCGGGACAGCGGCGCGACCATCATCGGTGTGCAGGAGCTTCTTCCCAGCATGCGCGAAGATGTCCGCAGCCTGCTCTCAGGCTACAGCATCCTCGGCTTCGGGCGGTTCTCCGGCCGTAAGCCCAAAAATGACGAACATAGCGATATCATCGTGAAAAATGAAGACGCCAAGGTCAACCTCTGCAAGACCTTCTGGCTTTCCAAAAATCCGGAGCAGCTCAGCCGGGCTTATTACGCGGTGTTTCCGCGTATCTGCACCGTGGCCGAAGTCTATGTCAAAAATGTCGGCTGCACCATCCGGGTGTTCAACACCCATCTCGACCACGTCTGCGGTTTCGCCCGCACGCTCGGCATTAAGGTAATCCTCGACTATATGGAAAAGTATAACCAGGAAAGCCCCATGCCCACCGTTCTGATGGGAGATTTTAACTGCAAGCCGAACAGCAGGCCGGTACGCATGCTGCGGGAACGCATCTCAGAATATTATCCCGACCTGCATCTCACCGACGTCTACCAGAGTTTTGACCCCGCCTCGCTTTCCAATACGCTTCATAACTTCAGCGGGAAAGTGAAGCCCGGCGCCTGCCCGATCGATTATATCTTTGTCTCGGATGATTTTGAAGTGATCGATTCGCGGATATTCACCGACCCCATTGACGGACGGTATCCTTCCGATCACTATCCTCTGCTGGCTACCCTGCGTCTCAAAAAAAAGCCCCGGGACAACAGCCAAACCGCATAAACAAAACAGCCGGCGACCGTAGTCGCCGGCTGTTTTCGAGCCTGTAAATCAGTTCTTGCGGATGAAGGATTTGCAGTCGGTGCACTGGTCCACGGTCGGGTTATTCTCATGGGTACCGATCTTGACGCAGTTCAGGGAGCAGTAGTCCGCGCTGGAGCAGTGGTTGGCACACTGCTGAACGGTGCATTCGATGCTGTGGTTCGCTTTGCAGTTGTCCATAAAAGACGCCTCCTTAACAAGTTTTATGCGTATCGCAAACGGGGACGCAAACAGCGGTTTACGTCAATGATAGTTTACCCTGGTTTACATGGATTATAAGCGGAGATTCCTCATTTCGCATCGTTTACAAATTGGCTAAAAACTAGTCGCAAACTATGGGTTGATGCGATTTACCGCCAATGTTATAATATCCCCGTAAAGTTTCTGTTAGGAGTCTTTGTATGAAAAAATTTTTACTGGCAGCGGGCGTTCTCGTGGCTTTGCTGTGCGCGGCAGCCGCCCTGTCTGTTTTGGCCGGCTGTACCGCGCGGGAGGGCTCTGAAACTTCGGATAAGCCTGGCTCGGGCGTTTCCCCCTCCCAGGAATCCTCCGGAGCGGCCCAGCTTCCGGATGCCTCCAGCACCGTTTCGGTCGACCCAGCGGCGCGCCTCCCCCTTGAAAACTACAGTTACCGCGCTGCCGAGCTGCAGAATTATTGTTCGATGGGCGCGCAGTTTTATACCGACCACATGGGCAGCGACGTCCGCGACGTTCCCTACGATCTTGCCGCCGCCATCTATAAATACCGGGATTACCATAACGCCCTGATTTTCGATACCAATTTCACAGATATTTTGGAGCTTGATCCCGCTATCCTTATCGAAATTGCCGCTTCCCAAGCGCCGCATATCGACCTGTATTCAGATGCGTTCGCAAACGTATCGACTGAAAATGAAATAAAAAAATTCTTTGTGGAGCGGTACGAGGGCGGACAGGAGCTCAGCCTGCTCTCCTACGGCGAGGACGTCCGTGCCAAAGCCGCGGAACTTTTCGGCGATTCCTATGAACTGCCGCGCGCGGACGGGCTGCGTATCCGTTACAACGCCGAAATCGACCTCTACTATCTGGAGGGCCCTACCGCCGCGCTTTCGACCGATTACCCGGTGGTTGTCGAGTGGAAGCGCGTGGGGGACAGCTACACAGCCAAAATCATTCGCCTCTCCTTCTGGGAGTTCCGCGGTTCCTGGTCCACACCGGACGGTTCATGGGAAAGCAGTGAAAACTGCTCCATTTCCGAGGTGCGTGAATATGTCAATTCGAACTTCCACTCTTTCCCGCAGGATACTTATGTGCTGACCGGGCGGGACCGGCAGTCACTGCGCGTGACCGGCTACAAGAAAGGCGTTTGAGTATCTTTTATCGCTTTGTATAAAAATGGGCCATATGCCTAAGCTGTGGCCATTGCAATAAAATCGGGCGGCCGTCTCATAAGACGGCCGCTTTTTCGCTGCCTGTTTTTTCGTATACCGTTTCCCCGTCCTTGATGGTCCGGAGCACTTGGATGTTCCTGATTTCCATGGGGTTCACCCGCAGCGGGTTTCTGTCCAGGATCACGAGATCCGCACGCTTGCCCGCCCTGATCGAACCCTTTGCATCCTCCTCAAAATATTGCCATGCGGCATTGACCGTGACCGCTTCCAGCGCTTCATACGGAGTGATGCATTCCGCCTGCGATAGTTTTTCACCGTCTTTCGTCACCCGGTTAACCGCGCACCAGATGGTAAAAAGCATATCCGGCGGCACAACCGGCGTATCCTGATGAAAGGTAAAGTTCACTCCGGACCGCAGGGCAGAGCCAGCCGGACTGATCCTCGCGCCCCGCTCGCGGCCAAAATTTTTGAGATGCGTGTCGCCCCAGTACCAGGTGTGCGCCGCAAAAAACGAAGCAGTCATCGAAAGCCGCCGCATGGCCGTGAGCTGGTCTGGACGGACAAGCTGCGCGTGGATCATCACCGGGCGGATGTCGCGCTGCCGCTGCGCGTGCGCCTGTGCGTAGGCGTCGATCATCTGCTGCGCCGCCGCGTCGCCGTTGCAGTGCGCCAGGATCTGCAGGCCTTCCGATTCGGCAATGCGCATAAACTCCCGCATCTGCCCATCCTGATAGACCGGATAGCCCCGGTAATCACCGTCATCTGAGCCCTCATATGGCCGGCTCATCCAAGCGGTGCGCCCCTGCGGCGAACCGTCCAGGAAAACCTTGTAGCCCCCGATCTTCAGGCGGTTCTGATACCGGTTTACAAATTGTGGATTTTCCCGCACCAGATTTTTGCACAGGTTCAGGTCGATATAGCTCACAATGTCAAGTTTCAAGGCGTTTTGTCCTGCCATAAGCTTTAAAAGCCGCCACTCGTCCGCGCGGGTCAGTCCGTCCTGCACCGTTGTGATACCATAACGCAGATACGCATCCTGCGCACGGCGCATCTGGCTGCACTGCTCTTCCAGGGTTGGCTGCGGGAGTCCTTTGATACCGGTGAAGGCGGTTTCCTCCAAATATCCGTCCGGTTCTCTTCCATCCGGCAGCCGGCCGATGTGGCCGCCCTGCGGGTCGGGCGTCTGTGCTGTCACGCCGATTTCATGCAGCGCCAATGTATTCGCGACGCCCATATGCCCGGACGCGTGCGAAATCAGCACCGGATGTTCTCCGCATGCCTGATCCAGCAAGGTCTTATCCGGATGGCGGCCCTCTTTGAGGTCGTTCTGGTCGTAGCCAAATCCGCTGATCCATTCCCCTTTACGCAAATTGTTTTCATTTTGGAAGCGGCAGATCCGCTCCGCAATCTCCTCAAAGCTTTTACAGCCTTCGAGCGAGACGAGCGAAACCGTCTTTGCGTAAGCTGTGATGTGACTGTGCGGATCGATGAAGGCGGGGAGCAGCGTATGCCCCTGCAAATCGCAGAGGGCGGTGTCCCGGCCGCTTCTGGCAAACAGCGCTTCCCTGGTGCCAACAGCGCGGATGACACCATCTTCGGTCAGCACCGCGTCCGGCATGCCACCCGGCTCCATGGTCAGAATATCGCCATTATAATAGATGGTTTTTTTCATGAATCTCCCTTTCTTCCCCGAAAATTGGAACTCCGCTTCACCGGGAAAACCGGCAAAGCGGAGGATGTAAAATAATTTCAGCATTCAGTTTGCGTTTTTCAGCCGCAGCCGCAGCTTATCGGCAATCATTGCGACAAATTCAGAGTTGGTCGGCTTGCCTCTTCCGTTGTGGATGGTATAACCAAAATAACTGTTCAATGTGTCCACATCGCCCCGGTCCCATGCAACCTCGATTGCGTGCCGGATCGCGCGCTCTACACGGGAGGGTGTGGTATCAAACTTTTTCGCAACGGTCGGATAGAGAAGCTTTGTCACCGAGTTGATGATCTCAGGCTGTTTGACCGCCAGCATGATCGATTCCCGCACATAATGATAGCCCTTGATATGCGCCGGAACGCCAATCTGATGGATAATCTCCGTCACCATCAGTTCCAGGTCCGGTTCGCCTTTTGCCTCGCGTTCACCGATCGTCTTTCCTGAGCCCGCGGGAAGTCCGGCCAGTTTCATGATGCGCTCGACCATGATGTCCACGTCGAAAGGCATCAGGAAAAAGTAACAGGCGCCGGCAGTCATAATCTCCTGCTCAAGCATCGGGCTGCTGAAAGACGAAGTGATCATAAAGCGGGGTTCGACAGCCAGCTCCATTTCCCTGACCGAATTCATTACGCCGATAGCGTCAAGCCTTGGCATGAAGATATCCATCAGGACAACGCGCGGAAGGGTTTCACCAATCAGCTGCGCAACAGCGAGACCATCGCGAGGGGCAATGACGGTTTCAAAACCGTAACCCTTCAGCAAAGATGCGCATTTACTGCAATAATCGCCTCCTCCTTCAACAATCAGAACTTTTGCATGTTCCTTCATCTTTTTTCCTCCATCTTGTCGTCTCCCTGAATGCTATCTTAGCACTTTATCTTAATCTTTTCAACATCTTTCCACAAATTTTCCTCCAAAATTTCAACGTATTTTTCACCATAAAATTGGTTAGTTTTGCGTTATTTTTTTGGTGTATTTTCGACATTTTTCGACATTTTATCCATATTTTCGGCAAATATCCCGTACCCTCGAGTCGGATCGTTGACGAAAACATGCGTAACCGCACCCACTAACTTGTTATTTTGCACAATTGGGCTTCCGCTCATCCCCTGAACGATTCCACCGGTTTTGGTTAAAAGTTCTGGGTCAACCACGCGAATTACCATATTTTTTGTCGGATTATTTTCCGCGATGCTAACTTTTTCTATATTAATCGTATACTCTTTGGGGTCCCCATCGTCAAGTGTGCACCAGATGGTCGCCGGACCTTCTGTCACTTCGTATCTCATAGCCAGCGGAATTGCCTCGGAATGCGACGGAATATCCGTCCCAACACCGAAAATTCCAACCTGAGAATTGATGAGCAGCTCGCCTTTCTTCTGTCCGGAAAAACTCCCGCGCAGCTCGCCCGGCAGGCCGCTCTCACCGCGATGCACTCCCGTGATATTCACATCCACGATTTCTCCCGAATGCAGCGGCATGATATCCCCTGTATCCACATCGCAGATCGCGTGTCCAAGCCCTGCAAAAACATGGTTAATCGGGTTATAATAGGTCATGGTACCAATGCCGGCGGAGGAGTCGCGTACCCAAATGCCCGCCCGGTAGGTCCCATCGTCGCTCTGAACCGGATTTAAAAAACAGCTCATCTCTGTCCCGGCCCGCTCAAAGGAAACTTTGACCGGATTGCCCGCGCAGGAGGAGACGATCGCTCCAACATCTTCATTTGTCTGTACCGCCCGCCCGTCGATTGATTTGATGATATCCCCCACCTTGAGGCCAGCCGCTTTCGCTGGGTTGGAGGATGTCCCACCGCTTGCGATATCGCTCATGCCCACAACCAGCACGCCTTCGGTAAACATCTTGATGCCGAATGGATTTCCGCCGGGGACCACCATCTCCCGGTCGACCACCTGGACCTGTACCTGTTTGACTTCGATGCCATACGGAAGCTTGAGATCCACATTATAACTGTTGCCCGGTGAGGAATATGCTTCCACAGGCAGGCTTCCGCCGCTCGATGAAGTTTTGATCGGAAGCGTGGAATTGATGCTCAGGGTTTCGCCCGCGACCACATAATAGTGATCCGGCAGGATTGCCTGCGTATAAAGTGCGATCGACTGCACGGCGACAATTGCCAGAGACAACGCGCCGGCAAATCGTTGATATTGCTTTCTCATTGGATTATCCCCCTACTTGCTCATTCAAAAAATTTTTTTGTACGCATTTAATCTTCCACCGTGTAATCTGATTATTTCGGGGAATAACTGCAAGACTTTTTGGCGATCGAAAAATTTCGGCGTGAAACACCCATGCGCATTGCCATGGAAGATTTTTCTTTGCCTGTCTGGAAGATCTTTCTTTTCTGTGCTATAATTTATTTATAAAAAACGGGGCGGTGAAGTGATGCGGGTTGCAATTGTCGGTTCACGCGAAGCCGGCGGGTTTACGGTGGATGGCATGATCCCCCATATCCCGCAGAATACATCCGAGCTGGTGAGCGGCGGCGCCGCCGGAATTGATACGATCGCGGAACAGGCGGCGCGGGCCCTTGACCTGCCTATCACCATATTCGCGCCCGATTACGGCGCGAACGGCAAACTGGCCCCGCTCATCCGCAATCAGAAGATCGTCGATTACGCCGACCTGGTGCTCGCCTTTTGGGACCATCACTCGCGCGGCACAGCCTATACGCTCAATTACTGTATACAGACCCACAAACCCTTCCGAATTATTGGGCTGCATCCCTGAAATTTTTCAAAATAAAGATTCTAAAAAGTGCGCGCTTTCCCCGACGGAAAGCGCGCACTTTCTATAGGAGCTTGTTGTCCACGCCGGAACGGTCGATTTCACAGCCGACCACAACATTATAGCCACACCCAGTAAACACCGTTTCCCAGTCCGAAGCATGCTCCAGATAGTATTCCGGCAGACGCTGCTTCACCAGTTGGGTGAGCCCGAGCGGGTCGTATCCCTGTCCCTGGGTGGCATGGATCGCGCTTTCAATTTCCCGGCGGATGTCCCGTGCCTGCAGCGCGGCGGCGTACCGTTTCTGTTCCGCCGTCATTCGGTCACCGGTATTGAGCACCGTTTCATACGCGCCGGAATGCACCTCCACCGCAATGTGAAATACAAGGGTATCCCCCATTCGTTCCGGAATTACCCGCGCTTTTACACGGTTGGTCACCGCCGCGACAATACCAAGGTTTTCATCGGCAACCGAAAGCGCGGTATTCTTAATTTTTCCCTTCACCCATGCAAGCCCGCGGGTCTGCTGTGGATTCAGCAAATGGACCAGGCGGTCGCCTGAGAATACCGCCGAACCGGCAAGCTGGATTTCCGGCTTGCCGCTTTCCTTTTGGTCCGATTTTGTATCTGGCGTATCCGTTTTTTCCCCATTTGGAAGAAATGTCTCCTGTGCTTTGGAGGGGTCCTCCCGGGAGGAGCCGCCTTGCGCTTCGGAGGAGGACGCAGCAGCTGTTTCCCCGCTGAGCTCCACCAATGCGAGCGTCCCGGAGGAATAGTCGCTGTGGATCGCGCCGACCAGATCCATCAGCCGGCTTTCCGGTGCAAAGCCGTTCTGCCGCGCGTTTTGGATGATGTCCAGAATCCGGTCCGCCGTGAGCGCGGGGTCCTTTTCCTGCGCCATCAGCAGGTTTTCCGCCTTGTCCTTCACAACCGCAACCGTCACCGCCGGAGTGATCTGATGGTTTGCATTGAAGAAGTCCAGAACCTCATTGACTCCTTCACGGGCGGCATCCTCCCCGATGAGGATCAGCCGGCAGCTTCCAAAAAACAGCGATTTTCCGCGTTTGACCGCAGCCCGGCTGAAAAGGTCGGTCAGCGTCCCGCCGCCCTCCTGAAGCAATTCGGACGAGGCCGGCGGTTTATCCCCATCCTGTGTCTGCCCGGCCAGCTGGAGAACCGCGGTATATAAGCCTTCCTCCGTACGGTCGACCGCAACCGCTTCGACCACACCGCGGTCATTAAGCCGTACACTGTTCATGCAGCCAGTCAGCAGCGCTGTCAGGAGCAGGGTAATGAGCAGTGCCCGTTTCATACGGATTTCCCCCCTTTTTTTAAAAACAGCGCCGTGATCAGCGGGATCAGGACCACAAGAACGCCGAACGGAACCCCGTTCATCAACAGCCTGCCCGCTTCATTCAGATACCGCATGTCGGTTGAGGTGAAAAAGGCCAATCCCCCTGCCCCCACTGCTACGATGGCCGCCGCGGCCGCGTACGGAAGCTTATGAAAAATCCTGCGCAGGCAGACGAGCGCGCAATAGAGATAGGCAGCCGCGCGCAGAAACGCCACGCACACCCACATAGCGATATGCAGGATATCAAGCCGTCCAAATACCGAAATCTGAGCCACTGTCGCGGCAGTATAGAGCGGGAAAAGACGGGTTTTGGCATAGTCGCCCAACGCGGCCAGCACCGAAAAGGATAAAATCTCATAGAAAATGGCCGCCAGAACGACATACCAGATAAAAGTCTTTCCACTTCCTTTCCCGGCGCGGGAGCATAACAGGATAAAGACGACGGCTTCGGCATTGGCGGTGACCGCCTGCATGGTACCCGAAAAAACCGCTTCCTCTCCCTCCAGAAACGGGCTGACCACGTTCACAAGATCCATCTCCGGGATAAGCGCGCCGCAGATCAGCGCAATGACCGCCAGCATCAGGATAAAGACAAACACGCCGAATCGTGAAAACGCCTCCAGTCCCAGCCGGGCGGCGTAGGCCGCGGCCGGGATGAGGCACAGAAGGAAGATCCACGGCGGGGCGTTTTGATAGACTGTGCTGGTCATGAAGAATTCAAAGTGGCTCGCTGTATATCCTGCCATGAGAATGCAAAAGGTGCCGTAGCAGGCGCTGACCAGCACGCCGTAAAAGCGGCTGGCCGAAAATGCGGCGGCCAGTATATCCTGTCCTCCTTTCCTGCAAAGCCAGAGGTATGGCAATATGAGAAGAAGGGTTGCCGCGGCGGCCAGCAGGATGGTGAGCAGCGCGGTGGAACCGGAGACCGCCTGCCCGGATTTCGGGATAAAGGTGAACAGTGTGAAAAGCCTGCTCACAAACAGCAGCATCACAAGCTGTGCGCCGGAAATATCACGGATCTTTCCCTGCAAATACTATTCCTCCTTTGCCTTGTCATCCCGGATGTCGCTCCCGGCCAGGTCCTGTACGCGCAGATCCTCCCTGGCAAGTGTCCGCCAGCTCCAACGAAAGAGCACATCCCGCATCGAATAGAGTGAAAACGGTGTGGCGGGCGCTGTGGCAGGCACGCCAAGCGGATTCACCGCGCACAGATTCACCAGCACCGCGCACATGCCGAGCGCGATTCCAAAAAGCCCGGTCAGCCCACCAATAAGGATAAAAGCGAAGCGAAGGATGGTGACCGGTTCGTAAAGGGATGGCACAACAAACGAGCTGATCGCAGTGATTGCCACGACCATCACCATCGGCGAACCGATGATACCCGCGGTTACGGCCGCGTCCCCGATGACCAGCGCGCCCACAATGCTCACCGCATGGCCGACCGCGCGCGGCATGCGAAGCCCCGCTTCCCGCATGATCTCATAGATGAAAAAAATGACCAGGGCTTCGATCATCAATGGGAACGGGGTTGATTCCTCGCTGGCGACCAGGCTCATGAGCAGCGTGTCGGGCAGAAGCTCCGGATGGAAGGTGCCGACCCCGACATAAAGCCCTGGCAGGAGGATCGAAAAGAAAAATGCCGCATATTTAAGCCAGCGGATGAAAGTGGCGAAATACGGCCGGTGGGAATAGTCGTCGGCGCTCTGAAAATTCTCATTGAAGAGGTATGGAACAATAAGCGCATAGGGCGTGCCATCCATCAGGATTCCGATTCTGCCCTCCGCGACCTTCGCACAGAGGGTATCCGGCCGTTCGGTATAGCCGACGCCCGAAAAAAGCGAGAGCGGTTTGTCGTCCAAAAACGGCTGGATATAGCCGGTTTCGAGCACCACATCGATCTTCACCTTGGAAAGCCGGTATTTCACCTCCCGCAAAAGCGCGGGCGAAACCATATCCTTCAGATAGACCAGCATGCAGTCGGTACGGCTTTTGGTGCCGAGTTCGAACATGTCGAAAATGAGGTCGGGCGATTTGATCCTGCGCCGCAAAAGCGACATGTTTGGGCGCAGCATCTCGATGAAGCCCTCCTGGCTGCCGCGCACATTGACCTCGCTCGTCGGCTCGCCCACCGAGCGGCCGGAAAAGCCCTGAATGCCGAAAACCGAACCGGCTTCGATCCCGTCAATGAGCAGCACGACAAAGCCGGACATCATAAACCGGAACAGTTCGGCATAGGTATGGATTTCCTTCTGGTCGGGCGCCATCAGCGACTGGCGGCGCACCCATTCAAAAACCGCCTGCGGCGACGGGTTTTCCAGCTTTACGGTGGTCAGCGGCAGGGCAAAGATTTTGGAAAAGGTCGCGGTTGAAACCATGCCTTCGCACATCAGCATTGCGCACGGCACGCCGCACACCTCGAGCTCATGGATGACAAGATCACCCGAATCCGGGAACATCGCGCGCACGTCGATCAACCTCTCGAGCAGGCTGGATTCCAGCTTTTTCTCGAGCGCATCGTTTGCCTGCGGCGGAATATATGCCTGCGGTGGCGCAAACAGGTTTTTCCATTTCTGAAACATCTGCAGTCCTCACAATCATAGAAAGTCGCTGTTTACATTATTATTGCCAATCCATCCGCCGGAATATCCGCGTACCGGCGGGTCACACTATTTTTTGTATGACTTAAGATTGGGAGGTCTGCTACCTTTATGTTGATCGTCTTTATCCGGGTGCTCATTATTTATGCGCTCATCATCGTCAGCCTGCGCCTGATGGGAAAACGCCAGCTTGGTCAGCTGCAGCCGTCCGAACTGGTGGTCACCATCCTCGTTTCAAACATTGCGACGATGGCCATTGAGGACGCCAACGTCCCGCTCATCGGAGGCATCATCCCCATCCTGACGCTCGTCTCCTTCGATGTGGTCATCTCCGCCATCACATTGAAATTCCGCAAGGCGCGCCGCTTCATCTCCGGGACGCCCCGCGTCATCATCCGGGACGGAAAAATCGACCAGCAGGAACTTAAGGAGCTGCGTTTCACCATCGACGATATGATGGAGCAGCTCCGCGGGAACAATATCTTCGATATCCGTGACGTGGCTTTTGCCATCGTTGAAACAACCGGAAAACTTTCCGTCTATCAGAAATTCGACGCGCAGACGGTGACCGCCAAGATGCTGAACCTGCAGGGCCAGCCCGCAGACGACGCACCTCCGGTCGTACTCATCAGCGACGGCGTGGTGATCGACAGCGGGCTCAAATACTGCAATCTGAAATATGAATGGCTCGAAAAAACCGTCACCGAAAACGGCTACAATACCAAGGATATCTTCCTTATGACCTGCAACCGCCAGGCGGATTATCTGATCGTGCCGGTGGAAGAAGCGCCGAATAAGAAAAAGGAGGCGGACGAATGAAGCGGCTGTGGATTGCGCTTTGCATCATTGCGCTGATCATTGGGGTCAGCGCGGCCGGGCTTTTCCATTTGATGCGCATCACCGATGAGATGGAAGCCTCCCTGTCCGATCTTTCCGCCGCTATTGAGGAGGGAAGCAATGCTCGGATCATCCATTTGGCCGAACAGTTCCAGTCCCAGTGGCAGGAAAATGAAAAGCTGCTCCTGCGGTATATCCACCATGAAGCGCTCGACGCGATCGACAGCACAACGGCGCGCCTTCCCGCGCTCGCCCGATATGAGGACTACGGTGAGCTGGCCGCCGAGGTGGCCAGGCTCCAGGAGCTTATCGACCATGTCTATGATTCTGAAGTACCAAATTTCAGAAATATCTTCTGACTGCAAAAAAGGCCCGCTGCCATTGGCAGCGGGCCTTTTATATTATGCTTTTAATCTACGTTTTTATCCTTTTGTGCGCCCGTACGGGCTTCCAGTATCGCCTGCAATTCCTTCATAAACGAATCGATGTCCTTAAACTGCCGGTAGACTGAGGCGAAACGCACATAGGCCACCTCGTCGATCTCCCGCAACTTTTCCATCGCAAGCTCCCCGATTTTATAGGAAGGGACCTCTTTTTCCAGGGAGTTGTGCAGAACCATCTCGATGTCGCCCACCGCCTGCTCCAACACCGCCAGCGAAACCGGGCGTTTTTCGCAGGCGCGCACCATTCCCGCAAGCAGCTTGCCCGCATCGAAAGACTCGCGCGATTTGTCCTTTTTGATAACGACCAATGGCGTTGTTTCGATGATTTCATAAGTTGTAAAACGCCGTTCACATTTGAGGCATTCCCGTCGGCGGCGGATCCGCTCGGATTCATCGGTGGGACGCGAATCGACAACTTTACTTTCCACATAACCGCAGTATGGGCATTTCATTCGTACAATTCCCCCTTGTAGTACGGGCTGGAAAATATTTATACTATTCGTATTAGACTTGTCCTCATTGTACCATTATTTTCCGAAACTGGCAAGCTGTTTTCACAAATTCCGTTCCCGTTTAGCCGCTAAGATTGTATAATAACTCTCCAAGAGCTCCTCGCATCCTCCGTAATTCTGCCGGCGGAGCTCGACTTTCGTTCCTTTCTGGAAAGTCCTTACAATCTCTGTTATGCCCAGACCAAGCATGAAAGAAATCCACACGAAGCCAGCCACGCCATCACCCAAACGCTCTATGAAAGCATCTGAAATCGTGACCACATCATCTATGGGAATTTGCAGGTTTCTGAAATCCTTATCCCCTCGAAAATTTGCAGCCGCACTTGCAGTTTTTAAAAAGGAGTTGATATTTTGGAGAGTCTGTGACATAATGAACACAAATATCGGCCGGTTTTATCAAAAATACAGCGGAAAGAACCAGAGAAAGGAGCATGTGCGGATGCGCATCGGTGTGGAATTGGAGGAGGGGGTTCGCCTCCTGCTGGAACGGACCCAGCCCATCGAACGGGTGGAGGAGCTGCCGCTCGAGCGGACGCGCGGACGGATTCTCGCGGAGGATGTCTTTTCCCCGATGGATCTGCCTCCCTTTGACCGCTCCCCGCTCGACGGTTACGCCGTGCGTTCCGCCGACGTTGCGGCAGCCACGTCCGAGGCTCCTGCCAAACTGCGGGTGATCGGAACCGAATGCGCCGGGGATTATTTTGCCGGACATGTGGGCGCGGGCGAAGCGGTCAACATTATGACCGGCGCGGCAATTCCCGCAGGCTGCGACTGTGTCATCCGCCAAGAGGATACCGACGACGGCATGCCTTTTGTACGGATTTTCCATCCGGCCCGGCATCACGACAACTTCTGCTTTCAGGGGGAAGATGTAAAAAAGGGGACGTTGCTGCTGCGGCGCGGCGAAAAACTTTCCTACGTTTCAATCGGGGTGCTCGCATCGCTCGGGTTCACCCGTACGCGCGTTTACACGCCGCCGCGCATTCTGCTGCTCAACACCGGCAGCGAGCTGATCGAGCCGGGTGAACAGGCGGGTCCTGGCCAAATCTACAACGCCAACCGCTATCTTTTGGAGACGCGGCTACAGGAACTCGGGTTCTCGCCCAAGGTGCTGCCCGCCTGCCGGGACGAATCCGCGTCCGCGGCGCGCGTCATCGCTGAGGCGCTGCCCGAAGCCGATCTCGTACTGACCACCGGCGGCGTCTCGGTCGGCAAAAAGGACATCATGCACGAAGTTCTGCAGCTGCTAGGGGCTGAAACACTCTTCTGGAGACTATTGATGAAGCCGGGGATGCCGATGCTCGGTGCGATCGCGGACAATAAGCCTCTGCTCTGCCTCTCTGGCAATCCGTTCGCGGCGCTCGCCACCTTCGAGCTGCTCGCGCGGCCAGTGCTTTCCAGGCTCGCGCGGGACGAAAGTCTCGTCTGCCGCACCGGCGAAGGGATCATGCAGAGCGACTTTGGAAAACCCAGCCCCAAACGGCGGTTTATCCGCGCCCAATGTAAAAACGGCTTCGTGGATGTCTCGCGCGGCAACCATTCCTCCGGCGCGATCTCATCGATGCTCGGCTGCAACGTTTTCATCGATATCCCGGCCGGAAGCGGCGGGCTGCGCCAAGGGGACCGGGTCCGGCTCGTCTGGCTCTAAGGGGGAATTTTTATGCATCCCATGCTTTTCGCAGTGAGCGGCGTCAAAAATTCCGGCAAGACCACCCTCACCGTCCGGCTGGTCCGAGCGCTCACCGAAGCGGGATTTCGGGTCGCGACCATCAAGCACGACGGACACGATTTCTCCGCCGACCTGCCCGGGACCGACAGCTACCGTCACAAGCAGGCGGGTGCTGTCAGTACCATTATCTATTCCCATGCGAAACTGTTGATGGTGCGCGACCGGGAGGAGCTCTCCTTTTCGGAAATCTGCGCGTTCGCGCCCGACTGCGATTTTCTGATCCTCGAAGGAGGAAAAAGCTCCCCACTGCCAAAGATCGAGGTGGTGCGCGCGGGCATTTCAGTCAGACCGGTCTGCGACCCTGCGACGCTGCTCGCCATCGCGACCGACCTGCCGCTCACCCATCCGACCGTCCCGGTGCTGGCGCTCGACGACCTGCCGGGACTTGTAAAAATCATCCTGCACTGGAAGCAAAATCAGGAGGAGGAACCCTCATGAATCTGTGGCAACTGCTCACTTCCCGCTGTGCCGGGGATATCCTGTGGGAGCTGCGGGAAGAATGCGGACTGGAACAGGCGGAACTCCTGCAGGGCGCCGCGCTTTTGCGCGCGCTGCAGATTTGTGCGCCCGAATATGCGGCGGGAGGGATGCTTGTCCCCGTTTCGCTGAACAGCCCTGCCGGCCCTGTCTGGCGGGTGGTGGATGGGGCGGGCGATCCCATTTCCTGCAGCAGCCGGGAAGAGCTGCTCGCGATGGAAATCTCCCTGACTAACGGGTGCGACGCGGATCTCACCGCAGCCCTCTGCCTCGTGGAGCTGCTCTGCCTCCCCGCTGCTGGTACCGTCCCTTTCCCCGCTCCCAACGGGGTTGCCGCACTGCTTCTGGCCGGCGGCCAAAGCCGCCGGATGGGCGAAAACAAGGCGCTGCTTTTGCTCGGGGGACGCAGCCTGCTTGTTCACGCGATGGAAGCGCTCTCGCCCTTCCCCGAGAAATATCTCTCGGTCGACCGCATCGGTCGGTACGAGGACTGCGGCAACTTCCTTCCTTTGCCCGACGAATTCCCCGGGACAGGTCCGCTCGGCGGGCTCTGCACCGCGATGCGGCACGCGAAGGCTGCCTACCTCGCAGTCTGCCCCTGCGACACCCCCTGTGTCACCCGTGCGTTCCTGCTGTACCTCTGCGGGCTGCGGGAGGGATATGACGCGGTGGTCCCGGTCACGCGGGACGGCCGTCCCCACCCACTGACGGCCGTTTACGCCGTTGGAACGCGGGAAATGCTCGCGGAACAGCTCGCCGCCGGGGAGCGCAGCGTGATGCGGTTCCTCGAAAAGCTCTGTGTGCGGTATGTCCCGCTCGCGCAGACCCCCTTCGACGACCGGGTGCTCACCAACGTCAACACGCGTGCGCTTTACGAGCGGCTGCTCGATGCAAAATAATCTTCTCTTATCCCACGGTCCGGTTTTGGGGCCGCGCACTTCGTAGAATGGGGTGCGCGGTCCCTTTTTGTTCCCTTTTAAATGGGATTTGAATCCCTTTAATGGGATCATTCCGTTTTCTGCACATTTCATTTTGCGGCACCTGACGCCCGTCAAGACAGGCTTTTGCGCCGCCTGTCCGCATATTTGGGGCGAACGGGATTGTGCGGCGCGTCTGAAAAGAACTGGCACGTTTCTTGCTGATATTTAGGGTGTAGTAATCTTACCAAGCGATTTTGCATCAGAAAGAATCGGAGGAGTTCAGATGAAGTTCAGCATCAACAAAATCACCACCAACTACACCGACACCCTCGCGCAGTACATCCTCGACCTCAAGTACGACCAGCTTCCCGCCGAGGTGGTCGACCGCGCCAAGAAGATCGCCCTGCATGCGATCGCCGCGGCGCTGGCCGCCAACGGAGTCCCCATGTCCGGCCGTGCCATCGAACTTGGCAGGCAGTTTAACGGCGGCGAACAGGGCACCGCGACCGCCTGGATCAGCGGCACGCGCCTGAGTATGGCGAACGCGGCTTTCGTCAACGGCGCAATCACCGACATGCTCGATTGGGAGGATTGTTCCTGGACCGGCCATCCGTCGGCCGGCGTGATCCCGTCTGCATGGGCTTGCTGTGAGGGGCAGAAGAAATCCGGCAAGGATTTCATCACCGCCGTCGTCGCCGGCTATGAGGTCTACCAGCGCATTGCCATGGCAATCCAGAATCCCAAGGGACAGGCCGCCGGCAACGGCTGGGGGCTGACCAGCTGGCAGATCTTCGCTGCGCTGGTCCCGGCCATCAAGCTCTTCGACCTGGACCTTGAGCGCGCCAACCAAGCGCTCGGCTTCGGCACCGCCGCCAGCACCATCTGCGGCTGCCTGCATCACACCACCATGTCTGACGCCTACCACTACCTGCACGGCTTCAGGGCCCGGGACGGCATCGAACTTGCGCTCACCGCCAAAAGCGGCGTCGAGAACTACCAGGACTGCTTCGACGATCCCAAAGCCTATGCGGTACATATGACCCCCGACCACCGGCCCGAGTGGTACACCAAAGAACTGGGCGAGCGCTACCTCATTCTCGACACCCTGCTCAAGCACTGGCCAGCCAACATGTGGAATCAGACCGCCGTCGAGCTCGCCTATGTGATGACAGAAAAGTACGGTATCTCGCCCGAAGACATCGACGAGATCATCCTCGACCCGCCAACCCAGCTGCGCATGGCCATCCGCCCCGAGGGCTACACCTCGCTGACCCAGGCGCAGTTCAGCATCCCGTTCTGCATCGCCGCAATGCTCTACGACCGCACCCCCGGCGCACAGTGGTACTCGGCCGAAAATATGAAGGACCCGAAGGTCCTTGCGCTGGCGCAGCGGGTCAAGAGCGGCCCAAGCGAGCAGCATACGCTTGGCGGCAGCTTCATCATCTGGCAAAACGGCTCCTATCCGATGAAGACGATGACCATCAAGACCAAGAACGGCAAGGTCTACGAGGAGCAGATGGACACCCATCCGGGCCACCCGCAGCAGATGATGTCCTGGGAGGAACTCGGCAGCCGCTTCCGCATCCAAAGCGCAAGCGTCCTCACCCCCGCGCAGCAGGACGCGGCGATCAGCGCCATCGAAAAGCTTGAGGATTGCGGAGACCTCTCCACAATCTGCCACCTCTTCGCCCGCCAGTGAGGAAGGTGCCAAGATGATGGGACAACCGCTGTCCGTCGGGCTAATCTGTCCCGGCGGCGGGGTCAAAAACCCCGAAAACGAGATGGGAAAATACAAGCCGGACGACGTCACCATCCTTGCCGAACGCATCCCGCTCGCCAAGATCGACGTCGAGGTGCTCAGCCGCTTCGCTGACGAAGCCGACGGAGCGGCGGTGCGGCTCGCTGAACGCGGCGCGCAGGTCATCGCGCTCAACTGCACCTCCGGCAGCTTCATCCGCGGGGCTGGGTACGACCGCGAGATCATCGAACGGCTCGAGCGCTCCTGCGGCCTGCCTGTCACCACCACGACCACCGCCGTCACCGAGGCGCTCACAACCCTCGGCATCCGCAAAATGGCAATGGTCACCCCCTATCCCGACGCGGTCAACGAGATCGAAATCCGGTTTATGCGAGACAGCGGTTATGACGTTCTTTCCTGCAAGGGACTGGGCATCGTCCAGATGAACCTTGTGGCGCAGGTCCCCTTTGACCGGATCTACAGCGCGGTGCGCGATGCCTTCACCCCCGCATGCGAAGGCATCTTCGTGAGCTGCGCCGGCTTCCGGGTGATCGACTACATCCGCGGGCTCGAGAGCGATTTCGGCCGGTCGGTCGTCACCAGCAACCAAGCCACCCTCTGGAAGCTGATGCGGATGATGGGCAGGACCGAGGACCTCAAAGCCGGAAGCCTTTTCACCAAATGACAGGAGGGGTTCGATGCCCAGTATTAAAATTTTTTCGGCGCGGCAAAAGACCGCCGGTCAGAAGCGGCAGCTTGTGGCGGCGGTGGCCCGCACATTCACCGAGCAGATGGGGAAACAGAGCAACTGCGCGGTCGCTCTCTTCGAGACCGACTGCGTCTCCTTCCCAGAAGGGCTTGATCCGCTCGACTACCTTATTGTCGAGATCGACATTTTCCCCGGACGCACCCTCGACCAGAAGCGGGCGCTCTACCGCGCGGTCGCCGACGGGATTCGCGCTGCTGGCCAGAGCACCGCGGGGCTTAAGATTGTACTGCACGAACCGCCGCTCGAAAACTGGGGAATTGCCTCCGGCCAGGTGGCCAGCGAATTTCTTGCGAAGAAAGGCCGCGGCGTCTGAGCCCGGCGAGACTCCATCAGAAAGAGGGACAAATCTATGGAATACCATCTGGATATGCGCGTCATCACCGGAACTGAGGCGAGAAAGCTCATTACCTGCGCCGAGGTGGTCGAGGCGGTCGAGGAGACCTTCCGCCAGAACGCGGCGGGAAATGTCTTTCACCCGATCAAAGAGCCGATGTTTTTAAACGAACAGCGTTCGAATTTCATTATGGCGATGGCCGCGAACCTCAAATATCTACGCACCGCAGGCGTCAAATGGACCAACATGATGAAGGAACAGCTTCCCGGCTATCCCTCCTGCGGGGGCAACCTGCTGATCCTGAGCGATACCGAAAACGGCCAGCCTTACTGCATGATCGAGGCGAGCGAGATCACCGCCATGCGCACCGGCGGCGGCCACGCGGTCGTGGCGGCGAAATATCTTGCAAAATCCGGTTCCGCGACCCTTGCGATCGTCGGCTGCGGCGAAGAGGGGCGGCTCGCCGCCGAATCCTTCCTGCAGGCCTTTCCGGACATCGTGAAGCTGCGCCTCTGCGACAAAAATGAAGCGGTGATGGAAAAGTTTCAGGCCGCCCATTCCGATCGCGCCGAGATTTCCTGCTTCACCGATGCAAAGGAAGCGGCCAGGGAATGCGACATCCTCATTCTGGCCACCACCTGCCGCAAGCCGCTCATCCACTTCGAGGACCTGCCCGCGGGCTGTACCGTAATCGGGCTCTACAGCTTCTTCGACCTCGATCCGCAATGCGCCTTCAAGGCCGATAAATGGGTACTCGGCTCCCGCAAGGACGACACGATGCAGATCATCAAAAACCCCTCCCTCGTCCAGTATCAGCTCGGCGAGGCCCCGGTCTACGCGGACATGGGAGAAATCCTTACCCAAAAAGCCCCCGCCCGCGAGAACGATCGGGAAATCATCGTTTACACCCACTTCGGGATGGGCGCTCTGGATGTCGCGGTGGGCAAGCTGATCTATGATAAGGCCGTCAAAGTGAATGCCGGTCAGATCATCCGAATGGACTAAAACCGATCAAACGCCCTTGCGGGGCGGCTGGAGGGAACAAACTTGAAAAACTATGCTGTCGTCGGGTTTGGCTGTGCGGGCTATCATGCCGCCGAAGCCATTCGCCGGCAGGACGCCGGCGCGCAGATCCACGTCTTTGAGACACTTTGCGAACCCCCGTTTAACCCCATGCTGAGCACCTACTATGCGTCCGGAAAAATCCCGAGGGAGCAGAGCTTCGTCTTCGGACCGCTCGAACAGATTTCCAGGGATCTCTCCCTCGCGCTGCACACCGGCGTCACCGTCGAGGCGGTGCGCGGCAGGGAGCGGGCGCTTCTCCTCTCAAACAGCGAGCAGCCATCCTTCGACGGAATCGTAATTGCGACCGGAGCGCGGGCCTTCGCCCCGCCGATCCCCGGCCTGCCGGACCGGCGCGTTTTCCTGATGCGCACCCTGCAGGACGCGGAGGATCTGCGAGACTACCTCGATGCCAATCCCATCAAAACCGGCGTGGTGGTGGGCGCCTCGATGGTGGGAATCAAGGTCGCGCAGCTTCTCTACGAACGCGCTGTCGCGACGACGGTCGTCGACGCGGCGCCACGCCTTTTCCCACTGGCCGCGATGGAACCGCTTTCCCGCCGGATGGAGGCGCGGCTGCGCGAGATGGGGCTCGACTTTCGCTGGAACGCGGGGGTCGAGGCGATCGAACCCGAAGGGGTGCGCATTGCCACCGGCGAGCTGCTGCCCGCCGACGTCATCTCCCTTTGCATCGGCACCCGGGCGAACACCGGGATCGTATCCGCCCCGGATTCCGGCGTTGCCGTCAACCGCGGAATTGTGGTGGATACCCGGATGCGCACCTCGGCCGAGGGAATCTATGCGGCCGGAGATTGCTGCGAGGGCAACAATCTGCAGTCCGGCCAGACCCAGATCATCGGGCTTTGGGCGAACGCGGGCTGCCAGGGACGCACCGCCGGCACCGTCTGCGCGGGCGGTCACGCCGATTATGCCGGGAACATCATCCACAACATCACCCACTTCATGGGGATGGAATTCGTAGGGCTGGGCGACAACCGCATCCAGGGCAAACATCTCGTCTACGAAAAGGACGGGATGTACCTTGAGGTTGTCCTTGCGGACGGCAAGATCTGCTGCGCCAACCTGCTCGACTGCGGCAACATCAGCGGGGTGCTCAAGAGCTTGATGCTCCGCCAGCTCACCGGCGAATCCCCGGCCCTGACCCCGATGCAGCGCGCCTATTTGCGCGGCAGAGGGCTGCCGGAGTCGTATATCAGTCAGATAGAGGGGGAGGACCATGAATAGCAAACTGGAAGCGCTGAGCAAAGCGAAAATCCCCTGCGCCGAAACCGGCGTGGAGGTCCATAAAAGCATCTGCGACATCTGTACGCCCGGGTCCCACTGCGGGCTGGACGTCTATGTCAAGGATGGCAAGATTATCAAAATCGAAGGCACCGAGGGCTTTCCCGGCAGCAATGGGAAACTCTGCACCAAGGGGGCCAGCAACCGGCAGTTCGTCTACCAGGAGAACCGCATCCGCACCCCCATGCGCCGCACCGGCCCCCGTGGCAGCGGCGAATTTGAACCGATCTCCTGGGAGGAGGCCTACCGGGAGATCGGCGACAGGCTCAACGCCATTAAACGCACCTCCGGCCCAGAGGCTGTATGCTGGTACACCGGTTACACCAAATGGTACCGCACCTGGCTGCACCGGCTCACCTATTCCTTTGGCAGCCGCAATTACGGCACCGAAAGCTCCTGCTGCTTCAAGGCGACCCAGATGGCCTGGATGACCGTGACCGGGCGCAACTACCGGCCCGACATGCGAAATGCCAGCGTCTTTCTGGGCTGGGCCTGCAACACCCTCATCAACCTGCATATTCAGGGGCGCGAGCTGATGGAATTTAAGGAGCGGGGCGGCAAGATCATCATTGTCGACCCGCGTGTGACTGAGACCTCCCGCAAGCTTGCCGACATCCACCTGCAGCTGAAGCCCGGTACCGACGGCGCGCTCGCCCTTGGGCTCGCGAACCTCATCATCCAGCGGGGATGGTACGACAAGGAATATGTGCGCGCGCACACCTACGGTTTTGAGGAATACGCCTCCTATGCCGCCGAATTCACCCCGGAGCGCACCGCGGCCATCACCGGTGTCCCGGCCGACCTGCTTGAAAAAGCGGCCCGCCTCTATGCCACAGGCGGCCCCGCCGCCTCCTACACCTCGGCCGCCGCCGTCACCCATCACATCAACGGCTACAACAACTACCGCGCCCTGGTTGCGCTGCAGGCCATCTGCGGCAATATCGACCGCAAGGGCGGGATGCTGCCCATCCACACCTCGCTCGCCTATACCGACTGTGGCTTTCCCACCAACGAAGCGCACTTCATCCACGACAAGGAGCCAAAAAACTGCCGCGAAGCCATCGGCGCGCGCCGGTTCCCCGTCTGGGAGGCGCTCGCCGGCGAATGCCAGGCGATGGACCTGCCCCGCCAGATCGAAACCTGCACTCCCTATCCGCTCAAAGCGCTGGTCGGTTTCGGGCTGAACCATCGGATGTGGCCCCAGCCGAGCAAATTCCTCAAGGCGGTCGACAAGCTTGACTTCATTGTGGCCATCGATCTCGTGACCACCGAATTCACAAAGCACGCCGATATCCTGCTGCCCGCCTGCACTTCGATGGAGCGCAGCGAGCTCAAGGGCTACCCCGGCGGCTTCCTCACCTGCACCAAGCCCGCCATTGAGCCGCTCTACGAGTCGAAGTCGGACACCCAGATCATGTGCGAGCTCGCACAGTATCTCGACATCGACGACGATCTCATGAAGAGCGGCCTGCGCGCGACTATGGAATACCTCATCGAGCCGCTCAGCGTCTCCCTCGACGAACTGATGGAGGCCCCCCTGCCGCTGCGGATGAAGGAATTTAAGCCCTATATTCCCGGAACCTACACAAAAAACGGTTTTGAAACCAAAACCGGCAAACTTGAGCTCAAATCGGCCATCATCGAGGAAATTTCGAAAGATTACCCCGATCTGAATCCACTGCCCACCTACCACGACAGCTACGACGGCGCCGATCCGAAGCAGTTCCCCTGCACCCTCATCACCGGTGCGCGGCTTCCCAACGCGGTACACTCCAGACTGCACAGCCTCACCTGGCCGCGCAGCCTGCGTCCCGATCCCGCCGCCGATCTGAACCCCGAAACCGCGCGGGAATCGGGTATCGCGCAGGACGACTGGATCGTGCTCTCCACCTCATGCGGGCAGATCACGGTACGCGCCAACCTCACCCATGCCGCGAAACCAGGCGAGGTCTACATGTATCACGGCTACCCTGAGGCAGATGTCAACGAGCTGATCCCTGCCGATCATCTGGACCCCTATTCCGGTTTCCCAGGCTTTAAGCAGGTGCGCTGCCGTGTCGAGAAGGCCAAAAACATACCCGCCGCGCGCGAGAGATAGGAGCGATGTTATGATATTCGATCTGAACCTAGAAAAATGTGTGTCCTGCGGGGCCTGTGCGGTGGCCTGCATGGACCAGAACGACATCGACCCTTCGCATGGGGACACCCCTTTGCGCCGTATCCACCTGCTTGAGGAGGGGAAGGATAAGATCCGTTACACCAACCTCTCGGTGGCCTGCATGCACTGCAGCGACGCACCTTGTGTGATGGGATGCCCGACCGGCGCGCTCTACAAGGACTCTGCCACCAATCTCACCCTCTTCGACCCCGACCGCTGTATCGGCTGCCACAGTTGCGCGATGGCCTGCCCATTCGGCATTCCGAGTTTCGACCAGAAGGATCGGATCACCAAATGCGACGGCTGCTCCGAACGCCTCAAGGCCGGTCTCAAGCCCGCCTGCGTGCGTATCTGCCCGTTCGGGGCGCTTTCGGTTTACGAAAGCGAATCGCAGTACCTTTCCCAACGGGCCGTCCGTTCGCTCAAGGCGATCACAAACGCGATTCTCGGCAGCGAAGATCTGTGACACAAAAAATCCCCACTCAAAAAGAGGCCCGCCTGTGGCGGGCCTCTTTTTTAGCCAATATTTTTTTTTCAGTCCAGCACCCGCAACGCGCGGTCCAAGCGGTTGAGCACCTCACAGCCGTCCTCTGTGACCAGCACGAGATCCTCGATCCGCACCCCGCCAAGCCCTGGCAGATAGATGCCCGGCTCAACTGAAAAGACCATCCCCGGTTGCATCACCACCGGCGTACCGGCGGAAACATCAGGCGGTTCATGCATATCGAGACCGATGCTGTGGCCGGTACGGTGGATAAACCGGGGGCCGTATCCCGCCTCGGTGATGAGACCACGGGCCGCGTCATCCACCGTGTGCAGCGGGGCTCCCGGCCGTACGGCCGCGACTCCGGCGCGATTGGCCGCTAGGACGATCCCGTAGGCCTTCTCGAGCTCAGGCGGCACGCCGCGGAAAAAGACGGTCCGGGTCATATCCGAACGGTAACGCCGATAATTCACGCCGGTGTCGATCACGATGCTGTCCCCCGGCTGAACCACAGTAGGGCCGGACATGCTGTGCGGATCGGCGCTGTTTTTGCCGAACTGCACCATCGCGCCGCCGTTCGTCCCGCCTTCACAGGTATAGAGATCCTGCGAGATGCGGTAAACGTCCCGTTCAGCCATTCCATCGGTGATGCGGTCGTGCAGCGCCGCGAGCACCTTGTCCGAAATACGCGAAGCCTGCCGGAGCGCCTCGATTTCGCGCAGATCCTTCACCATGCGCAGCTCTTCGAGAATGGTGCAGTCGTGCAGATACCTGACACGCGGACGCCGCTCGATGAGCTGCAGCAAAAAGCGCGCCGTCCAGTTCTTGTCGATCGCGACCGTTCCCGTCTCCCGCACGCCTTTGGCGAGCGGGGCCATCCCGTCGTCGGTGTCCGAAAAGGTCACAACTTCGGCGCCGATCGACTGGTCGATCAAAAAGATTTTATTTGCATAGTAGACGGCGTTTCCATCCCGGTCTACCACCAGCGCCAACAGCCGTTCCATTGGCTGGGTGAATTTTCCGGTCAGATAATAGAGATTGGCGGGGGAAGTGATGACCATTTGGTCGATCCCACGTTCCCGCATCAGTCCACAGAGCTTCTCCAGCCGCTGCTGTTCCATGTACAAATTCCTTCCTCTCTGCCGGTCACGGACGGTTCAGGTAGTCGACCGCCACCTTGGTCATAAAGCTCACACCGTTCACAAAGGAACCCTCCTCCACCATGAGACGCGGACTGTGCATGGGGGCGTTCGGGCCCTCTGCCCTGCCGGTACCGAGCGAGATGAACGCGCCCGGGATCACCTCGGTATAATAGGCAAAGTCCTCGCCGCCCATCGCGGGCTTTGGCTTCACCACGACCCCATCGGGGCCAAAAAGCTCGGTGGCCGCATCCGAACAGAACTGGGTGAGTTCCGGATCGCTCAGCAACGGCGGATAGCCGTAGGTGTAAAGAAACTCTCCAGTCGCGCCAAACGCGGCGCAGACTCCCTCCATCACCTGCTGCATGCGCGCTTTGAGGTTCTCGCGGGTCTTTGGGTTGAAAACGCGGCAGGTCCCTTTGAGCACGGCGCTCTGGGCAAGGACGTTTTCCCTGCCGCCCGCTTCGAGGACACCCACATTGAGCACCGCTGGTTCCATCGGATCGGTCATGCGGCTGACCACGCTCTGCAGCGTGGTGACGAGGTGCGCGCCCACCGTAACCGCATCCACCCCGAGATGCGGACTGGCCGCATGGCAGCCCCTGCCGGTGATACGGATCTCAAACTGGTCGGCGCTTGCGAGCAGTTCCCCCTTTTTGAGCGAGATGACCCCGCTTTTGACAAACGGCAGGATGTGCAGCCCGACAATCGCATCGACCTTCGGGTCCTCGAGCACCCCCTCCGTGATCATCTGCTTCGCCCCGCCGTTCGGGGCGTTTTCCTCGGCCGGCTGGAAGATGAATTTGACCGTGCCGTTCAGTTGATCCTTGATCTCGGTGAGCGCCATCGCGGCGCCCAGCAGCACCGCTGTGTGCACATCGTGCCCACAGGCGTGCATCTTGCCCGGATAGACCGACTTGAAGGGCAGGTCGTTCTCCTCCTGGATCGGCAGGGCGTCCATGTCGGCGCGCAGGGCGATGGTCCTGCCCTCCTTCGCGCCTCTAAGCAGCCCGACCACGCCGGTCTTGCCCACGCCGGTATGGACCTCCATGCCGAGCGCGCGCAGCTCCTTTGCCACCAGTTCGGCCGTGCGGAACTCCTCCAGCGAAAGCTCGGGATGCATGTGGATGTCTCGGCGGAGCTCTACTACCCGGTCGTTATACTTCTGCGCCAGTTTGATGTAGTCCATCATGAACCTCCGATTAAAATTTGATGCAGGCCGCCATATGCCCATCCCCGCGGTCGCGCAGCGGGATGTTTTCCCGGGTGCACTCCTCGGTCGCGTACTTGCAGCGGGCGGCGAACCGGCAGCCCGGATGCGGGTTGATGGGGCTGGTGACCTCTCCGTGGATGATCTCCCGGTTGCGCTTCTCCCGGTTGACGACCGGGATGGGGATCGCGTCGAGCAGCGCGCGGGTGTACGGATGGATCGGATTTTGGAAGAGCGCGCGGACGTTTGCAAGCTCGACGCACTGACCCAGGTACATGACCGCGATATTGTTCGAGATGTGCTTGACTACCGAGAGATCGTGCGTGATGAACATGTAGGTGAGTCCCAATTCGTCCTGCAGGTCCATCAGCAGGTTTAAAATCTGGGCCTGGATCGAGACGTCAAGCGCCGAAACCGGCTCGTCGCAGACGATGAATTTGGGATTCACCGCCAGCGCGCGAGCAATGCCGATGCGCTGGCGGCGGCCGCCGTCGAGTTCGTGCGGATAGGCGTTCTCCAGCCGCTCGGCCAGCCCCACCGTATCCATCAGCTTGCGCACCCGCCCATAGATCTCGTCCCGCTTGCAGCATTTGGTGACGATCATCGGCTCGGAAATGAGCTCGGCCACCGAGAGCCGCGGGTTGAGGCTCGCGTACGGGTCCTGGAAGATGAGCTGCATCTGGGTGCGCAGGTCGCGCATCTCCCCTTTGCCCAGCTTCACGATGTCCTTTCCTTCAAAGAGGACCTGTCCGGCCGTCGGTTCGGTCAGCCGCAGGATGGTGCGCCCCAGAGTGGATTTGCCGCAGCCGGACTCGCCGACCACCCCGAGCGTCTCGCCCCGGTTGATTGAGAGGTTGACGTCGTCCACAGCGTGAAGCATCCCGTTTTTGACATCGAAATATTTTTTCAGGTTGACGATCTTCAATAAAACCTCTTGCATCGTATCCTCCTACTTATAGAGATGACACTTCACGACGTGGCCGTCGCGGCAGTAGTCCTCCGGGCGCTCGGTCTCGCAGACCGGCATCTTCTTGGGGCAGCGCGGGCAGAATTTGCAGCCTGCCGGCAGGTCGGTGGGGTCGGGCATCAGGCCCGCGATTGGGCTGAGCCGTTTGGTCTCGGATGTAAGGTTGGGGATGGCATTAAAAAGCCCCACCGTATAGGGGTGGTGGATATCCCCGTTATAGATGTCCTCCACCGTGCCGTATTCGATGATCTCCCCCGCGTACATGATTGCCACGTAGTCGCAGGTTTCGGCCACAATCCCCAAATCGTGGGTGATGAGGATCATCGAGGTCCCGAGCTTCTGCTTGAGCTCGTACATCATCGCCAGAACCTGTGCCTGGATGGTCACATCGAGGGCGGTGGTCGGTTCGTCCGCGATGAGCAGCTGCGGTTCGCAGGCCAGCGCGATCGCGATCACCACCCGCTGTTTCATCCCGCCGGAAAACTGGTGGGGATACTCGTTTTTGCGCTTGGCGGGAATACCCACCAATTCGAGAATCTCCTCCACCCGCTGTTCAATCTGTTCGGGAGTCTTGTTGTCGTTATTGTGGAACTGGAGGTTCTCCGCGATCTGTTCGCCCACCCGCATGATCGGGTTGAGGCTGGTCATCGGGTCCTGGAAGATCATCGATATCTTTTCCCCGCGGATCGCACGCATCCCCTCATCGGATTCCGCGAGCAGGTCCTTTTTGTCAAACAGGATCTTCCCCTTCACAATCTTCCCGACCCGAAACGGCAGCAGCCGCAGGATCGAGAGCGCGGTGGTGGTCTTGCCCGCGCCGGTCTCCCCGACCAGCCCGAGCGTCTCCCCGCGGCCGATCGAAAGGTCAATCCCATTGACCGCGTACACCGTCTCCTCGTCCGTCTGATAGATCACTTCGAGATCTTGAATTTCCAAAAGTTTATCACTCATTGCCGCACCTCTCACATTAATTCTTCAGACGGGGATCAAGGGAATCCCGCAGGCCGTCGCCAATCAGGTTGAGCGACAGGGCGGAAAAGACGATCGCAAGCCCCGGGAAAAGCACAAGATAGGCCGAATACCGCATGTATTCGCGCCCCTCCGAAAGCATCGAGCCCCATTCAGGGGTTGGAGCCGCGACGCCCATGCCGATAAAGCTGAGGCCCGCCGCAAGGATAATCATTTTGGCCACCGACATGGTCGCCTGTACGATGATCGGCCCAATGGCGTTCGGGATGACGTGCTTGCAGATGATCCGAAAATCGCTCGTTCCGCAGGCGCGCGCCGCCTCGATGAAGTCCTGCCCCACCGTTGTAAGCACCGCCGACTTCACCACCCGGGTGAAGCCCGGGATCGAGCCCACCGTGACCGCGATGATGAGGTTTTTGAGGTCCGCGCCCAGCGCGGCCACCACGGCCAGCGCCAGCAGCATCTGCGGGATGCTCGCGAGCACGTCCATGCCGCGCATGATGAGCATATCCGCCTTGCCGCCGTAGTAGCCTGCGGCAGCGCCCAGAAAGCCCCCGACCACCAGCGAAAAGAAGGTCGAGATGAAGCCGATCGAGAGCGAGACACGGCTTCCGTGCACCACCCGCGCAAACAGGTCCCGCCCGTAGGCATCGGTGCCGAAAATGTGCTCGGCGCTCGGCGGCTGCAGCCGGATGGCCGCGTTCTGCTTGATGGCCAGCGTTTCATAGTCGCAGATGAAGTTTGCAAAAATTGCGAAGAATGCAAAAATAAGAATCAGCACCAGACCGATCATCGCGGCCTTGTTCTTGCGAAACCGTTTCCAAATCTCCAGCGCCTTGCTCTTTTTTTTCGGTTTTGCCATCGTTTTCTCCTCCCGTTACCGTTCGTATCTGGCTTTAATTCTCGGGTCCACGTACGCGTACACCAGATCCACGATCAGCATGATGACGCAGGACATGATCGAAAGAAACAGAATCGCGGCCATGATCTGGGGGATGTCCTTGGAACGGATCGAGGTGACGATGAGGGTACCAAGCCCCGGCATCGAAAAGACCGTCTCCACGATCATCGTGCCGCCCAGCAGGATGCTCAGGTTGGTGCCCAGCATGGTGATGATCGGCAGCAAAGCGTTTCTCAGCGCATGCTTCCAGATGACCACCTTCTCCTCCGCGCCTTTTGAGCGCGCAGTGCGGATGTAGTCCTGCCGGATCGTCTCGAGCATGGTCGAGCGGGTCATGCGCATGATGCTCGCGATGAACGGCAATGCGATTGTGATCGAGGGCAGGATAAAGTTTTTCAGGCTGTCCGCCCCGTTCGGCGGCAGCCAGTTGAGATGCAGCGAAAATATTAAAATCAGTATCAGCCCCAGCCAGAACCCCGGGATCGCCGCCATGAACATGGCCGTGATGGTGCTCACCATATCCATGGCGGAATACTGTTTGACCGCAGCCAGAATCCCAATTGGGATACCGAACACGACGGTCAGCAGCACCCCAAACACCGACAATTTGATCGAGGTTGGAAACCGCGCCATGATTTCGGTGACGACATCCTGGTTGGTCCGGTAGGACTGGCCGAAATCCCCGTGCAGTGCGTCGACGACGTAGTTTACATAGCGAACCAAGAACGGGTCGTTCAGCCCCATTTCTTCCCGCAGTTCCGCTACCGTTTCCTCGGAGGCATCCTCGCCAAGGATCAGACGCGCCGGATCGCCGGGGGTCAGGTCAAGGATGAAAAAGACCACAAAGCTCACGCAGAGCAGAATCGGGATCAGCAGCAGAAGTCTTTTTATCACATATCTGTACATAGTCTCTCCTTATCGCTTTCGCAGGAGCCGGCCCTGTGCAGCAAGGCACAACCAGAAATGCGGTCCGATTGCATTTCTGGCTGCGACCGCTTGCGGGGACCGTCCGGTCCTGTCGTCTTGAAGCGCTCTCCGGTTTTACCAGTGGAAATCCGCGAAGTCATACATCGAGTCGTCTTTGATCTTGACGCCCTGCAGATTTTTGTCGTAGACAAGGGTCGCCGCCTTGTAGTAGAGCGGCAGGTAGACCGCTTCGTCGCGCACAATTCCGATGACTTCTTTGTAGATTTCATCGCGTTTCGCACGGTCGCTTTCGACGCGCGCCGTGTTCAGAAGCTCGTCGACCTTCGGGTTCGAATATTTGCAGTAGTTGTAGTCTCCCTCGGTGTGGAAGAGCCGGAAGAAGGTGCGGTCGGTGTTGGTCGGGTCGTAGCCCTGTCCGGAGATGAGCATGTCGTAGTCGCCGGTGGCGATCTGGGTGTAGTAGGTGCCGGATTCGAGCGGCTCGAGCACGAGGTTGATCCCCACGTTCGCGAGCTCCTCCTGCATGACCTGGCTCATCTTCTTGTTGGTGCTGCTCTCGATAAAGACCAGGCGCAGGCTGAGCTGCCCTTCGGAATAGCCGGCTTCGGAGAGCAGTTTCTTCGCCTCATCGGGGTTGTAATCATAGACCTTGACGTCCTCGGTGTAGCCCTCGGCGCCGGGTTTGAGCGGCATCTGCGCGAGGGTTCCCTTGCCTTCGAAGCCGATCGTGTTCATCGTGTTGACATCGACCGCATAGCTGATCGCTTGGCGAACCTTCTCATCGGAGATTGTCTTGTTATTAAAGGTGATAAAGTAGAAGCTGTTCGCTACGTCCTCGAGGACGGTGAGCTTTTCGTTGGTCTTGGCCTGCTCGACGTCGACCGGGACCGCTTCGGGATAGAAATCCACGTCGCCGGTCTCAAGCGCGATGAAAGCGGTGTTCGAGTCGACGATCAGCTTGATGACCATATCCTTGAGCGCGGGCGCGCCGTTAAAATAACCGTCGTTCGCCTTGAGCACGATCTGCTGCGCGGGTTCCCACTCAACCAGGCTGTAGGCGCCGGTGCCGACCGGTTTGCGGCCGAATTCATCACCAAGATCGGTGACGGCCTTCTCGCTCACGATGTAAATCTTCGCGACCATCGAAAGGATGCTGCCGTAGGGGTAGTTGAGATTGAGCTTGACCGTGCTGTCGTCCACCACGTCCATGCTCTTCATCGCAAACGAGTAGCTGCGGACCTTCGGCGCCTCGATTGCGCGCTCAAAAGAAAATTTGACGTCGCTGGCCTTCAGGTCCTCGCCGTTGTGAAACTTGACGCCGCTGCGCAGTTTAAAGGTGACCGATTCGCCGTCCGGCGCGATCTCCCAGCTCTCAGCCAGGGCAGGAACGATCTCCTTGGTCTCGTCGTCCACCTCGACCAGCGCGTCGAAGAGGTTGCGGATGACCTTCGATTCAAAAATCGCATTGGAATTGTGCGGATCAAGGGTGTTGAGGTCGGTCGTCATGACCATGTTGAGGTCGGTGCGCGCCGAAGCGCCCTCGGCGGACGCGTTCGCGCCCGGCTGGGCCGTGTTTCCCCCGCCGGATGAGCTGCCGCCGTTGCCGGAACAGCCGGAAAGCAGCATGGTTGCCGCAAGAATCCCTGCGAGAATGCTCGTAAATGTTCTTTTCATAGTTACCTCCTAATAATGCGTGCTTATTCCAAAATTCCGCCTTCGGCGGAGGGTCAAACGATACCGATAATCATCCACCAGGCGGCTGAAATCAGCACAACCGCAGCCGCCGGGATGGTGAACGCAAAACCTAATTTCGCCACTTCCTTCACCGAGTACATCCCCGCATTCTCCCCCATTCCGATGGTGAGCGAGATGTTTTGATAGGGAAAGAACCACTGGCCGATCGTTGCGAGATAGACCGCGAAGGCTACCGGCACAATACCCACTCCCATCGGCTCGGCCACGATGAAGAGGGCGGGAAGCGCGAGGGTGATGACCGCGGTGACGCTCCCGAGCAAGAAGTGCAGGCCGAAACAGACCAGCACGACCACCAGCATAAGACCCATCACGCCACCGGAAATCTCCTTTGGACAGAGCAGGTCGGCCAGAAACTGGTTCATCCCTGTCGCGCCGCCCACCATTCCAATCGCCATGCTGGCGTTCAGGAAGAGCAGCGTACCGAGATTGATCTCGGCGATGTCCCGCTGCTCGATGACGTCCCCGATCACTGGCATCGCCATCAGAACCGCGACTGCCAAACTCACCCAGCCCACGTCGACATGGTGGATGCTGTCGGTCATCCACAATATAACCGCCACCGCGAGCCAGAAGAGGGTCTTTTTCTCCTTTATGGAGAGCGGTCCCATCGTCTCCAGTTCCCGCCGGGCGAGTTGCACATCGATGCATAGGTTCTTTGGACCGCGCACGAGTAGCATCTGCATCCCGCAGGTCAGAACACCCAGCAGCAGCGCGGGCACCAGCATGATCCAGAGCCAGTCGAGCCAGCCTGGGCGCACCGCCTCGGGGATCAGATTCAGAAGAAGCATGTTGATCGAGCTGTCACCGGTCATAAACAGGAGCCCCGCGCCGTTTTGCGCGGCGAAAACCGCAAGGCCGATGTTGATGGCGTACTTTTTTTCCATATCGGTCTTCTCGATGATGAAGGACATGACCGACATGATGAGAAACGCCCTTGCAAACGACTGCGGGATGATGAGGCTCAAAAGATAGCTGAGGATATAGCAGGCAAAGATAATCTGGTCATAGTTCTTTACAAATTTTGAAATGAAAATGAGTGCCAGCCGCCTGCCGATCCCCGAGTGCTTGATCGCGCCCGCGATCAGGAAACCGCTCAGAACCATATAGGCCATCGGCATGGTCCAGAACTTGAAAATCAGTTGGGGCTGTACGGTTTCGGAGTTTAAAAAGAGAGAGTACCCCATCAGCAGCGCACAGGAGGAAAGCCCGACCGGCATCACCTCAAAGCCCCACCAGACGATCACGCAAAGCGAGATTGCAAGGCAGATTCGTCCGTCCTCAGCGATTGGGAGCGGCGCTATCAGCAACACAGCAGCTGTTGCCAGCCCCAGCAGCAGTCCGAGGGGACGCTTTTGCAGAAATTTTTTTATCACAGTGAAAATTCTCCATCATCTTACAAAATTATAGTCCAGTCGCCGGAGTTCGTCTTTTTGAACACAGCGGAAACCGCCCGCTATGGATGCACAGATTGCCCCCCGGCGCCCGGGGGGCAATCGATGGGCTGACCGCGTCAGGACGCAAGCAGATTGGGGACAAACATCGAAATCTCCGGAATAAACGAGATAACCAGCGTCGCTATAATAAGCAGGATCAGGTACGGCATTGTGGATTTTACGACCTTCCCCATGCCCATATTGGCCACCCGCATGCAGACAAAAATGTTCATGCCGAACGGCGGGGTCATCATGCCGATCTGGGTGTTCAGAATACACATGATACCAAAGTGAATCGGGTCCATGCCGTACATGATGAGGGTCGGAAGCACCATTGGTCCAAGGATGACGATGACCGAGATGATATCCATGAAGCAGCCGAATACGAACAGCACCAGCGTGAGCGCGATAATAAATACGAATTTGTTTGGTATGTACTGCTGCGCGGCGGCCGAGAGGGCAGCGGGCAGTTGCATATTTGTGACGAACCAGGTGATCGGCGCGGCGCAGCCGAGCATGACCGAAACAATGGTCGCCTCGGCGGTCGATTTACCAAACATCGCCGGCAGTTCGGCAAGTTTGCAGGTCTTATAATAGAAGACCTCGATGATCGTGATGTAGACGATCGAGATTGCCGCCGCTTCGGTCGGGGTGGCGATGCCGCCGTAGATGCTGCCGAGGATGACGATTGGGAAGAAGAGGGCCGGCACGTCTTTGAGGAACTCCTTGAAACCGTAGCGCTCCTTCTCCTCCGTTTTTTTAGTGCCAACTCCGGTGCGCTTGCAGGTGATCGCCACATAGACGCTCCAGATAATCGCCAGGATGATACCCGGCAAAAACCCCGCCGCGAACAGCTTCGCGACCGAGAGCCCCATCGCCACGCTCATCGTGACCATCGGGACGCTTGGCGGAATCAGGATCCCCAGCGAACCGGCCGAGTTCACAATGCCGGTCGCCATCTCGGGATCGTAGCCTTCACCGATCAGGGTCGGAATCATGAGGGTGCCGAGCGCGACGATCGTCGCGAGGCTCGATCCCGAAATCGCAGCAAAGAAGGTGCAGGCGAAGATGGTGGCGATTCCAAGGCCGCCCGGCAGCTTGCCGAACACCTTTTTCATGACGTTGATCAGGCTCTTGGCTGTGCCGCCGCGCGCGGCGATGCCGCCCGAAATGATGAAGAAAGGGACCGCCAGAATGGTGTAGCTGTTCATGCCGTTGAACATCATCTGGGCGACGATCTGCGGGTTATTGTTCAGCAGGAAGATCGCTCCGATCAGCGAGACAGCCAGCAGGATGAATGCGATCGGAAAACCCAGAAACAGAAATACAAAAAACAAAAGCATTAACCAAGCCATTGAGCAATCCTCCTTTCCTACTGCGCTTTGGCAGGCGTATTGGGTTTATCCTTCTCTTCCATGGGCGGGAAAATGATCCGCAGAAGGAAGCGGACCCCCATTCCCACAAACGCGACAGCCATGACCGCGTAGAAAAACCACACCGGCCAGCCGAGCACCGAAGTTTTTGCATGGAGCTGGAACATCTTTTTGACAGTCTGGTAGCTGATGGATGCCATATAAAACGCAATTCCGCTGCAGAGCAGGCCGCTGATTACGCCAATGATCCGGCAGGCCGCCTTTGGCAGGATCGATTCAAAAAGCCGCACTTTCATGAGGCTGTCGTCAGTAACGCCGTTGGCGGCTCCGACCATCACCACACAGATATAGACATATTGCGCAAACTCCTCCAGCCAGGAAAAGCTGCGCAGACCACACCACCTGATTGTAATCTGAACGAAAACCATCAGGGTCATGACCATGAAAAAGCCGCCCATCAGCGCCTTTTCAAAGCGCCCGATCTTTCCAAGCGCCCGGTTCACCTTTGCACGCAAGCCGGATTCCCTCCTCTATTCCTCTGAATTGTTATTTTGGTTTTCCCGCCGCCGGAGGGCCCGACGGCGGGGATTGTCAGACTTATTTTTTTACCATCTTCTGCATGAGGTCGTAGGTGTAGTTGAAGAGATCCTCACCTACTTCGGGTTTGTATTTGTCCCAAACCGGACGGCAGGCATCCACAAAGGTCTGTTTCTCTTCCGGGGTCAGGTCGGAAGTGATCTTAAAGTCCGGATATTCCTTGGCTGCGCGCTCATAGCTGTCCTTGATGTCAGTGCGCGAGCACTCGAAGCCGTATTCGTCCGCCTTGACGCCCGCCTCGACGAAGATCTGCTGCTGTTCCGGGGTCAGCTTGTTCCAGAGCTCGGAAGAGACGACCAGCAGGTGGTTCTGGAACATGGTGTCGAGCTGGGTGTAGAACTTGTTGCTTTCGATGAATTTCTGGTCGAGGTTTGCGATGACCGAGCTGTCCTCGCCGTCCACAAGCCCCTGCTGCAGCGCCGTGTAGACCTCTTTCCATGGGACGTTGGTCGCGGTCGCGCCAAAAGAGTTGAAGGTGTCGATGATGATCGGGGAGCCGATTGTGCGGATTTTGAGGCCCTTCATGTCGTCGACCGTGCGGATCTCGCGTTTGGTATTCGAGACGCCACGGCCGATACCGATGGTGAAGCCGAGGGTCTTGCAGCCGGTGCGCTCCTCGACCGCATTGAAGATCCGCTCACGGAAGCCTTCGTCCCAGCACATGTCGATATAGGTGTCGAGGTCGTTGAAAAGGAATGGGAAGGAGAAGATGTTGACCTCAGGCACGACGGTGCTCAAAACGGCCGAACTGATCGGCGACATCTCCAGCGTGCCGGTCAGCACCTGCTGCATGACGATGTCCTCCGCTCCGAGCTGGGAGTTCGGATAGACCTCGACCTTGATTGCATTGTTTGTCTTTTCCATCACATAGTCGCCAAAGACGTTCATCGCGATGGTGGTGTTGTTGTCGGCCGCCATCTGGGTCGCAATGCGCACCAGGATCTGGCCTTCGGGCGCGGGGGCCGCTGCATCGGAAGCCGCTTCGGAAGCGGCAGAAGCCGTCGGGGCGGGCGCCGCGGCGGAGCTGGCCTCGGGTTTGGAGCCGCTGCATCCGGCGAGCATTCCAATGAGCATTGCCACTGCGAGGATCATACTTATGTTCTTTTTCATTTTTTTGGCCTCCTCATATTTTCGAGCAATTTATTTTCGCCCTGCCGTCCGTCAGGGAATGGGGTCATTGCAGATTGCCGGGGTCCCGGAAACTCGCGGCGATCTCCGCGGGGGTGCGGGCTTCGATCCCCAGGCTTTCCAAGGTTCGGCCCTGGGCATAGTAGTCGGTCTGGTTCACCGCCGACGCCACCGCCACAAGCCCCTCGAAGAGCGGCGTTGCAACCCCGATCGCTCGCGCCACCGAAAGGAACAGGCAGTCGAGCATCGGGACGTCCTCGGTGATATACCGCCCGGTCAGGCTCTCAGGACCCTCAAGCGTCCGAAAGCCGTCGAAGGCGTGCGCGTCGTGATCCGCGAGTTTGCGGTAGAAGCCGGCCGGCGACGGCCCGCAAGCGAAGCCGAGCGCATCCATGACTCGTTTCTTCTCCTGCCAGAGCGCATCCGCCAGGTTGATGGTGCTGCGGCAGATGCCGTCGTTGAAAACGCGGTAGGGCCCCTTCGCCGTTTCGATGGCGCCTGCGTTCAGCAGGGTGAGGTCGATATGGGCGATCAGGTTCGGCCCGTTGAATGCGGTTTCGAGCACACAGCTCGCTGGCGTGAGTTCGTACACCCCGGAAAACGCCTCGACCAGCCGTTCCGTATCCCTTTCCGGGACCGCGGCCGCCGCCTTGGGCGCATATTTCCCGCCCGAAAAGACCTTGCCCGGGCCGATCATCCGGCAGGGATAGAGATTTCCGCTGGTCTCCCCCACCACGATGTCTCGCCGGCCCAGCCGGTTAAAGACCCTGCGGTAAACGAGCGACCCGGCGCTGCCGGCGCTCAGGAGCACCACCCCGTCCTTCGGGACGTGCGGAGCGATCATCTCGGCGACCTCCTCGTCGCGGTTGGCGATGGTGCAGCAGATGACCAGATCGGCCCCGTCAAGCGCACAGGCGACATCGGTAGTCGCCATCGCGAGTTCCCCCACCGTGTCGAAGCCACTGCCGCTCAGCGCGATCTTTCCGATCGCGGCCGTCTGTTCCAGGATTTCACGATAGGCCTCACTGTCGCAGAGCCGCGCTTCATGCCCGCGGGAAGCGACGTCCGCGGCCACCATATGGCCGGTGCTTCCGCCGCCTACCACTGCAATTTTCTTCATGGTATTCCTCCCTCTAACCGCCCGGATCAGACCAGGCGGATAATCTGGCCCACATCCTGCGCGCAGGCGCGCTGGTAGATGAGTTTCCCAACCGCCACGTCGAGCGCGCCCATCCCGAAGTGGGTGTAGACGATCGTCTCGTCGTCCCGCTCGCGTCCGGGCTTCGCTCCGCTCAGGATCTCGGGCAGGTCGGCGTAGACGTTTTCCATCGTAAGATGGTAGTCCTCGAACACCGGGTCCTCCAGGATCTGCCGCCGGTCGGCCTCTTTCGATCCGAGAACCCATTTGTCACAGGTGATTGCGGCCTTGGGGTCGAGGTCGAAGAGCGAGTAAAGCCCCGCCACGAAGCATCCCTTCGGAATCCAGCCCGCTTCAACCACCGGCCGCCGCGAGGTGGTGACGGTCATCAGGATATCCGCCCCCTCGCAGGCGGTCTGTGCGTCGGAACAGCAGGTCACTGTGAGCCGGTCTCCGTAAAGTTCCCGCATCCGCTGCATGGCGGCGGGGTGAATGTCAAAAACACGCAGCTCCCGCAGCGCAAAGAGATCGAGAAAACTTGCAACGCCGCTCACCGCCTCGGTGCCGCAGCCGATCACCGTCAACACCTGCGAATCCGGGCGGGCGAGATGCTTCGCGGCGACCGCCGCGTGCCCGCCCGCGGTGCGCATCGCGGTGATCGAGGTTGCCTCCAGGATCGCGTAGGGCTGGCCGTTGCGGTCATCGTTTAAAAGCAGGATGCTGCCCGCGCAGGAGGGATAGCCCGGCTGCTGATTTTCATACATGTTGACCCATTTGACGCCGGCGACCTGCTGGCTTTTGATATGGGCCGCCATCGCCATAATCATGTTTGCACGGCCGTCATCCACCCAGATGGGTTCCTTGATCGGATGGAAAATTTCGTGGCGCGCCAGCGCGAGAAAGGTCTCTTCGACTGTGTCCACCACATCACGGTAGCTCACGAGGCTTTCGACCTCGGCTTTCGAGAGGACCCGGATGTCCACATGATAATCTGTCATCGCTTCGCCGCCTTTGCATCATTTTGAGCGGTCCGGCCCGTCCGCCGGTCCCGCGTTGTTTCTTTGCGTCTAATAACAGCAAGTCCTGTGCCAAACGCAAAAGAAAACGCAATCCCCGCTAAATTCGCTTTTCCCACGCGGAAACGAAGTGCAGCCTTCCGTTTCCGAAAGCCATTCAATCCCTTTTTCGCTCAATTTTCTCCGAAAACGGGATTATAGGGATTAAAAATTTGCCATTTTGGTTTGACACCCGCCCTCGGGTGCTTTATACTGAAAAACAGGCGGGATTCTTTTGGATTCCCCCCAATTCGACCCAGAGGTGTAGAACATTTGAAAAAAATTGTTATTTTCGGCTACGAATCGCTCTTTCTCGACTCCTACGCCCAGGAACTGCGTGTCCTCTTCGGGGGCATGGCGCAGGTCGACTACCTGGTGACCGGAAAAAACGACCGTCCCACGATCGAAGCCGACGTGGTGGTCGCCACCAGTCCGTATATGAACCAGACCTTCAGTTCGATGGATAACCCCGATGTCGGCTTCGTCATCGCTTCCTACACCATAGAGAAGTCCTCCTTCTCACAGATCCTCGAAGCCCAGAAGAAACACGCCATCAGCGTCGTCTGCGAAGGCGGGCTTGTCAACTCCCGCCGCCGGATGATGATGCTTGAGAAGCTCGGCGCACGCAAGGAAGCCATGACCGCCTGGAGTGAAGGAATGGACCCTGAGCGGCTTGAAAAATACGTCGTCGCCTTCGGCCACCCTTCCCTCCCCGACCGGGACAAACGAGTGGCCATCGGGATAGACCGCAGCCATTTCAGCATCGCCACCGTCCTCGAGATCGCGCTCTGTCTCGAGATGCCTGAAATCGTCACCACCACGACCTTTCAGCGCTACTTCAAGGAGATGTGCACCCACTACCGCGCCTTCACCAACGACCTTGTCGTTGAAAACTCACTCTCCGGGGACTATAAAAAAGTTTCCTCCGTACAGGAGGGCGTGCTCTGCTTCTCGAGCGAGTTTGTCATCGAATACTGCGACAGCTATATCGAAAAGATCACCAGCATCCCGCAGGAGCACTTGATCGGGAAGAGCCTGCATAAAATTTTTCCTTTCATGGAGACGCTGACCCCCGCCGACTTCAAGGAGGAACGGGTGGTCCTCTTCAACGACAGCCACTATGTCGTCAACATCAGCATCAACTATCATCACAACTCCCAGATCGGCCTGATGCGCATGTCAAAGTACTGGGACGAGGAGAAGCGTCAAGAGAATCTGCGCCGCCAGGTCATCCATCGCAAGCACACCGCCAAATATAAATTTGAGGACATCATCGGCGTAAGCGACGCAATCATTGAGTGCAAGAGCATCGCTCGCCGCATTGCCAAGGCTGAAAGCAACGTACTGATCCTCGGGCCGACCGGCGTGGGCAAGGAGCTCTTTGCCCAGGCCATCCACAACAGCTCCCGCCGCCGGCAGTTCCCCTTCATCGCCATCAACTGCGGCGCGATCGTCGAATCGCTGATGGAGAGCGAGCTTTTCGGCTACGAGGGCGGCACCTTCACCGGCGCGAAGAAGGAGGGCAAGCAGGGAGTGTTCGAGCTCGCCCACAAGGGCACCCTCTTCCTTGACGAAATCGGGGACATGCCGCTGCATCTGCAGGTGCGGCTGCTGCGCGTCCTGCAGGAGAAGGAGGTCGTCCGGGTCGGCGGCGAGAACACCATTCCTATCGACGTGCGGATCATCGCCGCCACCAATAAGGATATCTACCGCATGGTCAAGGAGGGCACCTTCCGCAACGACCTGTTCTACCGGCTGAATGTGCTTTTTTTGAAAATCCCGCCGCTCTCCGAGCGCAAATGCGACATCGAGTTTCTGATGCAGTATTTCATGGAGCTGGGACACACGCAGATCAAATTCTCCCCCGCCGCGCTCGAACGGGTTGTAAACCACCCGTTCGAAGGGAACGTGCGCGAGCTGCAAAACTGTATGGAGTACCTCTTCAATCTCAACATCCCCGAAATCCAGGAGGAGCATCTCCCTTCCTACATACGCAGCGGCTATTCCGCCGAACCGCCCGCGCCCGTCAGGAAACCGCAGGAGGGGGCGATCTTTGAAGGCTGCGACAGCGATTACCGCGCGCGCTGTGTCGCGCTGCTGCGCGCGATTGACAATTTCAATTCCCTTGGCATCGGCATCGGCCGGCGCAAACTGAAGCTCTATTTTGACAAGCAGGGACAGTTTTTTTCCGAAATGATGATCCGCAAGCTGCTTGAAGACATGGAGCGCATGCAGCTCGTCGAGATTCACCAGGGCCGTCAGGGTACCCGTATCACCGAGCGGGGCCTGCGGGCCATGAAGGCCGGAGAAACGGAAACCATATAACGGGCGAGCCATCCGAAGAATCCCAATTCTATTGCTATTTGGGATAAAGGGGATGGCTCCCCTTTTCAATTTGGGGACAAAGCTGCCGCTCCTGTGCGGAATCCCGCCGGACGAACCACGTTTTCCTTAGGTGGCACGGAATTTGCTGTAATAAAGGGCAAACCATCTGATAAGGAGCGAGGAAAAATGCATTTCAGTTTTCATGAAATCAAAACCGATTACACCCAGAAACTCGCGGAATACATCCATCATCTGCGTTATGAGGATCTGCCCGCCGAAGTGACCGACCGCGCCAAAAAGATTATTATGCAGACAATCGGCGTCGCGCTTGCCGCTCCTGAGGTGCCGCTGGCCAAGGCGGCCATCTCCGTCGGCAAGCAGTATAACGGCCCAGGCGGCGGGGACGCCACCGTCTGGATTGATGGGTCGAAGCTCAGCATGGTGAACGCTGCCTTTGTCAACGGCACCCTCTCCGACCTGCTCGACTGGGAGGACTGCTCCTGGACCGGCCATCCATCGGCCGGCGCGGTTCCGGTGGCCTGGGCCGTCGCTGAGGGCCAGAAGAAGTCCGGCAAGGATCTCATCACCGCTGTGGTCGCCGCCTATGAGGTCTACCAGCGCATCGCCATGGTAGTGGACGACCCCGACGACAGCAACGGCTGGGGGCTCACCAGCTGGCAGATGTTCGCCTGCGTCGTGCCGGCCTGCAAACTGCTTGGCTTAGACCCCGACCAGATCAACCAGGCGCTCGGCTTCGGCACCGCCTGCAGCCCGATCACCGCAAGCCTCTGCCACACGACCATGTCCGATGCCTACCACTATCTGCACGGCTTCCGGGCACGCGACGGCGTCGCGCTGACGCTCGCCGCCAAAGGCGGGGTGGAGAACTTTATGGACTGCTTCGACGATCCCGCCGCCTATGAGGTGCACATGACCGCCAACTCCCACCCCGAATGGTATCTCAAGGACCTCGGCGAGCGGTACCTCATTATGGAGACGCTGCTCAAGCACTGGCCGGCCAACATGTGGAACCAGACCCCTATGGAGCTCGCCCACAAGATCACCACTGAAAACGGCATTCAGCCCGACGACATTGCAGAGATCGTCATCGATCCGCCCACCCAGCTGCGCATGGCTTTCTCACCCGACGGCTACTCCTCCCTCACCCACGCGCAGTTCAGTATTCCCTTCTGCATCGCCGCAATGCTCTGCGATCCGCGTCCCGGCGCTCACTGGTACTCCCGCGAGAATATGAAGAACCCCAGAGTGCTTTCACTCGCATCCAAGGTGAAGGGCGGCCCCTCCAAGGAACATACCCTTGTCGGTTCGTTCGACATCATGAAGGAGGGCACCTTTCCGAAAAAGACGCTCACCATCACCACCAAGGACGGCAAAGTCTATTCTGACAGCATGGACTGCCTGCCCGGACATCCCAAAAAGATGCTGAGCTGGGAGGAACTCTCCGACCGGTACCGCATCCAGGCCGGCGTTTCCCTCCCCGATGAGAAGGTCGAAGAGGGCGTTCGCATCCTGCAGGCCCTCGAAGAGGTGCCGGACGTCTCCGCCATCAGCCACATTCTTCACCGCTGAGGCGACGGAAAGCGAGGACCGTATGGACAGAAAGATCGGCTTAATCTCCCCCGGTTCGCCCGGGGGAGGCGGTATCAAAAATCCAGAGGAGGAGATGCGCAGCCATCTTCCCGCAGGGTATGCGCTCATCACCGAACTGGTCGAACTCTTCGACATGGGCGCAAGAGGTATCCGAAAATTCAGCGAAGCGATCGACGGCGCGGCCTCCCGGCTCGCAGCACAGGGAGTGGAACTCATCGTTTTCTGCTGCACCTCCGGCAGTTTCATCGGCGGCATCGGTTACGACCGCGCGGTCAGCGAGCGGCTCGAACAGCTCACCGGCGTGCGCACTGTGACCACCACGACCGCTGTGCTCGCGGCGCTCGCAGCGCTTGACTCCCACAAACTGGTGATGGCCACTCCCTACCCGGATTCGGTCAACAGGATCGAATATGATTTTTTTACCAAAAGCGGCTATGAGGTGCTCGCTCTCAAAGGGATGAACATCAACGACACCCCGCGTGTTCCGCAGATCCCGATTGATGAGATACGCGCGCTCGTGCGCGAGGTGTTCACCCCTGAGGCGGACACCATCTTCATCAGCTGCGCCGGATTCAAGGTCCTCGACCACATCGAATCGATCGAGGCGGAATTCGGCCGCCCGGTCGTCACCAGCAACCAGTGCACCCTTTGGCACATCCTAAACACATTGGAACTTCCCCACCGTCCTCCGCTTGGGAAGTTGTTTATGCAGATGGTCCCCACGCCCACTGAAAAGGCTCCGCGTCCTGGACTATAATACGAACGGATACGGATGGAACGTGGGACGGCATCCGGCTTATCGGACAGGATCTGCCCGGCAGGAGGCACACAATGGATATCCCAAGCGGAGAAAAAGGAACGAATTATTTTCGATCGTCCGTAAGCCTTTCGACGTGTCTATCTCGAGCGTTACCCGCTCCAAGTGAGAAAAAATTTGCAGTCTGATGATCTTCTGCGCAATGCCCCATCCGATTGGACCAAACGGATAGCGATCCACCCCAGCGCGACTTAGCCGACTCCCCCTCGCTGCCTGGTGCGCGCCAAAAATGATCCGCATGTGAAATACCCCCGGCATAGCCGGGGGTATTTCACATGCGGGCAAAGCCCTCGATTTCTCGCTTACACGCTAAACGTGTAATGCGGTCTGCCATCCGCGCAGAGATTATTCCTCGCTGCCCGTAAACAGGCTAACCTCACTCATCGTCAGCCGCTCACCTAGCGGGGCTTCTTTTAATTTGAATGTGAATTCAAAAAGCTTACTCTGCCCGTCTGTTTCAGCATGCCTTGCGTATAGCCGATAAGATGGTATCATAGCTCTCCCAGAGCTCCTCGTACCCTCCGTAATTCTGCCGGTAGAGCTCAAGCAATACGCCGCCGTCGAAACCATATCCCGCCAGCGTCTGCAAAAGAGCCCCCAGATCGAGCCGTCCCCTTCCCACTGGCAGGCAGTCATGCGTTTCGTCGTAATCGCTGATATGCACATGCAGCACCCGGTCACCCATCGCCTGCGCCATCTCCAGCGCCGTATACCCCGCTCGAATACACTGTTTGGTATCGAGCACAAAACGCGCTTCAGGCAAGTAATCGGTCATCGCTTTGAAAAACTCCGGACAGTAGCTCTGGCAGCGCGGTACGTTCTCCTGCGCTACCGTGACTCCCATCCGCTGCCCCGCTTCCATCAGCTCCCCAAACAGATCAAAATATTCCGGCCAGGTCCGCACGCTTTCACGGCGGTTGCCGTGGAATACGAGGATTTTCGCTCCCAGCAGGTTGGCCGCGTGGAAAAAACGTTTATAGAACTCCACGGCATCGTCAAAGCGGCGCCGGTAGTCTGAAAAGAACAGGAGCGGCTCCAGGCCCGACATGAACGGATGTATGGAAAGGACTTTCACACCGCCGTCCTGGGCGATCCGGGAAAGTTCCCGCACATATCCTTCCTCCAGTTCAGAAAAGGAATTGAAAAACACCTCAGCGGCCTGAACGCCAAAAACCGCCAGCTGCCGCAATGCGTTTTCAGTCAGCTCCGGGTAAAAGGTTGAGGTGGAGATGCCAGCTAACATGGGATACCCCTTTCCGGCCGCAAGTAATCAGCCTGACAACATTATAGCAAATTAAACATCATCGCGCCACCGGAAAATGAGGTCAAAAAAATCAAGCCGCCGGAATTGCCGGCGGCTTGATGGGTTTATTTCTGAAGTTTTTTCTTCGCAGCCTTGCGATCCTGCCAAGTCACCCACAGCGGACCCGCGATACAGACCGAGGAATACGCGCCCGCCAGCATACCGATCATCATCGGCAGCGTGAAGATCAGGATCGATTCCACGTGGAAAATGTAGCAGATCACGCAGACGGTACCGACCGCAATGACGGTGGAAACGGTCGTGTTGATCGAACGCGCCAGCGACTGGTTGATCGATTTGTTGACCACTTCGTCCAGTGTTTCCTTGCTGCCCATCGAACGCTCGTTTTCACGGATACGGTCATAGATGACGATCGTCGCGTTGATCGAATAACCAAGGATGGTCAGCGCGACCGCGATGAAGCTGTCGCCAATTGGGAACCTGAGCAGCACAAAGGTCGCAAACACATACATGACGTCATGCATCAGCGCAACCGTCGCAAAAACGCCGGCCGACCAGCCGCCCATCTTCCGGAAACGGAAAGCGATATACAAGATCATCAACACAGCTGCCGCCGCAACCGCAACCATCGATTTCGCGAAGAAATCGCGGCCGATCGCCGGATCGACGTTACTGGTCTCAACGACCTCCACATTGTTGCCGGAGAATTTCTGCTGCAGCGCGGAAGTGATCTCCATCTGCTTTTCCGGCGTGACGCCCTCCTTGGAGGACAGGGTCGCGACATAGTTCACCCTTCCGGTGACGACATCCTCCTGCCGCTGCAGGCCGATCTGCTGGCCAAGGGCGCCCTGGATTGTCTCCTGGAACGCGCCCTGATCCACATCGCCTTCAAACGAATAGGTGACGATCGAACCGCCGCGGAAATTGATATCAAGCTCGACACCAAAGACAGCCGATACCAGCAAAGTAATCACGAGGACGACAAGCGGAATGGTAAACCAGAGCTTTTTACGTCCTACGATATCATAGGTCTTTTTCATGCCTTCGCACCTCCATACAGCCACGGTTTCTTAAACGCCTTGAACTTGGAGATGGATTTGAGCATCAGACGGGACGCCAGGACGCCCATCAGCAGGTTGAAGATAACGCCCACAACCAGCGTGAAACCGAAGGAATAAACCGCGCCGGTAGCGGAAGGTCCAAACCAGCTGAAGATCGGCGCAAGGATCTTCGCAAGGATCGATCCCGGAGGGCCGAACGCCCCCATCAGGACGCCCGCAACGATAATCGTGGTGATGTTTCCGTCGAAGATCGCGGAGAAGGTCCGCTGGAAGCCGGAGTCGACCGCGCCGTCGATTGTTTTTCCGATGCGCAGTTCCTCCTTGATGCGTTCGGAAGTGATGACGTTCGCATCAACGCCCATACCGATCGACAGGATAATACCGGCGATGCCGGGCAGCGTCAGGGTGAAGGACGGCGCGTTCGGGAAGAATCCCGAGATGCACGCAATCGAACCCGCGACCTGGCCGAGCAGCGCGATGCAGGCGATCACGCCGGGCAGGCGGTAAAGCGCGATAATGTAGATCGAAACCAGGATGAATGCGATGATGCCCGCGGTGACCATCGCGTCACGCGCGCCCATGCCGAGCGTCGGGGAAATCGAGGAATAGTTCTCGGTCACGAGCTTGAAGGGCAGCGCGCCGCCATTGATCTTATCCGCCAGAGCTTTTGCTTCCTCCGCGGTAAAGCGCCCGGTGATCTGGGCCTCGCCGTTCGGGATCTGGGAGTTTACCGTCGGGGCGCTGATATTGGTTTCATCCATCCAGATCGAGATGGTCTGCCCAACCAGGCGCCCAGTCGCTTCGGAGAATGCCTGGGCTCCTTCGGGCTTCAGTTTCAGCTGAACGATATACTGCCCAGTTTCCTGATCCATCCCCGCGGTGGCAGATTCCACATCCTTGCCTTCGAGGACGACCGGGCCGTCCATGTTTTCCCGGAAGGTCAGAAGCGCGGTCTCGCCGAGCTCTTTGACAGCCTTCTCAGGGTTAAAGTCGGTTTCCCCTTCCTTCCAGGGGAAACGGACGATAATTCTGTCACGGTTGTAGTCGGTGTAAACTTCCGAGTCGGTGATATTCTGCGACACGAGCCTCACCTTGATGATAGATTCCGCCGCGGCCATCTCGTCATCTGTGGCATCGTAGCCTTCTTCCGGGCTGAACGTCACGTCGACGCCTCCGCGGATGTCGATGCCCCAACGGATATCCCCTGCGCCCTTGATATACGTACTGGGTATATCGCCATAGGACGCATGAATCCCGAAGAATGACAGCCCGGCAAGCACAACGATCAATGCAAGAACTACAAAGAACGTCGGCTTTCCAACTTTTTTCATCTGCTTGTCCTCCTTGCAACCATATCTGCAAACACAGACAACAACCGCAGTTCAGCATCCCGTTCTGCGGTTGATATGGTTCCTCATTCCATGCGAATTCGCACTGTATGTCACAATGCGGCACTTTTACAATTATATTGGAATTATATCCAAAAGTCAATTGATTTTTCAGATTCACACGGCCCGCCGCTGCAAAGCGGCGGCAGGCCGTCCTTTTTCCCGCAGCGCGCTTCGCGTCTGTGGGAAAACTGCGCATTGAAACCGCACCGTCCAAAGGCACGGTTCCGCCTGTGGCATAGGTTCAAAACCGCAGCGTTCAGCGGCTATGCTTCCCAGTCTGTAAATTTTTAAACCGAAAGCTGCGCGCGTTCGCCGAGAATCTCCCTGTTCTGCTCGAGCACCGGCCCGACAACATCCCGGATGTACTCCTCCACCTGCTCGGCGCTGCGGCCTGTGAATTCCTTCGGGTCAAGCACCCCTTCAATCTCACTGCGCGAAAGGTTAAAGACGCTGTCGGCGCAGATGCGCTCGATGAGGTCGTTCTCACCGCCCTCCTCCTTGACCACCTTCGCGGCGGCCAGCGAGTGCTCCCGCAGACGCTCATGCAGCTCCTGACGGTCGCCGCCCTTCTTGACCGCCTGCATCATGATGTTCTCAGTCGCCATAAACGGCAGTTCCCGGCGCAGGCGCTGCTCGATCACCTTCGGATAGACCACCAGCCCGTCGCAGACGTTCAGCATAATCCCCAGGATCGCGTCAACCGCGAGGAAGGCCTCCGCGACCGCGATGCGTTTGTTCGCGCTGTCGTCGAGCGTGCGCTCGAACCATTGGGTCGCCGCGGTGAACTGCGGGTTCAAAGAGTCCGCCATCACATACCGCGCCAACGACGTGATCCGTTCAGAACGCATCGGATTGCGTTTATACGGCATCGCGGACGAACCGATCTGGTTTTTCTCAAATGGCTCCTCCATCTCCTTGAAGTTTGCCAGAAGGCGCAGGTCGTTCGAGAACTTGCTTGCGCTCTGCGCAATGCCTGCGAGCGCGAAACAGACGTAGGAATCCACCTTGCGCGAATAGGTCTGGCCCGAAACCGGCACGACCGCGTCAAAACCCATCATCCGGGCGATGTCCATCTCGCAGGCCTTGACCTTTTCACCGTCCCCGTCAAAAAGCTCCATGAAGCTCGCCTGGGTTCCGGTGGTGCCCTTGCTGCCCAGCAGCTTCAGATCCGCGATGCGATGCTCCACCTCCGCCAAATCCATCATCAGTTCATTTACCCACAGCGTCGCGCGTTTGCCGACGGTGGTGAGCTGCGCCGGCTGCAGGTGGGTGTAGGCGAGCGCCGGCAGGTCCTTATATTTCATGGCGAAATCAGAAAGTAGCGAGATGACGTTGATCAGTTTGCGGCGGACGATCCGCAGGCCTTCCCGCATGACGATGATATCGGTGTTATCCCCCACATAGCAGCTCGTCGCCCCCAAATGGATGATCCCCTTCGCCTTCGGGCACTGCATGCCGTAGGCATAGACATGGCTCATCACGTCATGGCGGACCAGTTTCTCCCGCTCGACGGCAACCTCGTAATTGATGTCCTCCGCATGGGTTTCCAGCTCCGCGATCTGTTCGTCGGTGATGGCAAGGCCCTGCTTCTGTTCGGCCTTTGCAAGCGCAATCCAAAGTTTGCGCCAGGTCTTGAATTTGTTGTCCGCTGAGAATACATATTGCATCTCATCGCTTGCATACCGCGTACAAAACGGGCTTTCGTAACGGTCGGTTCTGTCGCTCATATTTTAACATCCTTTCCAAATTAAGCCTCAATGCAAAAAGTATACCACAAACGGCGGACGATGAAAAGATCGTCCGCCGTACAAAAGTCCGGGCCGATGGCCAAAGGAAAACAACATCAGAAGGTCTGCTCCCGCAGCAATTTTTCCACCGCGGCAAGCTGCACGCAGATGCAGAGCAGATCGACGGCAAGGGTCAGCTCCTCCACCGTCGGATAGGTCGGCGCGACGCGGATATTGCGGTCGCGCGGGTCCTTCCCGTAAGGGAAGCTCGCGCCCGCCGGGGTGAGGGTGACGCCAGCGTCCCGGCAAAGCTGCACCACCCGTTTGGCGCAGCCATCCATCACATCGAGCGAGATGAAGTAACCGCCGTTCGGATTCAGCCATTCGGCAATTCCCTTGCCCGCAAGCTCCCGGTCGAACGCGTCAAGCACCGCTTTGAACTTCGGGCGCAGCAGCTCTGCCTGTCTGTCCATATGGGCCATGATACCGTCCATATTCTTAAAATAACGCGCATGGCGCAGCATATTGATCTTATCAAAGCCGATCGTCTGGATTGAAATCAACTTTTTCATGCGCTTCATATTGTTCGGCGAGCAGGCAAACGCGCCGACGCCGGAGCCCGCATAGGTAATTTTTGAAGTGGAGGCAAACATCATAACCCGGTCGGGGTCGCCGGCTTTTTTGCATTCGTCCAGGATGTTCAGCACCTGGTCACGACGGTCGGGATAGAGGTCATGCACCGCGTAGGCATTGTCCCACATGATGATGAAATCGCTGGCCGCGGTTTTCATCCGCGCCAGGCGGCGGACCGTTTCATCCGAATAGGTGATACCCTGCGGGTTTGAATATTTCGGGACGCACCAGATGCCCTTGACGCTTTCATCACTGGCGGCCAGCTTTTCCACGGTATCCATATCCGGGCCGTCCGGGGTCATTTCAACCGGGATCATCTCGATGCCGTAACATTCGGTGATTGCGAAATGACGGTCGTATCCCGGCGCAGGACAGAGGAACTTCACCTTTGGCAGCCTGCACCAGGCAGTCGCGCCTTCACGCACACCATGCAGAATCATTTTTCCGATTGCGTCGTACATGATCGAAAGCGACGAGTTTCCGCAGATAAAAACCTCATCGAAACTCACGCCGAGCATCTCGCAGAAGAGCGCTTTGCACTCTGGAATACCATCCAGATCGCCGTAGTTGCGGCAGTCCACGCCGTCAGACGCATAAGGAGACGATTCGGAATTCACCACGTCCAGAATCCCCTTCACCAGATCGAACTGGTCAGCGGCAGGCTTGCCGCGGGACATATCCAATTTCAGCCCTCTGTCCCTGAAAGCGTCATACCGCTTTACCAGCTCGCGGTGCAGCGCTTCAAGCTCCGGGCGGGAAAGCGCACTGTAAGTTGCCATAATGTTGACCTCCACTATCTTCAAGAATATGTTTTCCCAAAAATCCTTCATCTCTGCATAGGCAGCCGCCAAATTCTGCCTTAATCCTCATAATAGTATATGACAACACTCCATGGTTTGCAAGTTGAATTTTTTAATCCTGCAAAATTCAGAAAACAGCACGAAAAAGTATGTGTCAAAATGAGATAGACCGCTAAAAATGCACAAGGTGCAGGAATGCTCAGCCGCATTCCTGCACCTTTCCATTTCCACTGATTCCTAATTGTCACTTTTCGGACCGGGCCGCGCGGTAGATTTCCGAAATGGGCACATCCCATTCCCGCGCCTTTTCCCGTGCGCTTTCATACTCCACCGCCGTTTTTTCGACCGCTCCCCAGCGGCTGCGCTTCACCTTCACCGCGCCGTAAGCGGTCTGCACCTCATCCGCTTCCCGCTGCATCTCTATCCGCCGCATCGGCGTGTACCGCACGCCGATCGTTCCGGTGTGGGCCAGGATGCAGGCGGTCAGTTTTTCGAGCCTGTCCGGCCTGCAAAGCACCGAAAGCAGCACCGCCGGGCGGTTTTTTTTCATCTGGATGGGCGTAAACCATGCGTCGAGCGCCTCGGCGTCAAATAGCTGCTCCATCGCATATCCGAGCTGTTCACCGGTCATGTTGTCGATGTTGCACTCGAGTTTCACCACCCCGTCGGACGATCCTTCCCTCCGCTCCTCAATAAGGTGCGCGCGCAGCACGTTCGCACGCTCGAATTCCTTCTTGCCCGCACCGTAGCCAGTCTTCAGAATCGAAAAACTTTTGGGCGGCGCGCCGGCGGATACCGCCGCCGCAATCGCCGCGCCGGTCGGGGTCACCATCTCCCCGAAATTGTCGGTGATGGTCATTGAAAGGCTGCTCGACGCGATGATTTCCGCTGTCGCGGGCGCGGGAACCGGCATGATCCCATGCTGGCACTTCACCGTTCCAGTCCCTTCGTAAAGCGGCGAACAGTAGACCTTTTCAATCCCCAGGTTGTCGAGACAGAAAGCGGCCGCAACAATATCTACGATCGAATCCACCGCGCCGACCTCATGGAAATGCACCTCTTCCACCGGCAGGCCGTGCACCTTCGACTCCGCCTTTGCAACCAGCGCAAAGATCTGCTTTGCCAGCTCTTTGGCGCGCGGGGTCAGCGCTCCGCGGTTGATAATCGCAACGATATCCGCAAAATTACGATGCTCGTGCGCATGCCCGCAACTGTGATCATGCGTGTGATCATGGCTGTGATCGTGGGGATGTTCATGCGCGTGGGTATGGTCATGTCCGTCCATATGATGATGCTCATGCGGATGTTCCTGCGCCTCCAGATGCACGTCAAAATCAAACGCGGAGATTCCGCGTTTTGTCACCCGGCCGGTGTGCAGGTGGTAACCGCCCACGCCAAGGCTTGCGAGCGCGGCACGCAGTTTCTGTTCATCCGCGCCCAGGTCGAGCAGCGCGGCCACCGTCATATCGCCGCTGATACCCGAATAACATTCCAGATAAAGTGTTTTCATGTGGTCGATTCCTCCCATCGCGGCACAGGCACCGTGAGCAGAGTCCGCGACAGGTCGCGCACCGCGCCCAAAGATATCCGCGCCAGCATAAAAGTCATGGAGAACACCAAAAACAGATAGATCGATTTGCCGCGTCGAAGCTATCTTGTCATTGTTCCCCCTCCGTCTCCAGCAATTATTTTCCCCGGCAAGCGAGCCTGTTGATTTGCGCCGCAAGGTAGCCCGCGCCGAAGCCGTTGTCAATGTTGACTGTTGCGACCCCTTCCGCACAGGAATTGAGCATGGTGAGCAGCGCGGAAAGCCCGTGAAAGCTCGCGCCATAGCCAATGCTGGTTGGCAGCGCCACCACCGGTACGCTCACAAGCCCGCCGATGACGCTCGCGAGCGCCCCTTCCATCCCGGCACAGGCAACGACGCAGTTTGCCGTGTGGATGCGGTCCATCTCTGCGAACAGCCGGTGGATTCCCGCCACACCCACGTCAAAGACCCGCTCGACCTTCGCCCCGAAAAACTCCGCAGTGAGCGCGGCCTCCTCCGCCACCGGGATGTCCGAGGTGCCCGCGGTGCAGATGGCGACGCATCCGATCGGCTCCACCGGATTGCAGGTGTGGGCAATGGTGCGCGCCCGTTCGTGGTAGACCGCGTCCGGCAGAACAACTTTCACCGCTTCATAGTGCGCCGGATCGGCCCGGGTGCCGAGCGCGTTCTCCCCCATCCCGGCAAAGCGCGCGAAGATCTCAGCGCACTGCCCGGGCGTTTTGCCCTGGCAGAACACCGTTTCCCCAAAACCGCTGCGCATCAGCCGATGATGGTCGAGTTTTGCAAAATCGAGCTCCTCATAAGGGAGTTTTTCAATATATTTCTGCGCCTGCGCGACCGTGATTTCACCCGCGCGCACCTGTTCCAACAGCGTTTTGATCTCCATATGTATCCTCCCTACTTCCCATCGAAGCTTCCGCTGCGAAAGCCTGCGAGGTCAAGCGTGACCTGGGAAAAGCCAAGCGCGCGCATCGCGGGGACAAGCTCCCCGGCGCATTGAACGGCTTGCGCAAGCTGTTCAAGCGGCACTTCGATCCGCAGAAGCTCCCCATGTACCCGCGCGCGGACAGTCAGAAACCCGAATCCACGCAGAAGCGCCTCCGCTTTTCCAGCGCGGGAAAGCTCCTGCTCTGTGAGAAGCGTATCGTAAGGGAACCGGGTCGCCAGGCAGGGCGATGACGGTTTTTTGGCAACATCGAGCCCGATCTCCGCTGCAAATTCCCGCACCATCGCCTTGGTGATGCCAAGCTCAGCGAGCGGGCTCACAATTGAAAGCTCCCGCAGGGCCCGCAGGCCCGGCCGGTATTCCGACAGGTCGTCCGCGTTTGTGCCGTCGATCACCGCTGCAAAGCCCTGTTCGGCCGCATATTCACGCAGCCGTACGAAAAGCGCGTATTTGCAGCGATAACAGCGCTCCTTTCGGTTCATCCGGACCACTTCGTCCGAAAGCGGGTCGCACCGCAGCAGAACATGCTTCGCGCCGTAGGAAGCCGCCTGTTTTGCGGCCTGCGGGGCGTCGGCAGCGGGCTGCAGGGTACTGTCGAAGGTAACTGCGTGCACCGGGATACCCGCGCCGCACGCGAGCTTCACGAGAAGCGAACTGTCAACTCCGCCCGAAAACGCAACACACAGCCCGCCGCCGGCGGCAAGCTGTGTGAGGGTTTCGGTCAGCGTTTGAAGCTGCCGGTTCATCTTAAAATTCCGCCGTTCCGGTCGTGCGCGGGAACGGCAGGATATCGCGGATGTTCGACACGCCGGTAATATACATGATGAGGCGGTCAAACCCGAGCCCGAAGCCCGCGTGTTTGGTGCCGCCGAACCGCCTGAGGTCGAGATACCACCAGTAATCCTCCTCATTGAGGTTCAGCTCCTTCATGCGCGAAAGCAGCACATCGAGCCGCTCCTCACGCTGGCTTCCGCCGATGATCTCGCCGATGCCCGGCACCAGCAGATCGACCGCCGCAACGGTTTTGCCGTCGTCGTTGAGCCGCATGTAGAAGGCTTTGATCTCCTTGGGATAGTCAGTGACAAAGACCGGGCGCTTCATCACCTGCTCGGTGAGGTAACGCTCATGCTCGGTCTGCAAATCGCAGCCCCAGTAAACCGGATATTGAAACTCGTCCTTATGCTGTTCAAGGATTTTAACCGCTTCGGTATAGGTGACACGGGCGAAATCGGACGAAACAATCCCCTGCAGCCGCTCGATGAGGCCCTTGTCGTAGAAATTGTTGAAGAACTGCATCTCCTCCGGGCACTCAGCCAGCACATAAGAAAGGACGTACTTCACCATATCCTGCGCGAGTTCCATATCGTCCGCGAGATCCGCGAACGCAATCTCCGGCTCGATCATCCAGAATTCGGCCGCGTGGCGGGCGGTGTAGGAATTTTCCGCACGGAAGGTCGGCCCAAAGGTGTACACCTTCGAGAAGGCCATCGCCATGCATTCCGCCTCGAGCTGGCCAGAAACCGTCAGGTTGGTCGCCTTGCCGAAAAAGTCCTGGGAATAATCGATCTTACCGTCCTCGGTAAGGGGCGGATTCTGCGGGTCGAGCGTGGTCACACGGAACATCTCTCCCGCGCCTTCGGCGTCGCTGCCGGTGATAAGCGGCGTGTGCGCGTATATAAAGCCGCGTTCATTGAAAAATTTGTGGATCGCATAGGCCGCGACCGAACGTACGCGGAAAACCGCCGCGAAGGTGTTGGTGCGCGGGCGCAGATGCGCGATGGTACGCAGATATTCAAGCGAATGCCGCTTTTTCTGAAGCGGATAATCGGGAGTGGAAGCGCCTTCCACCTCGACCGATTCTGCGTGGATTTCAAACGGCTGCTTCGCGTCCGGGGTGAGCACGACTGGACCGCGCACCACAATCGCGCTGCCGACGTTCAATTTGACGATCTCAGCGAAATTGGAGAGTTTATCCTGCGAAAGAACCACCTGCAGGTTTCGAAACGACGAGCCGTCGTTCAGCTCGATAAATCCGATCGATTTGGAATCGCGGATGGTTTTGACCCAGCCGCATACGGTCACCGGCGCAGCGGTATAGTCCTGCACCGAAGCGAACAGCTTTTTGATTTCTGTCCTTTTCACAATATAACCACCTTTGATGGAAATTTATACTGTCCTATTGTACCACATCTCTTTGGAAAATTCCATAGGTTCTTTCATTTCCACCGCCGCTCATCACTGAAACCGACCAGATAGTCCGCGCAAACGTCATAAAACAGCGAAAGCCTGCGCAGATAAATCGAGTTAAAGTCGATCCCCTGCTCGATTTTGGCATAATATTTTTCCGAGCAGCCCAATGCTTCCGCCACTTCCTTTTGGCTGAGCCCCCGCTCCAGGCGCAGTTCTTTGATTCTTGGATGCAACATCATAATCACCTCATACAAAAAATCTATAGAACATATGTCTATCACGATTATGATTGTATCATACTTTTCTTGAAAACTTGAAAAATTTCCCAAATTGGGAAAAAGTTATTTCATAACGAAGGTCGGCGGTGATGGCGGCCTTGCGCGTTCCGCATTATCACCTCATAGTTAAAAATAGTACGTATTTGTACTAATTGTCAATAGATTTTATGACATAATTGTCCTATGAGGTGATTGCAATGACAAATTTACGCAAAATCCGCGAGAAACGGAAGTTAACGCAAACTGCCGTACAAATTGAGACCAGAATAGACCAAAGCCTCCTGTCAAAATATGAACACGGCGTCCGTATGCCCACCTATGACCATCTATTTACCTTGGCGAAGTTCTACAACACCAGTCTTGATTTTCTTTTGGATTGGACAGACGAAGAAACCCCTTATCCACGAAAAAAATAAAGGCCGGCAGCTTTTTGCTGCTGGCCTTCATTTTTCGCCCGTCGGCGGTGATGGCGGCTTTGCGTATTCCACCGCGTGCACGGGAATCAAGCGGCTTTGCCGCTTGAGAATCACTGGCGCGTTCCGCCGCGCCCCACGGGCATACTTTCTCGCTTGTGCGAGAAAGTAGCCAAAGAGCACCCCAAAGTGGCTAGCCGCCCCTTTGGAAACCCCGCGGACGCCTTGCCAAAACTTGCGCCGCAAGCGCACCCAACACACGGTCAGCTCAGGGCTGAAGCCGGCGTTTTGTGCTCCCCGCGCAGGAAAGGTCAGGCGCAGAGCTGAAACCGGCGTTTTGCGCTCCCCGCGCTGGAAAGGGCAAGTTCAGGGTTGAAGCCAGCGTTTTGGTTCACAATAAGAACGGACGATATGAAAAATGCGCGGCCCGCAGGGCCGCGCATTTTAAATCCGTTTGTCCGCTTTGCGCGCAGCACATTTTCGCGCCGGGCGCGAAAATATGTCCCGCGTTCCTTATCCCGAATCCACCACCAAAGGCGGCGGGTCGTCGCAGACGACTCTTTGCCGGGGGACACGGGGGCGGAAAGCCCCCGTGAGCAGCCGTCGCGCGTAAGCGCGCTTCGCCGTCAGGCGAGCAGGCTGCCAAACGCGGCGCACAACGTTTTGTCTAAGCAGATTGCGCGCGATCTTTGCCGCAAAGCGGCAACAAAATCGCGCACACGGGGCCGCGGGGTGTCCCCGCGTGCCCTTCTTTGGCTACTTTCTTGGGCAAGCAAGAAAGTAGCCCCTTACGGGAAGCAAATCAGCCCGGAGGCCAGGTCATGTCGCGGCCGGAAAGCACATGGAAGTGCAGGTGATCCACCGTCTGGCCCGCTTGCGGCCCGCAGTTATTCACCACGCGAAAATCTCCATTGCAGCCGAGCTGATCCGCAATCTTTGCAATCACCGCAAAGATGTGGCCCACAACGGCGCAGTTTGCGTCGTCAATTTTGTTCGCGCCGGAGATGTGTTCCTTTGGAATCACAAGGAAATGTACCGGCGCCTTTGGGTCGATATCGTGGAAAGCGTAGCACAAATCATCCTCATAGATCTTCTTGCTCGGAATTTCTCCGGCAATGATTTTGCAAAACAGGCAGTCCATCTGTGAACCTCCTTTTTATCTGATCATCTTCTGCACGATGGCGGGCAACTGCGCCATCGCTTCGTCCACTTTAAAGATCTCCGTCGTGCCGCCCATCGCGGAATCCGGACGGCCGCCGCCGCTGCCGCCGCAAAGCGACGCGAATTCCTTGACGATCTTTCCGGCGTGCGCGCCTTTTTCAACCGCGTCCTTGCCGCAAACCACCAAAATGGTCGCCTTACCGTCGTTGACAGTGGTCAGCACGCAGACCATATCCGGCTTCATGTCCTTGGCGCGGTCCCCGATCGCGCGCAGCGCTTCGATTTTGGCGCCGGTCAGCTGGGCATTCGCAATCCGCAGCCCGCCGACCTCCTGTGCCTTTTCAAACATACCCATCGACTGCGCTTCCGCAATCTTCGCATTGACGCTGTCAAGTTCCTTCTGCAGTTCCTTGATCTCGGCGGTGACAGCCGCTGCCTTCACCGGCAGCTCGGAATGGCTCCCCACCTTAAGCGCCGCGGCAGTCTGATCCATCAGCGCGGCCTGCTCATCGATAAATTTGAGCACATTTTTGCCGGTTACCGCTTCGATGCGGCGCACACCGGCTGCGACAGAGGATTCCTTCACAATCTTGAAAAGGCCGACTTTGGCAGTGTTGTCCAGATGTGTGCCGCCGCAGAATTCGGTCGATTTTCCCTCGATATCGCAGACGCGGACGATGTCTCCGTATTTCTCACCGAACAGTGCCATCGCGCCGAGCTTTTTGGCCTCTTCCAGCGGCATTTCCTGCACCTTGACATCCATCGCAGAGAGGATCATTCCATTGACAATCTCCTCGACCTTGCGAAGCTCTTCCGGTTTTACGGCGCTGAAATGGCTGAAGTCGAACCGGCAGACATTGTCGTCATAGAAGGCGCCCGCCTGATGCACATGGTCGCCCAACACGCTGCGCAGCGCGGCCTGCAGCAGATGGCAGGCGGTGTGATTGCGCATGATGTCACGGCGGCGGTCGATATTGATGACCGCCTTGACCGTGTCGCCCACCGAAAGGGTTCCGACGCTCATCTCTCCCACATGGACAATATGGCCGCCCTTCGACTTTTTGCAGTCGTAGACGTTAAAGGCGTTGCCTCCTACGCTGATAAATCCACTGTCGCCCGCCTGGCCGCCGCTTTCCGCATAGAATGGGGTGATGTCGAGCACCACCGAGCCGAGATCGCCGTCCTCCAGCCGGTCAACCCGCTGATTATCCTTCACCAGCGCGATGACCTTCGCCTCGGCTTCGGTCTGGCCGTAGCCGACAAACTGCTCCTTGCCGGTCAGGTCGGCAAGCACGTCCTCTTCCCAGCCAAGGTCGCCCATCGCGGCGCGCGCCTCGCGGGCGCGCTGCTTCTGCGCGTTCATTTGAGCGTTGAATTCGTCCTCGTCAAGCGCGATCTTGCGCTCGTCAAGGATTTCCCGGATCAGATCGACCGGGAAACCATAGGTGTCATAGAGCTTGAACGCATCCGCGCCAGCCATGACCTTCTGCCCCATCTCCTCGGCTTCAACCTTGTCGATAATTGAATTCAAAAGTCCAAGTCCCTGGTCGATGGTGCGGGCAAAGCGCTCCTCCTCGATCTTGATGACCTTGATGATGTAGTCCCTGTTCTCCACAAGATTCGGATAAGCGTCCGCGTTCTCCTGGATGACTGTTTCACAGACCTTATAGAGGAACGGCTCGGTGATGCCGAGCAGCCGTCCATGGCGCGCGGCGCGGCGCAGAAGCCTGCGCAGGACATAGCCGCGGCCTTCGTTCTGCGGAAGGATGCCGTCCGAAACCATAAAGGTCGTCGAGCGGATATGGTCGGTGATGACCCGAAGCGAAACGTCGGTCTTTGCATCCTTGTGATACTCCACCCCGGCAATTCGCATGATATGTTTCATAATATTCTGAACGGTGTCCACCTCGAAGAGGTTGTCCACCCCCTGCATAATGCAGGCGAGCCTTTCAAGCCCCATGCCGGTATCGATATTCGGGTGGGCCATGCGTTCATAGTGACCCTCTCCATCTCCATTAAACTGAGAGAAAACGAGATTCCAATACTCCATATACCGGTCGCAGTCACAGCCAGGCGCACAGTCCGATTTGCCGCAGCCGTACTCTTCACCGCGGTCAAAATAGATTTCGGAGCAGGGGCCGCAGGGACCGGAACCGATCTCCCAGAAGTTGTCCTCCTTGCCAAGCCGTACAATCCGTTTGGGATCGACGCCGATCTCCTTGGTCCAGATCTCGATCGCTTCGTCGTCGTCCTCATAGACCGAAACCCACAGCCGGTCAACCGGCAGGCCAAGCGTTTTGGTGCTGAATTCCCAGGCCCAGGCACAAGCCTCATGCTTGAAGTAGTCGCCGAATGAGAAGTTGCCGAGCATCTCGAAATAGGTGCCGTGGCGCGCGGTCTTGCCGACGTTCTCGATGTCCGGAGTGCGGATGCACTTCTGGCAGGTCACCACCCGTTTATTGGGCGGGGTTTCCACGCCAAGGAACCATTTTTTCATCGGCGCCATACCCGAGTTGATCAGCAGCAGGCTCGCGTCATCGTGCGGCATGAGCGGGAAGCTCGGCAGGCGCAGATGCCCCTTTCCTTCAAAAAAACGGTAAAATTGTTCACGCAGTTCGTTGAGTCCGGTCCATTCCATTTGTCTATCTCTCTCCTTGCTTTTGATACAGTGACAAAAAAACGCTTCTCGCCCCAGAATTGGGACGAAAAGCGCGTCTTGACGGTTTTCCGTGGTACCACCCAAATTGCGCGGGAATTCCTTCTCCGCGCCACTCGACAGGATTAACGCTCACACCGCGTCCGGCTCCTCGCCGGAAGGCTCGGGGGCGGCCTCCATCGTTTTCCCGGCGGGCTTCCAGCCTGCGTCCCGCCTCTCTGTTTCATGGGAAATACCGACGGTTCTCCCCGTCTTGGCCATACGTTGATAGTATATACGCGATCCGCCCGCTTGTCAATGGGATTTTCCCATCTTCGAAGCAGCCTTCCGGACAATCCAGCAGATTGCCGCGCCCGCAAGCGCAATACAAAGATCCGGCAGCAAAAAGGGTTTAACCGCCATCGAAAACGCCGCGGGAATGCCCATTCCACTCACCGCCAGCAGCTGCCCAAACCCGAGTGCAAAATAAGCCAGCAGCGATCCGGCCATTGCAAAAAGGTACTGCCAAAAGCCCCGACCGAACCGTTCCACCGAAAGCGAAACGATCACCGCGACCAGCGGATAGGCGATCACAAAGCCGCCCGTCATCGCGGTGACTACCTGCATCCCGCCCAAAAAGCCGCTGTAAAACGGCAGGCCCGCAATCACTAAAAGCAGGTACAGCACCTGCGAGAAGAGCGCATCCTTTTTTGGAAGCGCCGCGCCGGTGAAAAATACCGCCAGCAGACCGAGCGACACCGGGATCGGGGACGCTCCAATCCGCCGGAAGGCCTGTGCGCCTGCGGCGGTCAGCAGCGCGAACGCCACAATCAGCGCCAGCCGGCGCAGCAAATTTTTTTGCATGCTGTTCCTTTCTGTCACTCAACCGAGATGATGAAATAATAAACCGGCTGGCCGCCGTTAATCAGCGCAACCTCCACATCCTCCGGCATCTTGGCGGAAACCGCTTCGTAGACCGTCTGCGCCAGCTCTTCCGAGATATCAGCGCCGTAAAGGATCGTCACAAAGCTCGAGTCCTTGCGTACAAGCCCTTTGACCAGCCGCAGCACCGCTTTGGTCAGGTCATGCTCGGTGAAGGAAAGCTTGCCGTTTTCCAAAGCGAGCAGCTCGCCTTCCTTGATCTTATGCCCATCAAAATCGCTGTCGCGCGCCGCGAAAGTGACCTGTCCGGTTCCGACCCGTTCGTATGCTTTCTGCATGGCAAGCTGGTTCTCGGTGGTGTCGGCCTCATGGTCGAAGGCCAGCATCGCTGAGAGTCCCTGCGGAATGGTCCGAGTCTGCAAAACCACCACGTTGCGGTCGGCCAGCTTGACCGATTGCTCTGCCGCCATGATGATGTTTTTATTGTTGGGCAGCACAAACACTGTCTTTGCCGGAGTCGCGTGCACTGCCGAAAGGATATCGTCGGTCGAGGGGTTCATCGTCTGGCCGCCGGACACGACATTGTCCACACCCAGGTCGAGGAACAGCTGCTTCACGCCGTCGCCCGCCGCGACCGCCACAAAGCCATACTCCCGCGAAGGGTCGACCGCCGCATATGCAAAACCCTGATCGGACACCGGTTCGACGATGCTCGCCTTCTGCTTTTCAAACTGCTCGCGCATGTTTTCGATCTTGATGTTGGTGAGCTGGCCAAATTCCAGCGCCTTCTGCAGCGCGTTGCCGGGATTATCGGTGTGCACATGGATCTTGATGATCTCGTCATCGTCGACAACCACCACACAGTCGCCAATCGTTTCCAAGTAACCGCGCAGCTGCTGCGGATCAGCGTCCTTCTCGCGCTTGAGGATAATGAATTCGGTGCAGTAAGTGAAGGTGATTTCCCCTTCGTATTCACCTGCCGCGTTGCGGTCCGGGCGAATGGAATCGTATTCTTCCTTTTTCTCCTCGGCGAGCGGGAGGATTCCGCCGCCGGAAAAGACCGATGCCATACCTTCAAAGATCACAATCAGCCCCTGCCCGCCCGCGTCCACGACGCCGGCTTTTTTCAGCACTGGAAGCATTTCGGGGGTCTTGGCCAATGCTTCCCTGCCAGCCGTGAGGATTACATCCCACATTTGGGCGGTGGAGATTTCCGGGGTGAGCGCCTCGCGCGCCGCGACCGAAGCCAGCCGCGCCACCGTCAGGATGGTGCCCTCGGTCGGCTTCATGACCGCTTTGTAAGCAGAATCCACGCCCTTCTCAAGCGCCTGCACCAGATGCTCCGCGTCCGCCTGCTCCTGGTTTTTGAGCCCGCGGGAAAATCCCCGGAACAGAAGCGACAGGATAACACCGGAGTTGCCGCGCGCGCCGCGCAGAAGCGCCCCTGCACAAGTATCCGCCACCTGGGAAACCGGCGCGCCGTCCGGCACCCTTGTCAGTTCCCGTTTCGCAGCCGACGCGGACATCGACATATTGGTCCCCGTATCTCCATCCGGGACAGGGAATACGTTGAGCGCGTCCACCTGCTGGCGGTGGTTGGTAATGTTGTTTGCGCCCGAGATAAACGCATCCCGGAGCATTTCTCCTGTAATCACGATTGTTTGACCCCCATATTCACAGTTATGACTGCATCAGAATTGTTTGAAGCGCACAGGCAGTTTATGCGTTTTCCGTCTTCATCGAGTCGACAAAGACATTCACTTTCGCGACATCCAGATTGGTCGCCTGCTCCACTGTGTAACGAACCTTGTTCACAATGCTTTTGACAATCACCGAGATGTTCATCCCATAGGTGACCACAATGTGCAGGTCGATCACAAGCCCATCCCCGGCCGCGCGCACCCGCACGCCTTTATCCGGGGTATCCTTGCCCGCAATCGCCGCGCGCAGCCCTTGCGCCGGGGAGCTCACCATGCCCGCTACGCCGAAGCATTCGGACACGGCCTTACCCACAAGGTTGGAAAAATACTCCTGAGATATCTCAATGGTGCCGTATTGGTTCTCGATACTGATCACGATCTCGTCCTCCTTCTATCTTTCGTGCTTTCGCCGATTCGCAAATATTACCATTCCACTATATTATAGAAAATATCCTGCTCGGTTGCAACTATTTCCGCCCGGAATTCCCGATTATGGGAAACCGACCCCTGCCGAAACACCAGCGGCACAAACGGCGACTGGGCGAGAAACAGCTCGCAGAACGATTCGATCCCCGCTCCGGTCGCGCGGTAGGCGCGGTAGCTGTCGGAAAGCTCCTCGCTGTAGGCCGTAAAATATCCGAGCGCCCCGCCCGCCAGCAGCGGCGCGATGTCCATGTTGTACATGAGCCGCGTCTCTCCCAGATAGAGGTCGTAGTCCCCGTTCTGCAATGTCTGCTGATACTGGGAAAACGCCTGTGAAACCACCTCCACCTTGATGCCGATCTGCGCGAGCTGTTCGGTGACCAGCGTCGCAGCCGCGTTGCGGTAGGCGTTTTCACTGTTGACCAAAAGCCGCAGGGTGAGCGGCCGCCCGTTTACGAGCCGCATCCGGTTGTCATCCCGGCTGGAAAGCCCGATTCCGTCCAGCAGCGCGTCCGCTTGGGTCAGACTGCGCGGCGTCGAGAGCTCCATCGCGTTCATCCGGTAAAATTCAGGATGAAACGGATATCGGGTCGCGCGCGCGCGGGAAACGTACGCCTTTGAGACAATCTCGTCCCGGTTGACAGCAAGGCTGATCGCCTGCCGGAACTCCGCCCGCGCAAGCCATCCGTAGCTGCCGTTGATGCCCAGATAAACCAGGTTGCAGAGCGAAACCGGCACGCTGGACGCAGACATGTTGGCAAGCTCCGGACTCGACAGATCAGAATAGACAAGGTCGATATCGCCGGACTTCAGGTTGAAGGCCAGCGCGTCCGGATCGGAAGCGTTCGCCAGCATGACCGTCTCGATGCTGCCGGTGTCGCCGTAATAGATGGGGTTCGCCGTGAGCACCACACCGGTGTTGCCCCAGGTTCCCGAAACGTAAAATTTACTGACGCCGGTTGGGTAGTCCGCGCCGGCGGTACCCTTCTTGATGATCGGGAAGGTGAGCAGCGCCGGGAAGTTCGCATCCTCCTGATAGAGCTGGATCACAACATCTCCGTCCGTGTTGACCGTATAGTTTGCGATGTTTTGGAGCATTGTTCTCCAGTTGGTGTCGGTTGTAAGCGCCGTCTGGATCGAATAGGTAATATCCTCCCCGGTGAGCAGCGTACCGTCGGAAAACTGTGCGTTGCGCCGAAATTTGACGGTGCAGGCCTTCTCCTGCATGATGATCTCAGTCGCAAGCTGGTATTCCGGCTGAAAGCTCTTATCCGGCCGGGTCAGACTGTCATATAAAAGCGGAACCAGTTCCCGGTTGAGCTTGGTGGTCATGGTATATGGATTGAGCGTATCGTTCACGCTGTAGGCAAGGTTCACTGTGCTCACAGGCTCCGGCACGGGTTTTTCCTGCACCGGCTCGTTTTCCGCCGGCTGGTTCGGCAGGCCGAACTGTTGATCGGTGACCTCCATGCCGGAACATCCGGCCAACAGCACCGACAGCGCAAGCGCAACTATGCAAAGCTTTTGTTTCATCCTGTTCTCCCAGTCAATAGGGTTTCATCTAAATCGGTATCATATATTTTAATATTATATCCTGTTTTGCACTTTATTTCAATGTGACATTTGTAAACAAACGCAAAAAGGGCCGCTTTTACGCGGCCCTTCCCATTTCATTTTATTCCGCTTTTACCGCGATCCGTTTGATCTCCGTAACCTTCCCGTCCCTGCCGGAAAAGGTGAGCAGCACGCCGTGCAGTTCGATGGCCTCCGGGTCGTTCGAAAAGCGGGTCGGCAGGCCGGTGCGCAGCTTCTCGATCGCTTTTTCCTTCACTACGCCGAGAATCGAGTTGCGCCCTCCGCACATGCCCGCGTCGGTGATATAGGCGGTCCCGTTCGGCAGCAGCCGTTCGTCGGCGGTCTGTACATGGGTGTGGGTACCGATCACGGCCGAGACCCGTCCGTCGAGGTAGTGCGCGAGCGCAAGCTTTTCGGCGGTGGCTTCCGCGTGGAAATCCACGATGATATTCGGGCAGTCCGCCTTTTCAAGAAGCGCGTCCGCGCAGGAGAATGGGCTGCCGTAAGTGTCCATGTAAACCCTGCCCTGGAGATTCAATACACAGAGCGGGAAAGCGGGGCTGTCGTAAAAGAAAATCCCGCTGCCAGGCGCCGCCGCATGGTAGTTGGCCGGCCGGATGACGCCTTTTCTCTCGTCGAGCAGCTCGTAAATCTCACGGCGGCGCAGGCTGTGGTTGCCGGTTGTGATGACGTCCACGCCGCTGTCAAACAGGTGCTGCGCGCTATGCGGCGTGATCCCATTGCCCTCGGCGGAATTTTCGCCATTTGCAATCACGATGCCCGCCCCATGTTCCTTTTTGAGCCGGGGAAGCTCTTTGCGCAGTTTGTCACAGCCCGCCTGCCCTACAACGTCGCCAAAAAACAGTATGTTCATATATTCCTCCAAAGAACCCGAAAAGGGCGCACCTGCGTGCACCCCGGGAATTCAATTATAAGACTTTCGACAGGAAATCCCTAAGCCTCGGATGCCGCGGGTTTTCGAAGAATTCCCGCGGGGTGTTCTGCTCCATGATCTGCCCTTCGTCAATGAACATCACCCGGGTCGCGACCTCGCGCGCAAAGCCCATTTCGTGGGTCACCACGACCATTGTCATCCCTTCCCGCGCGAGCTGCTTCATCAGTTCGAGCACCTCGCCGACCATCTCCGGGTCGAGCGCCGAGGTCGGCTCGTCGAAGAGCATCACGTCCGGGTTCATCGCAAGCGCCCGCACGATTGCGATCCGCTGCTGCTGCCCGCCTGAGAGCTGCGCCGGGTAGCTTTCCGCCTTATCGGAAAGGCCGATGCGCGCAAGCAGTTCCTCGGCGCGTTTATCCGCTTCCGCCTGGCTCATGAGCCCAAGCTTAACCGGTGCGAGCGTGATGTTGCGGCGCACGGTCAGATGCGGAAACAGATTGAACTGCTGGAAAACCATCCCCATCTTCTGCCGCAGCTTATTGATGTCGGCCTTTGGGTCGTTGATCTTTTTGCCCTCGAACCAGATTTCTCCGCCGGTCGGCGTTTCAAGCAGGTTGAGGCAGCGCAGAAAGGTCGATTTGCCCGAGCCGGACGGCCCGATGACGACCACCTTCTCGCCCTTTTTGATGTGCTCGTTGATGCCGCAGAGCACATGGTTTTCCCCAAAGCTTTTTTCCAGATTCTTAACCTCGATCACTCTGCGCCAGCCTCCTTTCAAGCCGTGACACCAGGTTGGAAAGCACCAGCACCAGCGTCAGGTAGATGAGCGCCACCGCAATGAGCGGCATAAACGCTTCGTAGGTGCGGCTGCGAATGATGTCGCCGCCCTTGGTCAAGTCCTGCAGGGCGATATAGCCCGCGACCGAAGTCTCCTTCAAAAGGACAATAAACTCGTTGCCGAGCGCCGGCAGGATGTTCTTGAACGCCTGCGGCATGATGATCAGCCACATGGTCTTGCTATAGTTAAAGCCCAGGCTGCGCCCAGCCTCGAACTGCCCCGCGGGAACCGACATGATGCCGCTGCGGAAGATCTCAGCCACATAAGCGCCCGAGTTGATGCCGAATGCGATGATCGCGACCAGCACCTTGTCGATCTTGACCGAACCGAAGATGACGAAATAGATAATAAGCAACTGCACCACGACCGGTGTGCCGCGGATGACGGTCAGGTAAAGCTTGGCCAGCAGGTTCAGAAATTTGAGCTTTCCGGTTTTCTGGTTGGTCGTGCGGATCATCGCGAGGAGGAACCCGAGCACAACGCCGAGCAGCACGGCAAAGAAGGTGACCTTCAGGGTGACGGCAAGGCCGTCGGTGATATACCGCCAGCGGTCGTCGGTGATAAAGTTGTCAATGAACTTCTCCTGCATCATGGCAAGCCAATTCACAAGCTTAAGCTGCAGCTCCGCCAAATATAACACCCTTTCCAAAATTCGATTCAGCCGCGCACCCGGCAGACAGGCCGGATATAGGGAAATAGGGGTTCCGCTAACAGAACCCCTATCCCGGCACCCGTTTGGGGATTATTCTTTGACAATGACCACCTGGGAAGCGGTGCAGTAACTGTCGGTGAAGTCGATGTTCTTCAGGCGGTCTTCGGTGACGGTCATGCCGGCAGCGCCGAAATCAGCTTTGCCGCCCTGGACAGCGGTGATGATCGAATCAAACGCCATATCTTCGATGACCAGCTCCTTGCCGAGCTTGTCGCAGATGGCACGGGCAAAGTCCGCGTCAACACCAACGATCTTGTCGCCGTCAGCACCGCTTTCGTGGTATTCATACGGCGGGAATTCCGCGTTGGTCGCCATGACCAGCTGACCGTCATAGGTGATGCCTTCCGGGGAGGTGTAGGGCTCGGCGCCGTCAACCTGGCCGATATAGTAGTCGAGGATCTTCTGCAGGGTACCGTCCTCTTTGAGCTCGGCGATCGCCTTATTGAAGCTCTCGGTCAATTCCGGTTTGTCCTTCGAGATGCAGATCGCATATTCCTCGACAGTGAACGGCTCCTCAAGCACTTTGATGCCGTCGGTCTGCTCGGCGAACGCCTTCGCGACCTGGTCGTCGATCATAACCGCGTCGATCTTGCCCTGCTGGAGCGCCTGGACAGCCTCGAAGCCTTTGTTGTAACGTTCGATGGTCGCGCCCTCAATATCCTCGGCATAGATGTCGCCTGTGGTGCCGAGCTGGACGCCGATGGTCTTGCCCGTGAGATCGTCAACGCTCTGGATGCCGCCTTCAGCAGGGGTGGACGCAGCGGGAGCGGACGAATCACCGGCCGCGGAAGATGCCGGAGTGGCCGAAGAGGACGGGGTGCTGCTGTTGCCGCCGCAGGCGGCAAATGAGAATACCATAACCATTGCAAGCACAATTGCAAGAATTTTTTTCATTTTATTTTCCTCCATAATGTGTGACGGTGTCACGCGTAATGTATATTACCTCATCATTATACATTCATTTTTGCGCTTTGCAAGGAAAAAAACGAAAAAATATTCATCATCGAGGTTTTTTATACATATTCAACAGCTTTCCACCGGCTGGCCCTCGAACTTTTGCATATCTTTCGGAAGCGGTGACTCCACCCGCACCGCTTTTCCGGTCACCGGATGTGTAAACGAAACCGCCGCGCAGTGCAGCGCCTGCCGCCCGATTTCGGAAAGGTCTCCTTCATAGAGCGTGTCGCCCAAAAGCGGATGCCCCAAATGTGCCATATGCACCCGGATCTGGTGGGTACGGCCGGTATAGAGGGTACACCGCAGAATGCTGAACCATTCCCCCGCAAAAACCGTTTCGTAACCGGTTCGGGCAGGCTTCCCGTCCGGCAGGACAGCGCGGCGCGGGTCGGTGCGGTCGGGTTGGCCGATCGGCGCGTCGACCACACCGGACGGCGGCGAGATCACGCCCGGGATGACCGCGAGATAGGTCTTGTCGATTTTTCCGGTCAACGCGGCTGCCGCAAAAGCGTTCTTCGCAATGACCACCGCACCGGTCGTGTCTTTGTCCATCCGGTTCAGAATCCGGCAGGGCGCCGCCGCGCCAATGCGGGCGCAGTGCGCCGCGAATACGTTCGCCAGCGTCCCCTGCTGCATCGATTTTGCAGGATGGCAGGCCATTTTGGCAGGCTTGTCGAAAACGATGAGATCGTCGTCCTCGTAAAGAACCGGGACCGGCGAATCAAAAAGTTGGGCTTCCTTTGGGTTCTCGTGCAGGGTGATCGTCAGGCGGTCCCCCTCCTTCACCCGGTCGATTGTGCGGGTGCGTACGCCATTTAAAAGGATACCGTCCTCAAAAGTTTTGAGTGACCGCACCAACGAATAGGAGCAGCCAGCGCTCCCGCGCAAAAAGTGCAGCACTTTGCGTCCGTCATATTCCGGCGGGATAGTGTAATCGATCCGCCTCAAAACGCGATCGCATCCTCGTCCTCTTCGGCAGGCTCCTCTTCCCCGCCGGAGAGCTTTCCATATTCATTGCAGCTGTTGTTTCCGATCGAGACGCCGTTTTTCACCGGCGAAAGCAGAAACCCCAGAACAATGCCGGTCATAAAGCAGGCCAGACCCATCCAGAAACGGTATTTCTTTTCCATATGACGACTTCCTTTCCAATGTGACAATATGCAAAAACGCAGCCGTAAAAAGCTTACGGCTGCGCCCTTTCAGCAAAAAGAACTTACTTGTCCATGCCAAAACGCTTTTTGAAGCGGTCAACACGGCCACCAGTATCAACCAGCTTCTGACGGCCGGTGAAGAAAGGATGGCACTTGGAACAAATTTCAACGTGGATGTTCTCTTTTGTCGAACGAGTATGGATGACCTCACCGCACGCGCAGGTGATGGTGGTGTCCACATACTTCGGATGGATTCCCTCTTTCATTCGTTTCACCTCTTTCTGGTATCGGCTCTAGATACCATAAATGTAACATTTGAATTTTAGCACAAGCTATCCCAAAAAGCAAGTGTTTTTTCAAAAATCCATAAATTTGTCCATTTTTTTTAAACTGAAGGATCAGACACCCAGGAGTTTCTTCACGTCATCGCCAATTTCCCTGGCCCGCGCGTCGATCTCCGCCATATCTTTCCCCACCACCGACAGGTACAGCTTGATCTTCGGTTCGGTGCCGGACGGGCGCACGATCGCGGTACAGCCGTTGTCAAGCAGGTATTCCAGCACGTTCGATTTCGGCAGTTCCACCGACCGCACGCCTTCGGCGGTCGTTTCGGTCGATTCGAGATAGTCGATCGTATCCACAACCGGACGCCCTGCGATCTTGCTCACCTTGTCCGCGCGCAGCTTTTTCATCATGCCGTCCATGATCTTCATGCCCTGCGCACCCTCGAACTGGAAGTTCGCGACGCTCTCACAATAGAGCCCGTACTTCTCATACAGCGCGTCAAGCGCGTCGACAAGCGACATCCCCTTCTGCTTATACCACGAGGCCATCTCGACGATCAGCATCGAACCAACCACCGCGTCCTTGTCGCGCACATGGGTGCCCGCTAAATAGCCGTAACTCTCCTCAAAACCAAAGATGAACCGCTCCGGATGTCCTTCGGCCTCGACAATCGCAATCTGTTCGCCGATATATTTGAAGCCGGTCAGCACATTGATGACCTTCACGCCGTATGCTTTTCCAATCGCATTCGTGAGCTTGGTGGAAACGATCGTCGTCACCGCGATCGGGTTCTCCGGCATGGTGCCGCCCGCCGTCCGGTTCTGGCAGATATAATCGAAGAGCAGCGCGCCGACCTGATTTCCCGTCAGCAGCCGGTAATCCACGCCGTCCTTCACCGCGATGCCCACGCGGTCGCAGTCCGGATCGGTGGCAAGCAGCAGGTCCGCGCCGCATTTTTGGGAGAGCTCCAGCCCTTTGGCGAGCGCCTCCTTGATCTCCGGGTTCGGGAATGGGCAGGTTGGAAAGTTGCCGTCCGGATGCTCCTGCTCCGGAACGACGGTCACATCCGCCGCGCCGATTTCGGAAAGCACCCGGCGCACCGGCTTGTTGCCCGAACCGTTGAGCGGCGAATAGACAAGCTTTAATCCTGCTTTCGCACAGACGCCGGGGTTCACCTGCTGGGACAGCACCGCCGCGATGAATTTGTCCACCACGTCCGCGCCGATATACCGGATCATGCCGTTTTTCAGCGCGGCATCAAAATCGGTGGTCTTCACATCGTCAAAGAGGTCCAGCCCGTTGATGATGGCGAGCACCGCGTCGGCATGTTTTTCGGTGAGCTGGCAGCCGTCGCTGCCATAGACCTTATAACCGTTATATTTTGCCGGGTTATGGGAAGCTGTCACCATGACGCCCGCGTCGCAATGAAGCTCCCGCGTCGCAAACGAAAGCGCCGGCACCGGCATCAGCTCGGGATAGAGCCAGACCTTGACCCCGTTCGCGGCGAGCACTCGCGCCGTTTCGCGGGCAAACAGGTCGGATTTGATCCGGCTGTCATACGACACCGCAACCGACGGGTCCGGATTTTGTCCCTTGAGCATTTCCGCAAGCCCCTGGGTCGCGCGGCGCACGGTATAGATATTCATGCGGTTGGTACCCGCGCCGATCACGCCGCGCAGGCCGGCCGTACCGAACGCGAGATCGCGGTAAAAGCGTTCATAGATCTCCTCATCATTGCCTTTGATCGCCTCGAGGTCGGGCTTCAGGTCCGGGTCCTCCAGCGGGTGGGAAAGCCAGCGGTTGTATAAGTCCATATGGTTCATAAATTCTGTCCTCCATACTCAGATTCAGAATGGCGATTCATTAAATACTATGATACTGTTTGTCCCATTTAATGTCAATCGAATTTCGGGGATTCCCGCCGCGCAGCGCTTATTTCCCGCTTGCATTTGACGTGCTTTCATGTTATACTGAGGTAACATTTTCCGCATGGGGGAGTAGTTTGCGCGGTTTTCCGCGTGGCTGGTCAACATAATGGCCCGTACTGGGCCTGGCCTGCCTGAAAGAACAAGACTCATGGACGGCTTCGGCTGTCTATGGGCCTTTTATTTTGTGTAAATACAAAGGGGTTATGAAAACATGGGAACCATCACGCTGTTTCTGCTGGCCCTCGGGCTTTCAATGGACGCATTTGCCGTCTCGATTTCAAACGGAATGTGTTACCGCAATTTCCACCGCAGGCAGGCGGTCGCCTCCTCGTTCGCGTTCGGGCTGTTCCAAATGCTCATGCCGATCGCCGGCTTCTTTGCCGGGCGCACTTTCAGTGACGCGATCAGTTCGCTCGACCACTGGATCGCGCTCATCCTGCTCGGTTTCATCGGCGGCAAGATGGTCTTTGACGGCATCCAGGACCTGCGAAACCCGGAAGCCTGCGATCCCTCCCGCTCGTTCGATGGGCGCACCTTGCTTTTACAGGCGGTCGCCACCAGTATCGACGCGCTCGCGGTCGGCATCAGTTTTGCGGTCATGCAGGTGAACATCCTGCTGGCCGCCGGATTCATCGGGGTGGTCACCTTCTCCTGCTGCCTCGTCGGCGCGGTGCTCGGCAAACGGTTTGGGCTGCTGCTTGGCACCCGGGCGGAGATCTTTGGCGGAATCATCCTGGTGGGGATCGGGCTCAAAATTTTCATTGAGCACATGCTCGGCTGAGACTGGCCCTAAAAGACAATTTCCATTTGGTAAAATCTGTAGTATGATAAGAGTATCAACCAGTTTGAAAGGATGACACTCGATGCTTGCAACCATCCAAAGCCTGGGGCTTATGGGGATCGAACCTTTCTCCGTCACCGTTGAGGTGAACGTCGCCCGCCAGATGCCCGCCTTTGATATCGTCGGGCTGCCCGACGCAGCAGTGCGTGAATCCCGCGAACGGGTGCGTTCGGTCTTTTCAAACTGCGGGTTCCCTTTTCCCGATGGGCGCATCGTCGTGAATCTCGCTCCCGCCGATGTGAAAAAGGCGGGTTCGCTTTACGATCTGCCGGTCTTCATCGGCCTGCTCTGCGCACAGGGCACGCTTCCCCCTGTGGGCCGGTCGGACGCATTTCTGGGAGAGCTTTCGCTGTCCGGCGAGCTGCGCCGTGTAAACGGTGTTCTGCCGATGCTGCTCGGCGCGGCAAAGCAGGGCGTCCGGCGCGTCTTTATCCCCTGGCAGAACGCGGCCGAGGCTTGCGCAGTCCAGGATCTCGCAGTTTACGCGGTGCGCAGCGTTGGGGAACTGGTCGCTTTTCTGCGCGGGGACGGCGGGCTGGAAGCCGCCAAAGCCGTCCCGTTTGAAGCGATCCCGCAACCGCCGCTGCCTGACTTCTGCGATGTCAAAGGCCAGCAGGTCGCCAAACGCGCGCTCGAAATCGCGGCTGCGGGCGGACACAACGTCCTGCTGATCGGCGCGCCCGGCACCGGCAAGAGCATGCTTGCCAAACGCCTGCCTTCGATCCTGCCGGAGATGAGCCGGGAAGAAGCGGTTGAAACCACCAAGATCTATTCTGCCTGCGGGCAGTTGCCCGCAAACGCGCCGCTCATCAATGTCCGGCCGTTTCGCGCCCCGCACCACACCGTTTCCGCCGCGGGGCTCTGCGGCGGCGGCAGCGTCCCACGGCCAGGTGAAATTTCGCTTGCGCATAATGGCGTGCTCTTTTTGGACGAGCTGCCGGAATTCAACCGTCAGGCGATGGAGGCGCTGCGCCAGCCGCTGGAGGACGGCGCGCTCACCATCTCGCGGGTCAACGCGCGGCTTTCATATCCCAGCCGCTTCATGCTGGTCGCCGCGATGAATCCCTGTCCATGCGGTTACTTTGGGCATCCCACCAGGGAATGTATCTGTTCCGAAGCAAAAATCACCGGTTACCTCGGCAAGGTCTCCGGCCCGCTGCTTGACCGGATCGACCTGCACGTTGAGGTACTGCCGGTCAATTATGAGCAGATCTCCGCAGCGGGCAAGGAGGAATCCTCCGCCGCAGTCAAGGCGCGGGTGCAGGACGCCCGTGCCGTCCAGCAAAAGCGCTTCGCGGGCTCCAGCGTCCACTGCAACGCCGCTATCCCGCCCGCCATGCTCCAGCAGGCTTGCCCGCTCACGCCCGCCGCTGAAAAACTCTTCAGCGGCGTGTTCCAAAAGCTCGGCCTTTCCGGACGCGCTTATGACCGCATTCTCAAGGTGGCGCGCACCATCGCCGACCTTGCCGGAAGCGAATGCATCGATTCCATCCACATTTCCGAGGCCGTGCAATACCGCAGCCTCGACCGCAAATACTGGGGCCGGTAGATCCCGTCCGGCGTAAAGATTCCGTGAAAAGCCGTTAAATCGGCATAAGCGGACCTTGCACCGCCATACTCTTTGTGTTAGGATGTTGGTACAGAAAGGGATGGAGGGAACCGGCATGGTAAAACATATCGTCCTATGGAAACTTGAGGAGGTCGCTGAAGGCAGCTCCCGCGACGACAATGCGGCGCGCATCAAGGAATCGCTTGAAGCGCTCGTTGGAAAAATCGACGGCCTTCTAAAGCTGGAGGTCAGCCGTACTTTTAACCCCAAGGGGTTCGACCTCGCACTCTACAGCGAATTTGCCACACGGGAGGCGCTCGCCGTTTACGAACAGCACCCGGAACATCTCAAAGCCCGGGAATTCATCCGCAAGGTGATCACCGAACGCGACATCGCGGATTACGAAATCTGAGCGCGCAGCGCAAAAAAAGCAGCCGCATGCGGCTGCTTTTTTATTTGTGATATTTCGCGTGCGCGTTGATCGAAAACGCCCGGTAAACCTGCTCGCAGAGCATCACCCGCGCGAGCTGATGCGGAAAGGTCATCGGGGACATCGAGAGCCGCAGCGCAGCCCGCTGCTTCACCGCTTCGGAGAGGCCATAGGAGCCCCCGATCACGAACGCGGCCGTGCTTGTCCCGCTGTTCGCCGTTTTTTCAAAAAATTGCGCGAGCCCCTCGGAGGAAAGCTGTCTGCCTTCGATACACATGGCGACAAGCGCCGCGCCCTTCGGCAGTTTCTGAAGAATCCGCTCCCCTTCCTTTTCGATACAGGCCGCAATTTGTGCGGGGGACGGATCGTCCGGCAGGCGGAATTCCTCCACCTCGGTGATCGAGACACTGCCCCACAGGCGCATGCGTTTGAGATATTCGGCGCACCCTTCCCGCATCCAGGTTTCCTTGAGCTTTCCGACCGCGACGATATCGACTGAAATCATAAAATCACCATTTCCGACGGTTCGCTCCGGGGCGCAACCTGCAGCGAAAAATCGATCCCCTCGCGCATCCCGGCCGCTGCGAACGCCGCCATCGCGGTCTGCCGGGCAATTTCGGGCATGTTGTTATTCTGCGAAAGATGCCCCAGAATGAACCGGGTGCTTCCGTTGCGCACCAGCGGGATCAGCTCCGCAGCGCAATCCTCATTCGAAAGGTGCCCGATATTCGACGCGATCCGCCTTTTCAGGTAATACGGGTAGGCCGATACCGAAAGCATACTGCGGTCGTAATTCGATTCGAGCAGCACCAGATCGCAGCCCAGCAGCTTTTCCCGAACGCTGTCGCTTATGTAGCCGAGGTCGGTTGAGACCGCCATCCGGCGGCCGTCCGGCGCCTCAAAACGGTAGCCAAGGCTGTGCACGCTGTCATGCGGGGTATCGAACGCATCCACCGCAAATGATCCGACCGGGAACCGGTCGCCGCCGTTCACAGCAACCGTCTTCTGCTCCTGCGAAAGCACGCCTTCCCAGCGCAGCCGGTCCAGCACCTCCGCAGAGGCATAAAGAGGAACCTGTAACTTTTTGAGGAGCACTCTTAAGCCGCTCACATGGTCGGTGTGCTCATGGGTTACCAGCACCGCTCCGATCGATTTCGGGTCAATCCCGCGCGCCGCCATCGCGCCAAGCAGCTGCTTGCAGGAGCGTCCCGCGTCGACCAGCACCGCCGAATCCGAGGTGCCAATCCAGGTGCTGTTCCCACTCGAACCGGAAAAAAGCGTACAAAACCTTGCCATGATATCCTCCTTTGGCATATGAAAACAGGAACCTTCCACACCGGGAAGGTTCCCGCCGATTGCTTACAGGGCCGCTTTGAGATTGCCTTCAGGAATGATGACCTTGCGGACGTTTGCACCAAGCGCCGTCAATTTCTCCACGATATCCTCATAGCCGCGCTCAATGTGCTCGATATCTTCGATTTCGGTCGTGCCGCGCGCGGTCATTGCCGCGATCAGCACCGCCGCGCCCGCCCTGAGGTCAACCGCCCTGACCGGCGCGCCGGTCAGCTGCGGGACGCCTTCTATCACAGCGACTTTGCCGTCCACCTGGATTTGCGCGCCCATCCGGCGCAGCTCGTCCACATAACGGAAACGGTTGTCCCAAACCCCTTCGGTCACAATCGACGTGCCATGCGCGATTGAGAGCAGCGCCGTCATCTGCGGCTGCATGTCAGTGGGAAAACCGGGATGCGGCAGTGTCTTTACATTCACCTTGGAAAGCTCCGTGTCACGCATGACCCGGATGGAATCGTCATATTCGATCACCGTCGCGCCGGCTTTTTCCAGCTTATCGGTGATTGCCTCCATATGCTTGGGAATGACGTTTTTGACCAGCACGTCTCCGCCGGTCGCGGCCGCGGCCACCATATAGGTGCCCGCTTCAATCTGATCCGGGATGATCGAATAGGTTGTCCCATGCAGAATATCCACGCCGTGGATCTTGATGACATCGGTGCCCGCGCCGCGGATGTCCGCGCCCATTGAGTTTAAAAAGTTCGCAAGATCGACGATGTGCGGCTCCTTCGCGCAGTTTTCCAGGATGGTGATCCCTTTCGCCTTGACCGACGCGAGCATGACGTTGATGGTCGCGCCCACCGAAACCATATCAAAATAAATGTGCGCGCCGAGCAGCATGTCCGCGTTTGCATTGATCATGCCGCTGTCAATCGAAATGGATGCGCCAAGCGCCTCGAAGCCCTTCATATGCTGGTCGATCGGACGAACGCCGAAGTTGCATCCGCCCGGCATCGATACGCTTGCGCGGTTACACCGGCCAAGCAGCGCGCCGAGCATGTAATAGGAGGCGCGCAAAAAACGTGCCAGTTCATACGGGACGACCGGTTCCCCAATATAGGAGGTGTCAATTTCCACAGTGGTGCGGTCGAGCATCCGGACTTCGGCCCCCATCGAACGCAGGATTTTAAACAGCACCGCGCTGTCCGAGATGTTGGGAATATTCTCAATGACACATTTGCCCTGTGCCAAAACTGTTGCCGGAATGATCGCAACCGCGGCATTCTTCGCGCCGCTGATGGTCACTTCGCCCGTAAGGCGGGTGCCGCCCTCAACAATAAATTTTTCCAAATCTATGAAACCTCCGCAGCGGGTTTTCCCGCATATTTTGGGGTAAAATGTCCCTACGCAAAAAGAAAACGCGACCGCCGCATTCCGTCTTGGATTTTTTTGCCGCAATCGGTTTTTTTACAAATAGTAAATCCGCGTATTATTATACCAAATATAAAAGGAAAAGAAAAGTCTTATTTTGTAAAAATCCCTTCCCTTTTTTTGGCGGAGCGCCATCCCTCCAGCGCGGCGGAATCATCTTCCCGGCCATAAACCGGTATCATAAGCCCGCTGGCAAATCGAATGGGCGATTTGAAAGCCGCAAAACGGCGTCTCCTGCGCTCCCGATGTAATCAACACGCTCCGCGTGGGGGAAACGAACTGCGCCCGTTCTGCGGTTATTATACCACCGAACCATGCGCTTTAAAAGAGCAATTTTTGTATTTTTACTAGGAATTTTAAAAAGAAACGCCGCGCCGCGGGTATTCCCCGCGGCGCGGTCGCTTTCCATTAACTAAGATAGTTCATTGCATTTTTATACTGTCCATTCACGCGCACTTCAAAGTGGACGTGCGGGCCGCTCGCATTGCCAGTACGGCCCATCAGCGCGATCAGCTCGCCCTGTTCGACCTGCTGCCCAACCGACACAAGCAGTTTGCTGTTGTGGGCGTAAAGCGTCTGTACGCCCGCCCCATGGTCGATGATGATGTAGTTTCCGTATCCGTAAGCCGAATACTTCGCAACCACCACCACGCCCGCGGCCGACGCGCGCACGCCCATGCCGATCCTTCCGGCGATGTCGGTGCCCGTATGGCCGTAATAGCCGAGGAATCCGCAGCTGACATAGCCGCCGTCGGCCGGCCAGATAAACGCGCCGGACGGGATATCACCCGAGGAGGATTTCGGCAGGAACTTGAGCGGCTGGTTGCCGCCGACAATCAGGATGCGTTCGACCGGCTGTTCGATGACGGTGCGGTCGATGATGTTGCGTTCGACCTCGATCCCGTCGATCATCTTGATCTCCGCCGTTACTTCGCGCAGTCCTTCCTTGCCTTCCTGCTTGACCCTGGTATAGCCGATATCCATATCCGGATCGACTTCCTGCTTGATCTGGTAATCCATGACCTCCTCATATTTCACCGTTTCGGTGACCTGTACTCCAAGGTATGGCACCGACTGGGAAATCAGAAGCTCATCTCCCGGGAACAGACGGATGTCGACATCCGGATTGAGTTTTTTGAGTTCGTCGAAGGTGATTCCGTTTTTCGCAGCGATCTTGAGCGGGTCGTCGCCGCTGACCACCGTGTAGATCTTCTTGCCGCGTTCCTCTTTGCCCAGCAGCGTAAGAATATCTTTGAGCGGCCGGATCGAGCTGGCCGGGTAAAGGCCGCGTTTGACCTGCACCTTTTTGACAAACTGGATCACAGCGTTGTCCGACATATCCGGCTCCCGGTAACGGTTGAGCATGTTGTCCATCTCGAACAAGAGCCGCGTCCCGTCGGTGACCGCCCCAACATATTCGTCCTCTATGTAAAGGCCGTCCGCCTCTTCAATCGAAACGCTGTTCGGGTCGTCCGAGTTTTTCCCCGCTGCCCGGATCAGTTCATCGGTCAGGTCGTCCACATCGGTGAGCTTGTCCGGAGCTGTCAGCACCGTGAGCTCAAACCGAGGGATAATCACCACTTCCTGGCGCTGTTTTTCCGCCTCCCGCGCCCGTTCCTGTTCCTCCCGCGCCTTCGCCTGCTCGCTTTCGTCTTCCTCTGATCCTGCGTCCGCAATGAATTGCGCATCGTCATAGGTGTCCTCGGTCGGGTCAGTGACCAGCACGTCTCCCAGGATCATACGCTCCTTCATGGCGTTCTCCGCCTGGGTAAAGACCGATTCGTCGGTGATGTAGCCGACTTCCTCACCGTTATACACAACTTTCAGCGCAAGGGTCAGGTTGCTGAAATAGTTGATCGTCACAAACAAAGCAATACATCCCGCCACCGGCAGCATATAATTGAGCAAAAACCGGAAAGCACGACAGATTTTTATAAGGAAATACCGTAAAAACCGGGTGCAGGCCTGCACCACCTTCCCGAAGGAACCATATTTGCGCGCGCCGCGCAGCTCCATACGGAAATCGTGGCAGCGCGTCCGCATCTCCCGCAGCGGGGCGGTCAGATCGCGCCAACCTCCGCGCACCCATAAAACGACTTTACGTTTGGATACCCGGGCCCAGTGGGCCGCCGCTGTTTCCATCCGGCGGAAGCGCTGGCTGAAATGCCGGCGCCGCGTCCGAGTCGAACGTAAAAACTGCACACCCACAAAATAGAAATACCGGTAAAGAAGGTTCATCCGGATAAAATACCACTGTTTGAGCCGCCCGACCGCCTTCTGGAAAAGAAGGCCTGCCCTGGACGGGCCCGGCGGCTTTTCATCCTGCGCGGGCCCGTCCCGCGAAGTCCCAGGCGGCGGTTCCCCGTCTCCCCGTGACTGCCCCGTGTCCTCCGTCTCGGGTTCCACAAACAAATCCTTTATCTGCGCGGGTTCCCCTTCCCTTTTTTGGGGTTCTATCGTTTCGTCCGGAACCGCGCTGTCCGCGGCGATCTCGGCAAACTGCTCCTCAACGGATTCGGAGTCCTGTGTTTCTTCTTCCGGACAGTCCAGCTCTTCGAGCTGTTGACCGTCCTCAGGCGGTAAATTTTTGTCTTTCGCCAAACACATCATCTCCTTTCGCTGCTTCTGGCGCCAAACCGCGCCCTATCCGGCAAAATGCCGCAAAATCCCAGCCCTGTACCCTTTGGCACAGCGGCCGGCTCGTCGTTTATCGTCAAAAAAGATGGTTTACAGGGTATTATTATACCCGCTAACGCCAATTCTGGCAAGCCTGTTCCCAGATTGTTTACAGATTCGTCCCATTATAAGCAATTTTTTCCGGCGGAAATGAAGTATTTTCCAGCCCTCCCTCGTTGCTTTAAAAGGACGCAAGTTATTCTGTTTTGCATCATAAGGGGGAAATGTATTATGAAAATGTTCCCGCGCCTTTTAGCAACAGCCTGCATGCTGCTTGTCTTCTGCGCGTGCGCCTCGGAAAGCGGGCAATTCCTCGACGGTAAAACCGGGATCGCCTACGACGGGGACGCAAGCCTTGACAACCAGAGCTTCACCGGCAGCTTTGACGGCACCTTCACCACGTTTACTGAGCCGTATATTATGCTTGAAACCGACCTGCCGGATAAAAAAACGGTCCGCCTCCTGGGCAAATGCGAGCTTTCCGGTTCGGGCTTTGTCGGGCCGGTCGCGCTCACCGTCACCGGTGAAGGCGGCGAAACGCTCATTGACTGGGGCGAGGAGTTCGGCATCGGCTACCTCAGCTCCTCCGGCATCGACCGGACGCTGACCCTCGCGCCCGGCAGGCACAAACTTGTCCTGCGCGGCTGCGAGGGGCTGCATCTGGAGCTGCGAATCTCCGATTCCGCCCCGGACGCGCAGCCCGCTCCAGAAGCCTCCGCTCCCGCCTCCTCCAGTACATCTTTATAAAGGTCTCCAGCCGCAGAAAGGCCGGCGCGGGTTTCCCGCGCCGGCCTTCGGCTTTCTTTTGCCAATCAGTTTGCTTTGTCCGCGATTTCCTTCTGCACCTTTGCAAGGAATTCTCCGAACGGCATGGTTGTGGTTTTCCCGTCGCGGCGGTCACGCGCGGCGACTTCCCCTGCCTCAGCTTCCTTGTCGCCGAGCACCAGCATATATGGAATCTTCTGCAGCTGCGCCTCGCGGATGCGGTAGCCGACCTTTTCGTTGCGGCTGTCGATCTCGACGCGCAGGCCCGCCGCGGTCAGTTCGTCCGCGACCTTTCCGGCATAGGCGATATGGTCGTCGGTGACCGGCAGGACCTTTACCTGAACCGGCGCGAGCCAGAGCGGAAACGCGCCCGCGTAATGCTCGGTCAGGATGCCGATGAACCGTTCGATGCTGCCGAATACCACCCGGTGAATCATAACCGGACGATGTTTTTCACCGTCCTTGCCGGTGTAGGTCAAGTCGAAGCGCTCCGGCATCTGGAAGTCCAGCTGGATGGTGCCGCACTGCCAGGTGCGCCCGATCGAATCGCGCAGGTGGAAGTCGATCTTCGGGCCGTAGAAGGCGCCGTCGCCCTCGTTGACAGTGTATTCCTTGCCGTTTTTGTCGAGCGCCTTGATGAGGGCGTTCGTCGCCATCTCCCACTGTTCGTCCGAACCCATCGAATCCTCCGGGCGGGTGGAAAGCTCGAGCGCGTATTCGAAGCCGAACACCTTATAGAAGCTGTCAATCAGCTCCATGACGCCCAGGATCTCCTCCTCGATCTGCTCCGGGGTCATGAAGATATGCGCGTCATCCTGTGTGAAGCAGCGCACGCGCATGAGGCCGTGCAGCGCGCCGGAGAGCTCATGCCTGTGCACGATGCCCAGTTCCGCCATCCGCTGCGGCAGATCCCGGTAGGAGTTCAGCCGGCGCTTGTAGACGAGCATGCCGCCCGGGCAGTTCATCGGCTTGATCGCGTAATCCTTGTCGTCGATCTTGGTGGTATACATGTTATCCTTATAGTGATCCCAGTGCCCGGAACGATGCCAGAGCTCCTCGTTGAGGATGAGCGGGGTGCGGATCTCCTGGTAGCCGCGTTTCGTGTGCTCGACGCGCCAGAAGCTTTCGAGCTGGTTTCGAAGCACCATGCCCTTCGGGAAGAAGAACGGGAAGCCCGGGCCTTCCTCATAGATGTCGAAGAGGTCCAGTTCGCGCCCGAGTTTGCGGTGGTCGCGCTTTTTGGCTTCCTCCATCATGGTGAGGTAGGCGTCCAGCTCGCTCGCCTTCGGGAAGGCGATGCCGTAGACACGGCAGAGCATCGGCAGGCTGCTGTCGCCGTGCCAGTAGGCGCCGGTGCACTGGATGAGCTTGATCGCCTTGAGCGGCGAAACCGAAAGCAGGTGCGGGCCAGCGCACAGGTCGGTGAAATCACCCTGCTTATAGAAGCTGATCGGCCCGCCTTCGGCGGCGTGCTTGTCAATCAGTTCAAGCTTATAGGGCTGATCCTTCATCAGTTCTTTTGCGGCGGGCACATCGAGCTCGAACCGTTCGATCTCTTCGCCGGTCTTGACGATGGCAGCCATCTCTTTTTCGATCTTCGCAAGGTCCTCGGTGGTGAAGGGCTTTTCGACGTCGAAGTCATAATAGAAGCCGTTCTCGACCGCCGGTCCGATGGTGTATTTGGTGTCGGGATAGAGGCGCATGACCGCCTGCGCGAGCAGGTGCGAGGCCGAATGCCAGAAAGCGTGCTTTCCGTCCGCGTCGTCAAAGGTGAGGATCTGCAGGTCGCAGTCCGCGGTGAGCGGAGTACGCAGGTCGCAGACCGCGCCGTTCACCTTGCCGGCGCACGCGGCTTTATAAAGGCCCGCGCCAAGACTTTTGGCCACTTCGGCAATTGTCGTTCCCGGCTCGAACTCCTTAACGACGCCGCCTTTCAACGTAATCTTTAACATAGTGATCGCTCCTTTTCTCATTCCTGATCTTTCCCGGAATAAATGAAAAAACTCCATCCCGCCAAAAACGGGATGAAGTCAAAACTCCACGGTTCCACCCGAATTGCACGCCTTACAGGGCGTGCCGCTCGTACGGCTGGTAACGGGGCCGGACCGGCGTGCTCATCGCACGCGCTCAAGGGGTGGTCGTTTCGGTGCTGGAATCGGCACGGCTTGCAGCCGGACGGCCGCGCCTCTCTGGGAATCCGTGTGCGCCAAAATGTCCCCTGTCGTCGCTTTTTATGCGGTATTGAGTCATTATTAAAATACTATCACCAACCAAACGTCCTGTCAATATGAAAATTTCTTGACAACTATGCACAATCCATATAAAATAGGAGTGTCATGCAATATGTTTTATGGTACTTCATAATTCATGTATTTTTCATGAAATTTTGTCGTGCGCCTGAAAATATACTTTCCGTTTCGGCGGATTGCGGACATTGATAATTGCATAAAGGAGGTCAAAATTTTCCGTGGAAGGGATCATGTCTTATGTGATCTGCGGGATTGTTGCGTTTGTTATCGCCGCAATTATTTTCTTTTTCCTGGGCGTTCAGTATAGAAAAAGAACGGCGGAAGCCGCTCTGGGCTCCGCCGAAGAAGAGGCAAAAAGACTTATCAGCGATGCAATCAAATCAGCAGAGAGCAAGAAAAAAGAAGCCATCGTAGAGGCAAAAGATGAAATCTACAAGCTAAAGCAGGATAATGAAAAGGAAATGAAAGAGCGCCGTTCGGAGGTCACCCGCCTCGAGCGCCGCATCCAGCAAAAAGAGGAATCGGTCGACAAGAAGCTCGACAACCTCGAAAAGAAAGAAGAAACCCTCCAGAATAAACTGAAGGAAGCCGATGTCAAGCTGCAAGAGGCCGAACAGGTCAAGACCCATCAGTTTGACATGCTCGAAAAAATTTCCGGCTTCACCGCCGACCAGGCAAAGAATTATCTGCTTGCCAACCTCGAAGGGGAACTCACCCACGAGAAGGCGATGAAGATCAGCCAGTACGAGGCTCAGCTCAAGGACGACTCCGATCAGAAAGCCCGCGAGATCATCGCAACGGCAATCGGGCGGTGCGCGGCCGATTATGTGGCGGAGATCACCGTTTCGGTTGTCCCGCTGCCCAGCGACGAGATGAAGGGCCGGATCATCGGGCGCGAAGGCCGCAATATCCGCACCCTCGAAACCCTCACAGGCGTCGACCTCATCATCGACGACACCCCGGAAGCGATCACCCTCTCGAGCCACGACGCGGTCAAGCGCGAAGTGGCGCGCGTTTCGCTCGAACGCCTCATCCAGGATGGGCGCATCCATCCCGCGCGCATCGAGGAAACGGTTGAGAAGGCCCGCCGCGAAATCGACGCGAAGATCAAGCAGGACGGCGAGCGCGCCGTGCTCGAATGCGGCGTCCACAGCATGCATCCCGAACTTGTGAAGCTGCTCGGCCGGATGCGTTACCGCTCCAGCTACGGACAGAACGTACTTAACCATTCGATTGAGGTTTCCCAGCTGGCGGGCATCATGGCCGCTGAACTGGGGGCTGATGAAATGCAGGCACGCCGCGCGGGCCTCATCCACGACATCGGTAAATCGATGACCCATGAGATCGAAGGTTCCCATGTGCAGATCGGCGTCGATCTTGCGCGCAAGTATAAGGAAAATCCGGATATCATCCATGCGATTGAGGCGCACCACAATGACGTCGAGCCCAAAACGATCGTCGCCTGTCTGGTACAGGCCGCCGACGCCATCTCGGCCGCGCGTCCGGGCGCCCGCCGCGAGAACCTCGAAAACTACATCAAGCGTCTTGAGAAGCTCGAGGAAATCGCAAACTCCTTCGACGGCGTCGAGAAATGCTACGCCATCCAGGCCGGTCGCGAAATCCGCATTATGCTCAAGCCCGACGTGGTTTCGGACGACCAGATGGCCATCATGGCCCGCGATATCGTCAAGAAGATCGAAAACGAACTGGATTATCCCGGACAGATCAAAGTCCACTGCATCCGCGAAAACCGCGCGATTGAATACGCGAAATAAAATCTCCCCCGCTGCCAAAGGGCAGCGGGGGATTTTTGCGTCTATCCGAACAGCCGCAGCAGGTTCTGGAAAAGCGTCCCGAACTGATAGACCGCCATCGCCACGCCGTAGGCGATCAGCAGCTGCGCGGCAGCGGCTGCGAGCATCGCTTTGGTGGAATGCAGCTCCCGCCGCATGGTTGCAAGGGCGGAAATGCACGGCGTATAAAGCGCGCAGAACGCCAGGAACGCCGCCGCAGAAAGCGGGGTAAATAGCCCCCGCAGTCCCGCCGCCAGCGCCGCAGGGTCCCCTGCGGCCCCGCAGACGACCCCCAGCGTCGAGACGACCGCCTCCTTTGAGATGAGCCCGGCGAGCAGCGAGATGGCCGCCTCCCCGCTCCGAAAGCCGAGCGGTGCAAAGAGCGGGGCCAGCAGCTGCCCGGCACGCTCGAAAAGGCTGCCCGTTCCGTCCGGCACAAACTGGAGCCGTGGATCAAAATGCTGGAAAAGCCAGATGAGCACGCTCAGGAGAAAGATCAGCGTCCCCGCCTTGCGCAGGAAGTCGCCGCATTTCTCCGCCGTGTTGCGCAGGACATTTTGCAACGATGGAATCCGGTAGGGCGGAAATTCCATCAGAAACGGCGACAGCGCCCCGCGCATCGGGCCTTTGCGCAGGAAATAGCCGTAAATTCCCGCGACCAGCATCCCCAGAAGGTAAAGCAGCGTCACCGCAGCCCCCGGATGCGCCGGGAAGAACACCCCCGCCAGAAGCGCATAGATCGGAAAGCGTGCGCCACAGGAGAGAAATGGCGTCAGGAAGATGGTGAGCCGGCGGTCGTGCTCGTTTTCGAGGGTGCGCGCCGCCATGACCGCGGGCGTGGTGCAGCCGAACCCCATCACCATCGGGATGAAGGATTTTCCGGTCAGGCCAAGCCTGCGCAGCGGCAGATCCATCAAAAATGCGGCCCGCGCAAGGTAGCCGCACTCCTCCAAAAGCGTCAGGCAGAGGAATAGAATTGCAATCTGCGGCAGGAAGGTGAGCACGCTCCCCACCCCGCCGAGCACGCCGCCCGTGACCAGCCCGGTGAGCGGAGCACCCACCCCGAACGCAGGCAGCCAGTGCTGGAGAAAGCCGGACGCCCACGCAAAAAAATGTTCGAGCAGCGCTTTGAGGGAAAGCCCTACGCCCCCAAAGCTCGCGGCGAACATCCCGGCGAGCACCGCAAAAAAAATCGGGTAGGAGCAGAATTTGTGCAGCGCGATCCGGTCGATTTTCGCGGTCAGCGAGTCCTCGTCCGGCGCGGGCAGGCGGACCGCCTCCCGCACCAGCGCATCGATCACACGGTAACGGGCATCCGCCACGACGGTCAGGATATCTGCGCCGCCGCACGCCGTTTCGAGCTGCTCCCGGACCCGCGCAATCCGCAAAAGCTGCCCGCGGTCCAGCCCCATCCGCCCGGCGGGCTCCGCCTCCCCTTCCAGCAGGCCGATCGCATCGAAGCGGACCCGCCGCCAGTCGGTATCCGGCCCCGCCACAATCCCGATCACTTCGTCAATCGCGCCTTCGAGCTTCCCGTGGTAGCGCACGCAGGCGCCGGACGCCTTCGGCAGGGCCAGGGCCGTCTCGGCCAGTACCGAGACATTCTCCCCGGTGCGCGCGGTGACCGGCACTACCGGGACGTCAAGCCGTTTTTCAAGTATTTCCGTATCAATCTTCCCACCCGCGGCACGCACTTCGTCCATCATCCCAATCGCCAACACGACCGGGCAGCCGGTTTCGCAAAGCTGCAGCGTCAGATAGAGCCCGCGTGCGATCGAAGTGCCGTCGAGCAGGCTCACCACCGCGTCCGGCTCGTCCGACAAAAGGAACCGCCGCGAGACACGTTCCTCCAGCGTATAGGTCGTGAGTGAATAGATTCCCGGCAGGTCGACCAACACGGCACGGCCGTTTTCGGCGCGCAGTTCCCCTTCCTTGCGTTCGACTGTAACGCCCGCCCAGTTCCCCACATGCTGCCGGCTGCCGGTCAGTATGTTAAAGAGAGTGGTCTTGCCGCAGTTTGGATTCCCCGCAAGCGCAATTTTTTTCATTTTTTCACCTTCCCGCCAAGATCGAAATGGTTGTCCCATCAAAATCTTATGCGGCGTTCCGGCTGGTTAGAAGCAAAAAGCACAGGGCCACGCAGCCGCGGGACCCTGTGCTTTTTGCTTTCCTGTCCTATTTTACCATTTGGTTTTGGTTTCAACCACTTTCCCCACGATTTGGATGCGGCTGAGCTCCTCCCCCATATAGATCTGGGTCTGATATGCCTGATTGAACGGCTGTAAAATTACCGCGCCATCCTTCTTGATGACCTTTTTAAGGGTGCCCTCCTCCCCGTCCACCAGCACCACAGCAAGCTCCCCGCTCTGCACATCCGGCTGTTTATGCACCAGCGCCAGGTCGCCGCTTCGGATACGCGGCTCCATGCTGTCACCGGTGACAATCAGGTAAAAATAGTTGTCCGGGTTTTTGACATTCGCCGGCTCGGTCCCGTAGTCTTCCTGAAAAGCAAGCGCGCCGTAGCCGGCCTTGACGGTGCCGATCACCGGTACCTGCGCTTCATTCACAAAGGGCCAGGGGGCCGCGGGATGCAGTTCATCCTCCCGCCCGAGAAGATAATCGGTGGTGACGTCGAAAATATCCGCGAGCCTGCGCAAAGTCCGCGGGTCCGGGGTTGAACGGCCGGTCTCCCATTTACCGACCGCCTGCTGGCTGATGCCGAGTGTTTCGGCCAGAGATACCTGAGATATCCTGCGCTCACGGCGCAGGGCTCTCAAACGATCAGAAAACATCGCTGCCTCCAACTTCTATTCAATGTATTTTATCCTCTGGGTATAATATACACGCAAAAGTTGTAATTGTCAATAAAATCATAAAAATAGTTGTAATTTCGCTTGACAACAACCAATGGTTGTAATATAGTATAAACATAAGGTTGTGGACAGCCTTTATGACAACATGGCAAAGCTGGAGGGATTTTTTATGAAGTTGGTTCAACTGATTCGATATTTGTTCCAGGTTATGGTTCTGGTCGCCGTATTCTGCCTGATCGGTTCGATTGGCGCCTGGGAAACCGGCAGCATCAATTTCCCGCAGCTTTTGCTGCAGCTCATCCTTTTTTCAGGGTGCGCACTGTTCGCCTCTCATCTGAGCCATCAGCGTTTCTTTATCCGTGTGCGCCGCAGGCGGCCTGTACGGGCGGTTCGTCCAGAGCCGCATCCCCAGAGCCGCCGTGTCGCCGCCGCCCATTCGGTCTGAGGTCGTGTCGTGTACCCCCTCACACCCCTTCCAGATCGAATGGCGGCGTATATTCTTCTTTGGCGGAGCTGCGTTCCTGCATAAATCCCTTTAGCCCCAGCTCCTCCGCATAATCCAGCACACTGTTATATTCAAAAGTGCTCACCCGCCGTCCGAGCTCTGGGAACTGCGCGCTTTTGTAAAACGGCGTGTATTGGCTCATAAGGCTTACCAGCACCTGCTCTTCGGGCAGGTGCTTTTTGATCCATTCGAGCACCCGCATCGAGTCCATCCTGCCCTTCGGAAGCACCAGATGGCGCACGATCAGCCCTCTTTTGAGCAGGCCGTCCGCACCAAAGCGTACCGGGCCGGTCTGCCGGAACATCTCGAGGATTGCCTGCGTCGCGACAGAAAAATAATCCGGCGCTTTTGAATAGCGCCGCGCACGTTCTGTATCCGCATATTTGAGATCGGGCAGGTAGATATCGATCAGCCCATCAAGCAGTCGGAGCGTTTCGAGCGTTTCATAGCCTCCGGTGTTGCAGACAACCGGGATTTTGAGTTCCGGCTTCGCAAGCAGCAACGCCTGCCGCACCCACGGTGCATAGTGCAGCGGGCTCACCAAATTCAGATTGTGCGCGCCTTTTTTCTGCAGTTCCAAAAAGATCTCCGCAAGCCGGCCAACCGAAACTTCCTTCCCAAAGTTTTCCGCGCTGATGCGGTAGTTCTGACAAAAGCAGCAGCGAAGCGGGCACCCTGAAAAAAACACCGTCCCCGAGCCATTCGTCCCGCTCAGGCAGGGCTCCTCCCAGGGGTGCAACGCCGCCCGCGCTATGCGCGCCTGTCCGCCTCCCCCGCAAAATCCCAAATCCACCGTCCGGTCGGCGCCGCACGCGCGCGGACAAAGCCGGCAGCTTTTCAGCTCTATCTTCTCCTCCAAAATAAATTCCTTCTTCCTGCGGATTTTATCCATCAAAGCTGTCCCTGCTTGCTATTTTCCGGCTGTAAAGATATAATGGGAAAAGCATATCTTTATAAAAAAAGCCGGAGGTTCTCAAAGATGCGGACAGTTATCTGGTTTCTCTATTTCTGGGTTACACTGGTCGAGTTGGTGCCCGCCATGCTTTATGCAAAACGGCTGAACGACGCCGGAAAAATCATCGAACGCGATGATTTTGTGGGACGCAAAGTCTACGGATGGATGTCCGCACTGCTCCGTCTGGCAGGCGTTACGGTGGAGGTGACCGGCAAAGAAAACATCCCGGATACCCCAGTGCTTTTCGTGAGCAACCATCAGGGGAATTTTGATATCCCAATCCTGCTGTGCAACCTTGACCGGCCGCATGGGGTCGTGGCAAAAAAGGAGCTGCAAAAACTCCCGTTTGTCCGCGTCTGGATGAAATACCTCTGCTGCGTTTTCATCGACCGGGATAATCCCCGCCGTTCCGCAATGGCGCTCCAGGAAGCCGCCCAAAACCTTCGGGACGGGCATTCGATGATCATTTTCCCGGAGGGCACCCGCAGCCGCGGCGACCAGGTCGGGGATTTCAAAGCGGGCGGTTTCAAAATTGCCCAAAAGACCCGCGTTCCCATCGTGCCAGTCTGCATCGAAGGCTCCTACCGCGTAATGGAGGCGAACCGCATGTGGATCAGGCCCGCCGTGGTCCGGGTGCGGATTCTGCCGCCGGTCGACACCTCCGCGCTCTCCAAAGAGGATTTCCGCACGCTCGAAGACGAGGTGCGCGGCCGGATTGTCAAGGCAAAATCCGCTTGACACAGCCGCTCGAAATGGCGCTCCGGTTTTTCCCACAAATCTGAACCTTTTGTAAAACTTGCGCAGCGCGCATTGTTCATTCCGGTCCGGATGTGGTACAATAACCGCAGAGCGGCCATTGTCCCGATTTATGACCAGGCAGATGCGCCGGTACCCGGCCTGAGGGACCTCACTGAGCGCTTCGCTCTTGCAGTACAATAAAGCACGCTGTTTGCCCGCCTTTGGCGGGCAGCGCCGCCTATCCGGCATATCATGAGGCCAAGATGGGCCGCTGCCCGGGCGGAAATTCCCATCAAACGCCGCAAAGCGGTTATCGGGGCCGCAAACTGATCAGATCAATCTATACAAGGGGGCTACGCTTTGAAATACAGCCTGATTATGGATAAAGTATCCGTTGACAAAACATCGAATATCATCCGTTCAAATCCCATGCAGGAAGTTTCCCGCGCCGAGGCGGAATACCGCGGCAAAATCGCTCAGGTCTGCGACCAGGCAATCCGCGACGGCATCTACATCCTGCTGATCACCGGGCCGTCCGCGTCCGGAAAAACCACCAGCGCAAAAATGATCGCGGATGAACTGACCGCACGCGGACAGAAGGTCAACCGCATTTCGCTGGATAATTTCTACAAAAATGTCGAAGAACTTCCCCGCTGGAGCGACGGCTATCAGAATTACGAGGCGGTCGAAGGGCTGGACATCTCCTGTTTTGAAGAGATGGTGCAGCGCCTGCTGCGCGAGGGTCATGCAAATTTCCCTATCTTCGATTTCACCACCGGGCGGCGCGCCGCTGAAACGATCAACCTCACCTGCGACCCGCATACCTTTCTGATCATTGAAGGCATCCACGCGCTCAATCCTCTGATTTTTAAAAGTGTCGAAGGCTTCTCCTGTATGAAAATCTATATCAGCGTCCACAGCGACTTTGTTGATGGACAGGGAAACATCCTGCTCTGCGCACGCGACCTGCGGCTCATCCGGCGGGTTATACGCGATTTTTATTACCGCAGCACGCTGGCTGAGGACACCTTCAAAATGTGGGATTACGTCCTGCGCGGCGAGGACCTGTATATCCGGCCGTTCCGCAAATACGCCGACCTGCATATCAACTCCACCCACAACTACGAACCCTATCTCTATCATGACGAGATGGTCCGCATGCTGCTCGCCTGCACGCCGGATTCGCCTTATACCCCCATCATCCAGCGGATGATGGCCGCTTCCAGCCATTTCTTCCACATGGCGAGCGAGCTCGTTCCGGATTCGTCCCTGATCCAGGAATTCCTGAAGCCCAAATCCTGGAAGTGATTTTCCCGCCGCGCGCGGCTGTCAGGAGGTACTTTTATGACCTGTCCAAAATGCGGCAAAAGCATCCCCGACGAGAGTTCCTTTTGCATGCATTGCGGGAGCCTTATCGATCCTTTGGATGCCATCGAACAGCTGGAAAACCCCAAGCGGCATTGCGCTATCTGCGGCTGCGAGCTGCCTGAAACCAGCATCGCGGATGTCTGCGTCGGCTGCCTCTATCAACGGGACTTCAAGTCGTCCGACGATGCTGAACCCGAAACAGACGGGCCGTCCGGTCCGCCAAAAGCCGCTGCTTTTTCTATCTCCTCCAGCGGGTTGGAATCCGATTTTGTCCCGGATTTTGACCTTGACGACCTGCCGCCTGTTCCCGGTGATTCGGAGGAGTTATCTTCCGCATCCTCCGTTTTTCCCACCGGCGGGCCAGCGCCGTTTGCCACCGATGAACCGGCAGCTTTCCGGGCTGACGAACCGGTGACCTTCCAGGCCAGCGAATCCGCCGTCCGTTCATCTGATCTATTTTCTCCCTCAAAGCCCTTTACCGTGCATATTGACGATGCGGACTATTATGAACAGCCTGTCCCGCAGCAAAACAAAGACGAAAAACAGCCAAAAGAGCCGAACTCCCCGTCCCGCCGCAGTCCGAAATGGCTGGTCATCCTGGGGGTTATGCTGGTCCTTGCGGCGGCCTGCGTGGTGATTGTCCCGCGCCTGCTGCCCGCAGCCGGTTTCCTGCCCGGACTGTCCGACGCCGGCAAGCCATCCAGCGAACAGGATGAACAGGCTGTCGTCTACGCGCATGAGATGGTGAAGGCCGCGGCGTTCAGCCCGCAAAGCGTCCATTTTGATCAGAAGAGCCTCGAGATGACCCACAACGGAGATATCTATACGTTCACCCAGCGCTTTGAACGGCTCACCGCATCCGGAGAAAACGCCGCATCGGTATTCACAGCCGTTCTCCGGATTGAAACCAGCACTCAGGGATATGTCCCTCTGATGCTCCAGGTTGATGATTCGATCCTGTACGATTACCGTCAATAGCAATCACCCAAATCGGGAGCCGCCAGATGGCGGCTCCTTTTTGCCATCTCTATCCTACAGGCCTTCAATCCGCAGGCTTGTCCGGGTGGGCGCCGTAGGTCTTGAACTTTTCGAGCACTGCGGCCAGCTCCGCATCGGTGAGCATGACTGGATTTCCCACCAGTTTCGCTTTATAATAGATCTCCGCGCAGAATTCAATCTCTTCCGCCGTGTCAAAAGCTGTCCGGATATCCTTTCCACAGGCCACCAGGCCATGGTTGCCGAGCAGGACTGCGTTGCGTTCCCGCATGCCCTGGAGGACGCTTTGGGCCAGCTCCGGCGTGCCGAAGGTACAGTACCTGGTGCAGCGTACATCGCCTCCCGCGTATCCGATGAGATAGGAGCACGGCTCGATCCCCATATTGAGACACGCCAGGATGCACGAATAGGTACTGTGGGTGTGCACCACCGCGTTCACGTCCGGCCGCTCCTCATAGATGACCCGGTGCAGGTCCCATTCGCTGGTCGGTTTCCACCTGCCCTCCACCAACTTTCCGTCCGGCTCCATCACGCAGATGTCCTGCGGCGTCAGCGTTTCGTATTCCACCCCGCTCGGACTAACTGCCAAAAGGCCCTCTTCCCTGTTAAAAATACTGATATTCCCACCGGTGCCTTTGGTGAGCCCATGAGAGATAAGTTTTTGCAGATGCTTTACGACCAGTTCCCGTTCTTTTGTAAGCGGCATATCATTTCTGTCCTTTCCTGCGGATACTGCTATTTTAATCGAAACCAGAAAACTTTACAAGCGGAGCATTGGCAGTAAAAAACGGACGGGGCTTTCGCTCCGTCCGTTTCAGCAATTAAATTATTTCCAGTGCGGGTCATCCCAGATCTTCAGCGTCTGTCCAACGCCCATCTCCTGGGCTTTCTTGTAGAGGTCATAGCTCCACGCTACATCGAATACCGCCATACCGCAGGCAACGAAGACGATAACCTGATCGTCATTGTCACGGCCGGATTTGATGCCGCGGGCAACATCACCGATACTGGTGGATTCCTTAAGCGGCTGGATCTTGCCCTCGTCGATCAGGGTGTAGATCGGTCCGCCGATAACGCCGGAATAATAACCCGCTTTGTCGCCGGAAGCGATCGCTTCCTCAACATAAGCTTCGTGCAGGCCAATGTGGTCATAAATGATCTTCGCATCGGTCCAGAACTTCTCGTCGCCCTTTCCAGGACCGGAGAACAGGATGGTCGAGCCTTTCTTGACCCAGGAGCTGTCGAACATGAGGGGTTTCAGACGGGAAGCGGCAACAGTGATAACATCACCGGCGCGGACAGCTTCTTCCAGAGAAGTGGCGACAACGCCTTCCACGCCGTATTCCTCTTTGACCCAGTCCGCGGTGGCCTGCGCTTTGTCCTCAAACAGGTCATAGCAGTAAACCTTCTTGATGGAAGGAACCTGCGGCATGATCGAACGGAAGCAGGATTTGTTGATCGGGCCGCAGCCGACGATAACGCCAACTTCGGAATCTTTGCGGGCCAGATAACGCGCCGCAACGCCCGGAACAGCGCCGGTTCTCATCGCGCTGATGAGGTTGGCGGACAGGAATGCGAGCGGCTCGCCGGTGTCTTTATCGTTGAGCAGAACAGTCAGAACCGAACGGGGCAGGCCGCGTGCGGGGTTCGCAGCATTCGAGCCATACCATTTCACACCGCAGCAGTCGAAACGGCCGCCGAGATACGCAGGCATTGCGAAGAAACGTCTATCAGGACCTGCAACCGGCATATTCGGGAATTTGCAGTCTTCCGCTTTCGGGAAGATGATGCCCATGCCATGGCTGTTGTGATTCGGGCCACCCATCAGGTAGTCACCCTCGGAAAGAAGTTTGAAAACTTCTTCGGAAACGTCTACGCAGCGTTTCTCATCAAGTACGCCAACTTTAATCAGGTCAGGCTCGGACAGATAAAGGAATTCAGTCTTGTGTCCCATTTTTTGTATCTCCTCTCAAAATTTAGTTCGGTTAATGGATGTACCAAAATTAAATGAACGCTTAAACGACAGCGCCAAAATTTTGCGTGGAACAGATTGTTTCATTTACTACATTGAGGATATCACGCCAAATTCAGGAAGTCAATATTATTTTGATTCTGTGCATCACTGCCAAATTTGCAGGTCCAATCCGATAAAAAACTGAAACACAGTTCTCATTTTGCGAAAAATAATTTTGAGATTCGATCTTTTTCAAAAGAAACCGGGGGATGGTTGACAGGCGTTTTGTAGCTTATTATACTTTAAGAAGTAAATAGTACATTCCAGAGGCCATCACCATCAGAATAACAAGCAACAATTGAAGATCAGGAGGTCATTATGAGTCAGAAAATCCGTAACCGCGCAGACATCCTTTCCCACGGCGATGTGAAGTCCAGGGAAATCGTCCTGGATATCACCGAAAAAACCCTTCAGCGGCTTGACAGCTACCAGCGTATCAAGAGCATCATGCACATGGAGGGCGACATCCTTCACATTGGAACCAAGTCCTGGGATCTTTCCAAAAAGAAGAACGTCTACCTGCTCGGCGCGGGCAAAGCCTGCAACCATATGGCAATGGCGGTTGACGAAGTCCTCGGCGACCATCTGACCCGCGGCATCGCGATCGTCAAGATCAGCGAACCGACCGATGTATTCCGCAAGACCGAAGTCTATGTCGGCGGGCATCCCCTCCCGAACGAGGAAGGCCTGCGCGCCTGCCACAAGATCCTCGACATCGTCGACAACGCCGGTCCGGACGATTTGTTCATCGTGGTCATCTCCGGCGGCAGCTCCGCGCTGATGAGCTGCCCGATCGAGGGTCTCACCCTGCAGGATGAGATCGACGTCACCGACGTCATGCTCAAATCCGGCGCGAACATCTTTGAAATCAACGCCATCCGCCGCCATATCTCCCAGATGAACGGCGGTATGCTCGCCAAACGCATCGAAGCGCGCGGCAGCGAGCTGATCGGCTTCGGCATCTCCGATGCGGTCGCCTCCCCCGCCACCGGCGACATCGGTATCCCTTACGCCAAATACCGCGGCACCCCGATGGGACCTGACCAGACCACCCTCGAAGAAGCCCGCCGCGTCATCCGCGACTACGGCGTCGAGGATCGTCTGCCCAAGAAGGTTGTCGAGTACCTTATGAATGTGGGCGAAGAGGGCGAAACCCCGAAGGCGTTCCCGAACAACACTTATTTCCTGCTCAACACTCTGCCGGATTCCTGCATCTATGCGAAGGAAGTCGCGGAAGAAATGGGTCTGAATGCCATGATCCTGACCTCCTTCCTCGAAGGCGAGGCGAAGGACGTCGGCGCAATCTTCGGTTCGATCGCGCGTGAGATCCAGACCTACGGCAATCCGATCCAGGCGCCGTGCGTCCTGCTCTCCTCCGGCGAAGCGACCACCAAGATCCTCGACAACGCCACCATCACCGGTCATGGCGGACCTGGACAGGAAGAGACCCTCAGCTTCGCGCTCGTTGCACAGAAGGCCCCGGGCAGCTGCCTGCTTTCGATCGACTCGGAAGGCACCGACGGCACCGCCCCGATCGCCGGCGGCATCACCGACTCCCAGAGTTATGCAACCTCGCTCGAAAAGGGCGTCGATATCTACGCTTCCCTGCGCGGCCACGCAGCCTATGAGGCGCTCGACGCGATCGGCGACACCGTCTTTACCGGCAACACCGGCACCAACCTGTGCGACTTCAACGTCATGTACGTTCCGAAGCTCGAGAAATAAACATTTTCTGTACCCGCCCTGACCGCTGCTGCCGGGGCGGGCTTCACCCAGTTAGAATACGATGGAGGTAATTTTGATATGTCCAAAATTAAAAGTGTAACCGCCCGTCAGATCATCGACTGCAAATGCCGTCCGATGGTCGAAGTAGATGTCGTCACCGACGACGGGTTTATCGGTACCGCCAGCGCCCCGACCGGTTCTTCGGTCGGCATGTACGAGGCATATGTCCTGCGCGACAACGATCCCAACGAGTATGACGGCCAGAGCGTGCACAAAGCGGTCGACAACGTCAAAAATATCCTCGGCCCGGCCATCATCGGCATGGACGTCACCGACCAGCGCGCGATCGACGAGAAGATGATTGCGCTCGACGGTACTCCCAATAAAGAAAAACTCGGCGGCAACGCCATCTATTCGGTTTCCGCGGCCGTTCTGCGCGCCGCTTCCGCCGCTGCCAAAATGCCGACCTACCGGTATCTGTGCGGCCGCGACATCAAAACCGTCCCGGTTCCGTCCTTCAACGTCATCAACGGCGGCAAATACGGCGACGTACACCTCGCTTTCAATGAATTCCTGATCGTCCCTTACAAAGCGAAGGACATCTACGAGGCGGTCGAGATCGCTGTCAAGGTGTTCAATAAGCTCGGCGTGATCCTCAAGAAATTCCTCGGCGCGGACCCGCAGGTCGCCCGTTCCTACGGCTGGGCTGCTCCGTCCAACGATCCCGAGGTCGTCCTCGACCTGATGCAGGAAGCCATTGACGCCTGCGGCTATCACGACAAGGTCGCGTTCGCATTTGACTGCGCTTCGAGTGAAGTTTACGATGCTGAAACCAACACCTATCTGATGAAGGACAAACGCATCACCGCTGACGAACTGATCGCTTATACCAAAGCGCTCACTGAAAAATACAACTTCGTCTTCATCGAGGACCTGCTCGACGAGAACGACTGGGAACACTATCCGAAGGCTGTCGAACAGATCAAACGCACCATCATCATCGGCGACGACCTGATCGTCACCAATCCGGAACGCCTGAAACGCGCCTATGACACCAAAGCGGTGGAAGGCTTCATCCTCAAGCCGAACCAGATCGGCACCATCACCGAGGCGCTCGACGCACACGCGTTCGCCAAGGAGCATGGCATGATCTCGGTTCCGTCCGGACGCGCCGGCGGCGTTGTCGGCGATATCGTCATGGACTTCTCGGTCGGCCTCGAAGTGCCCATCCAGAAGAATGGCGCGCCGCGTTCCGGCGAGCGCATCGACAAACTCAATTTCCTGATGCGCGCCTGCGACACCACCCCCGGCTGCCATATGACCGATATCACCGGGCTTGTCCGCTTCTAAAATTTCCGATTATCCCGTCACGCCCCAAAACGGATCGTTTTGGGGCGTGACCTGTCCTGCGGATGTTTTCCCATAAATTCCAAATTTTCCAACAATTCCACCGAAAGGGAGGGGTACCCATGCCCGATTTCTCCGGCAAAGTTTCCGGCAAATTCGATACGCTCACCCATTCCCAGAAGGCTGTCGCGCATTATGCGATGGAGCATATGGATATGATCGCTTTCAATACCCTTGACGATATTGCCACAAAAATCGGCGTGAGTACCACCACCATCATCCGCTTCGCCCGGGAACTCGGGTACAGCGGCTATTCCGATATGCAGAAGGACGTCCAGAGCTCCATCATGGACAAAGTCAGTCTGCCCGAACGGTTTACCAGCAAGCGCGACTCGATCAACCGGGATAAACTCCTGATGGACACCGTACAAAATGACATTGCCGATATCACCAACACCCTCTCGAACATCTCGCAGGACAGTCTCAGGCAGGCCATTGACATGATTGCCTCCGCCCGAAATATTTATGTTCTGGGGATGCGCAGTTCATTTGCGCTGGCCCACTACATGACCTCCCGGCTCGGCCAGATCCGTCCCGGCGTCAAGCTGATTCAGTCGATCGGTATGATCTTTCCGGAGGAGATGGTCGGCGCGGGCAGCGAGGATATCTGCATTGCCTACCTCTTCCCCCGCTATTCAAAAACTGCCGCAAACCTGATCCTGTGGCTGAAAAACATGGGGGTAAGAGTGATCCTTTTCACCAGCCAGAACTACGCGGCCGTCCAGAGCTACGGCGACGTGTTCCTGCCGTGCAGCGTGGGCGGCGTCTCCTTCAAAAACTCGTTCGTCGCGCCGATGTCGCTCACCAACTATCTGGCTGCGGCAGTCGCGCTGCAGGATTACTCCGGTGCGCTCGAAACATTGCGCCAGACCGAGGAATTTCTCAATAAAGGCTATTACCTCGGCCTCTGAATATCCGCACCGGGTCCTCTTATTAAAACAAAAAAAGGGCGGGCAGCTCAGGCTGCCCGCCCTTTTTATTGTAGAAACCGCTCCCCGCGCAGACGGGAATTTTCTTCTGCAATAACGGGACTGGACGGCGGCATATCTCTGCCGCCGTCCAGTCCTTATGAAGATAGATAAGAAGAAAGCGAAAAAAGAATCAGGTGTTCTTTTTCTGCACGGCAGGCTTCCCGAGCGCGGAATCGGTTTGCGGATAATCCTCGCGGAAATGCGCGCCCCGGCTCTCCTTGCGGCCCTGCGCGGCCTGTGCCATCAGGCCGCTGGAAACCAGCATGCTGTAAAGGCGGAAATTGTCCATGCGAACCGCGTCCTGCGTGGGCGCCTGCTCAATCTCGCGCAGCAGATCCTGCACAAGCTCCTGCACACGTTCCAGGCTTTTCTCGCTGCGGCAAACCAAAAGGTTTTTCTGGTTCACCTTCTGCATGTGCGCAATCATCGCATTGGTATCGATTCGTTTATGCAGGATCCCCTCAAGCGCCGCCGAAGGCTTTCCCGCATCCACCGCCAGCCCTTTCTGTCCGCGGGCCCACTCCGCTGCACTGCGTCCGGCGATTTCTCCGAATACCTGGCAGGTAACCATCATATTTCCACCCAAACGGTCGGCGCCGTGCGGGCCGCCCGCCACCTCCCCTGCCGCGTAAAGTCCCGGCAGGCTTGAGGCGGAGCGCTCGTTGATACGCACGCCGCCGTTAATAGCATGTGCAAAGACCGAGATTTCCACCGTCTGTTTTAAAAGGTCGAGTCCGTTTTCGCGCATGTGATCGCGCGCGACCCGCCACATATGATGCAGCCCGCAGTCGTCCGGGATGCTGTCCACATAGGCGTCTGTCATGTGGGTCAGATCCGCGCAGATGCCGCCGTGCGCGCAGGCATTTCCCGCGCAGATCTCCTTTTGGATGGTGATTTCGAGATATTTCGAGTCATCGCTCGAAGAAAACGGAAAATGCCGCCGGTGCTCATCCATAACATGTTCCGGGGGCATACCGGCAGGGAGGTATTTTTCCACAAAACTTTCTCCCCTACCATTTTGTAAACGCGGATGCGCGGCCCAGATATAGCCGTTGAAGATATTCGTAATCGGGTGGGAGATCCCCAGACCCGCCTGCATGAACTCCATGTTGATCAGCTCCGCTCCGGCTTCGTAGCCAAGCAGATAACCGTCCCCACTTACATCGCCGGGATTCAGGTTTTTTTCAAACGCCTGGGAAGCTCCGCCAGTCGCAAGCACCACCGCTCCCGCGTCTATTCGTACGAAGCCGCCCGCTTTGTCCACCCCCCAGGCGCCGCGGCAGACGCCGTCACGCATCAGCAATTCCACAATTGTAATCCCACTGAGCTCCCGGATGTTCGGACGCAAGGCGATCTGCTGCATCATGGCATGCACGATCGGATCGCCGTGCCCACGGATGACATGGGTTCTCGGGGCGCTGGCAAAACAGCTTTGGAAGATATAATAATCGTCCCCTTCCATGTCGAAAGCTACGCCCCATTTTTCCAGCTCGGCCACCGTACGCGGCGCGTTTTCCGCCAGAATAGCGGCGAGCCTGGGATCGGCCATCCCCTGGCCAGCGTCGACGATGTCCTGGTAATGCCGTTCGACATCGCCGGGTTTTGCAGGGTTGCCCGCATTGTAGCCGGCCATTTCCGCCACCGGATAGGTGGTTGTCCCGCCAAGTCCAAGCGGTTTTTTGGTGGCGATGAGCACATCCGCTCCCGCGTCGGCGGCAGCGATGGCCGCCCGGCCAGCCGCGCCGCCGCCGCCGACAATCAGCACATCCGTTGCCAGTCTGTTCATAAGTAGTTCCTCGCTCTCTGAACGCCGTCCTGCGTCTTTTTATTGAAATTCCGGCGAACGCTTATGCAAGAAGGCATCCACGCCCTCCGCGCAGTCCGGCGTTTGGAAAATCGTCCTGCTGAAGTCGAGATTTTTATAGAAACATTCCGCGGTCGGCACCATACCGATCTCCCGCACGCCCTTCTTGATAAGTTTGACCGCTTCAAACGGTTTTTCAGCGATACGCGCGGCCATCTCCAGCGCGGTTCTGACCACCTCGCCGGCGGGCGCCAGACGGTTGACCAGTCCAAGGCGCAGGCAGTCGGGCGCGTCGATGAATTCACCAAGGAACATCATCTCCATTGCCTTGGATGCGCCGACCAGCTTCGGCAGGCGGAAAAGCCCTCCGCTGCCAGGAAAGACACCGAGGTTGATTTCTGGCTGCGCGATACGTCCCGCCTCCGAAAGAATCCGCAGGTCGCAGGCCATGGCCATCTCATAGCCGCCTCCGCAAACATTGCCTTCCATTGCCGCAATCACCGGTTTCTCAAGGAATTCAATCGCATTGAAGGTTTCGTTCTCCTTCTGCAGCTTCTTGCCGATGACATCGTCCCAGACCTGGGGAAACTCCTTGACATCCGAGCCGACGCAGAAAGCACGCTGGCCTGAACCGGTCAGCACCACGACGCGCACCTCGTCGTCCCGTTCGAGTTTAAAGAGGGTATCGCGCAGTTCCGCGCTCAATTCCAAGGTTACAAGGTTGAGCGGCGGGTTGTTAAGCGTCAGAAGCGCGACATGCTTCGCGGGTTTCTCCACGAGAATCATTTTATTTTGATATTCCATATTTACTCCTTCTTTTCCTGATGGATTTGCACCGTCCCTGTTCGGTCCAGCGCTTCGATTTCTTCTTCTGTGTATCCGCACCGGCGCAGCAGCGTGCCGGTGTCCTCCCCAAAGGCGGGCGGCGTACTGCGCAGCGGGAGGTTTTCCCCGTCATAGCGGTTGGGATGCCCCAAAACCTGAACCTTCCCCGCCTCAGGAACCTGCATCTGCAAAAAAGGACGGTTATAGATCACCTGCTCATCCCGCAGCATCTGCTCATATTCGTTCACTGGGGAATACCACATGTCTTTGAGCGTGTCAAACAGTGCGATCCATTCGGCGGTCGTACGCTTTTTCAGTTCCTCGCAGACCACTTTGTCAAATTCCTCGCGGTTCTCCATCGCGTCCCGCTCGGTGAAGCGATCCATTACGCCCGGCGTAAAAATTTGGCTCAACCGGTCATGATGGGTCAGCGAAACGGTGATGTATCCGTCCGCTGTGTGGTAAACGCCGTAAGGGGACTGATGGATACGGGTCGAAAGGCCGGTGTCCACCCGCGGGATAAAGCGTCCACCGTTTGAATAGTAACCAACCGTTTCGATCTGCATATCGAGTGAAGCCAAAAGCAGGTTCGTTTCGACCAGGTGCCCCCTTCCGGTGCGGTCCCGGTCACGTGCCGCAGCCACAAGCCCCAGGGCTAAAAGCGACGCCGCGTGCTGCTCGATGAGCGCCGCACCTGCCGGCACCGGCGGTTTGCTGCCCGGACCATTGAGCCAGGCAAGCCCGCTGGCAGCCTGCATGAGCAGTTCATCATCCACCTCCCCCGCACGCGGGCCGCCGTTTCCATAGGCGGTACAGGAACACCAGACAAGCCTCGGAAAGCGTGTCCGGAGCGTTTCATATCCGAGCCCAAGCCCTGCCAGGAAACCCGGGGGACAGTTTTCAATCACTGTATCGTACTCTTCAAGCAATCGAACCACCGCCGCGCGGCCTCCCGGCAGCGAAAGGTCGGCGGCAAAACTTTTCTGGTTGCGTCCGGTCAGGAGAAAGAAGATACCTTCTCCGTTTTTCCGGTAATCGCTGCCAGGGCGTCCACGGTTTTCGGGATCCCATTCGACCCGCACCACATCAGCTCCAAGATCAGCCAAAATCTGGCTTGCACCGCAGCCATAAAGTCCATGGACAAAGCTAAGAACCTTCATACCCTCAAGCATGGGGTTTGCCTCCAAATTTGTTTTCTGGCTATCCAATCAGCAGCGTGCTCAGCCCGGGAATGAACACAAACAGGAAAAACACGCCCACAAACCCGAGGAAGAACGGCAGCTCTCCTTTTGCAATTTCACCCATCTTGAGCTTCGAAACCGACGCGGCCGCAAACAGGTTGACAGCGACCGGCGGGGTCATATTGCCAATGACGATCGCAGTACACATAATCATGCCAAAATGGATGGCATGTACGCCCAGGCTCTGCGCGATCGGCCAGAGCACCGGCACCAGAAGCACGCAGATCGCGATACCCTCGAGGAAGGTGCCAAATACCAGAAGGATCAGCGCTACAATCAGGCAGAACAGCCACGGAGCCAGATGCATCGAAACGATCACATCCACCATCTGCCCGGAGATGCCCGAGAAGGTGAAGAGCCACGAAAACGCGGTCGAGGTCGCAATGATGAAGAGCATCATCGCGCTGCTTTTGCCCGATTCCAGCAGGATGCGATATAGGTTTTCCGTGCGGATTTCTTTATAGACAAAGACACCTACAATAAACGAGTAGATGACCGCCACGGCGGCGGATTCGGTTGGGGTCATGAGACCGGAATAGATTCCGCCCAGGATGATCACCGGCAAAAGCAATGCGGGCAGCGCGCTGAAGAAGCTGCGAAAAAGCTGCCCAGCCGAAAGTTTTACGGTATTTTTCGGCCATTTTTCCTTATTTGCATAGATAATGCAGAGGATGACCAGCACGATCGAGATCATAATGCCCGCGACAATGCCGCCCTTGAACATGTCACCAACCGAACTGTTTGTAATCGTGCAGTAGACGACCATAATGATTGATGGCGGGATGATTGGGCCAAGTCCGCCCGAGACAGCCAGCAGGCCGGCACAGCGAGCGGGTGGATAGCCGATGCGGATCATACCCGGATAAAGCATACCGCCGATAGCAAGCACAGTGGCGGGCGCTGAACCGGAAAGCGCGGCGAAAAAGGCGCAGGCCAGAACCATCGCATAAGCCATGCCGCCGCGGACATTTCCAATGATACTGTTGCAGAAATCAACCAGTCTTCGGGAGATGCCGCCTTCGGTCATCAGATTCCCCGCAAGCACAAAAAACGGGATCGCCATGATTGACACAGAGTCGAGCGCGGTGAACATCCGCTGCGGGATCACCGCGAGCGGCACGTCGACTGTGAGCAGGGACACCATGGTCGCAGCGCCGAGCGAGACGGAGATCGGCACGCCGATGAGCAGCATCAGAATCAAGGTTCCAAACAGGACCAGGGCAGTCATGCGTTTTCCTCCTTTTCCGGGGCCTTTGCCGTTTTATCCAGCAGCAGCATCACCAGCGAAGCCGACTGCACCACTGTGATGATGCCGAAGCTGAGCGGCAGCGCGAAATACGGAACGACCATCGGCAGATGCAGGCCGGGCGAAACCTGTCCCGAAGAGATCTGCGTCTGCAGGATGGTAAAAGAATTGAAAAAGCAAACCGCCGCAAAGAGGATGACAACCAGCTTCGCTGCGGCGCGCAGCAGTTTTCCCGCGAGGCCGTGAAACTTATCGGTGATGGCGGTAATTGAAATCTGGGTGCCGTCCCGCAGACCGGCTTCGGCGGCAAGCAGCGCCATATAGACCATACAGTACCGCGCGAGCTCCTCAAACCAGGAGATCCCCACGTGGAACAGGTTGCGGTTGGCCACCTGTGCGAACGCGGAAAGCACCATGACCACAAAAGCGGCTACCAGAATAAAATCTTCGATCTTCTGCAGCCCGGATAATACCTTTTTCATATGAATCCCTCCTTAAAGCTCCGGCCGGGAGGATGCTCCCGGCCGGAACCGTCCGACAGAAAACGGACGCTATGCTTTACGCGGCGTTTTTATCGGCCTCGATTGCTTCTACCCAAGCCGGGTCCATACGGTCGGAGAACTGCTCCATCGCGGGTTCGACCAGCACACGCATTTCATCCATCGGGATCTCATAGAAGTTGACGCCCAGGTCAACCAGCTCTTTCGCGGCAGCTTCGTTCGCTTCTACCAGGAACTGACGCTGCTGATCCGCGCCGGCTTTCACACCCGTGAGGAAAGCGTCGCGCAGATCCTCGGGGATCTGGTTCCATGCCTTGTCGGACATGAACACGCCCATGAAGCCGAACACGTGGTTGGTGTAGGTGACGTTCTTGGTGATCTCATAGTAACGGTTGGCGATCAGGTTCGCGACCGCGTTTTCAGCCGCGTCGATCGTGCCCTGCTGCAGTCCGGTGAAAACATCGCCCGAAGCCATCGGGGTTGCGATTGCGCCCAGCGCGTTGAACGCGGCGATGTGCAAATCGTTTTCCATCGTGCGGATCTTCAGGTTTTTGAAGTCCGCAACCGTCTCAACCGGGCGGGTGGAGAAAACATTGCGGAACCCAACATCCATCCAGCCGACGGTGTGGACTTTCTGCGCTGCGGTTTTTTCCGCGATCAGGCCGCCAACCTTGCCGTCGATCACCCGGTGCGCTTCATCCGCATCATTGAAGAGGAATGGCTGGTCAAGCACTGCCATCTCAGGGATGAAGGAGGTGAGCACCGCGTTCGACGCGGTGAACATGTCGATGGTCCCCATCTGGGCGCCCTCATACATATCGCGTTCATTGCCGAGCTGGCCGCCCGCGAAAACTTCAATGGTAATCCGGCCGTCGGTGGCTTTTTTCACCTCTTCGGCAATCGCAAGGCCGCCTTTGTGGAAGTTGCTGCCGTCCGGGTCGACCATGCCCATTTTGATGGTGATGGTATCCGCGGCCGGCGTGTCTTTCGAGCCGGCGCTTGAAGCAGCCGGAGCCGCAGTGCTGCCGGCGGGGGCGGAGGAGCTTTCGCTGGAACCGCCGCAGCCCGCAAGGGTCCCAAGAATCATGGCACCGGTCAGAAGCGTTGCAAGTAGTTTTTTCATTTTCTTTCTCTCCTTTTCTTATCACTGTAAGTAGTCCATACAGCGGGTACGACTATTTTTAAAGGGTCCCTTCTGCCGCGACGGCTTTTCCCTGGGCAACCAGTTCCTGGATTTTTTCGTCCGAATATCCGCATTCGCGCAGCAGTTCAGCGGTGTGTTCCCCAAGTTCGGGAGGCAGGCGGCGCAGCGGGACCGGCTGTCCGTCGTAGTGGTTGGCGTGGCCAAGCACTTTTACCTTCCCAGCAACCGGATGATCCATCGTGATGAACGCCTGATTGTAGATCACCTGTTCATCCTTGAGCACGTCGTCGTATTCGTTTACAGGCGCGTACCAGATGCCAATCTCCTCAAAAATTTCCATCCACTCGGCGGTTGTGCGCTTGAGCAGCTCCTGGCAGACGACCTTATCGAACTCGATCCGGTTGTCCATCTGGTCTTTCGCGCTGAAGCCCGCGAGCGCGCCGGGGGTAAATGCCTTTTCAAGGTTTTCAAACGAGGTGAGCGAAAGGGTGATATACTTGTCCGCCGTTCGGTAGATACCGTAGGGCGACTGGTGAATACGGGTGGAAAGTCCGGTATCGGTGCGCGGGGTGAGGGTTCCGCCGTTGAGGTAATAGCCGATGGGTTCGATCTGCAGATCGAGTGCTGAGCCGAGCAGGCTCGCTTCAATCCGGTGGCCTTTTCCGGTCTTGTCTCGGTCGTAAACCGCCGCCGCAACGCCAAGCGCCGCGAGGATCGCACCATGCTGGTCGACCAGCGCGGTACCCGTCGGCATGGGCGGATGATCGCTCGGGCCGGCAAGCGCCGCAAGGCCGCTCATACCTTGGATCAGCAGATCCTGGCCGGGTTTTTTGACTTTTGGCCCGCTTGAACCGTACCCGGTGCAGGAGCAGTAGATCACGCCGGGATTGATCTCCTTCATCTTCTCATAACCGAGTCCGAGCTTATCCATGACGCCCGGGCGGAAGTTTTCAAGGATCACGTCGTAACCTTTTTCCCGTACGAGAGTGTAGATCGCTTCGCGGCCTTCCTCAGATTTGAGGTCGAGCGCGATGCCGCGCTGATTGCGGTTGGCCATCAGATAAAAAACACTGACGCCGTTTTTGTAGGTGTTGCAGCCGGACCAGCCGCGTTCATAGGCGCCTTTGCAGGCTTCCACCTTGACGACGTCCGCGCCGAGGTCCGCCAAAGCCTGTGCGGCCGAAGGGCCCTGCAGGTAATGTGTGAAACTGAGGATCTTTACGCCTTCCAGCATTGTTGATCATCCGCCTTTCTTCACTTGCATCCTTTGAATTATAAACGTTTATAATTCATTTTGAAAAATAAAGCTGCAAGTTAAATTGCAACTTATAAAACTTTTTGTCGTTTTTCCAAAATATAAACGTTTATAATTTGTTTTCTAAAAGATACCACAGCCGATTTTCACTGTCAACAGATTTTACGGATCTTTTCTGTTTTTTACAAACTTTCGCTCCGATTTGTAGTAAAAGGAACCAGACTTTTGCAGTTCGTCATCCCTTCGGCCCGCAGACCGAACGCCGCACAATGATCCTGCCGCGCAGCTGTTTGGGCGGTTCGGGCTGTTCACCTGCAATGAGTTCCAGCAGATAGTCCACACCCGTCCGCGCCATCTCATCCTCCGACTGCAAAAAACTGGTCAGCGGCGGCATCATCATCTCGGCAAACTGGATATTGTCGTATCCCGTGACCGAAAGATCCTCCGGAACATGCAGCCCGCAGGCGTTCGCCGCGCTGTAGGCGCCAATACAAAGCATATCGTTGGCAGCCACCAAGGCAGTCGGCCGGTCGGGTTGGCCCAAAAGCACCAGCATCCGTTTATAAAAATCCTGGATACTCCTGACATTGAAGAGGAACTGCTCCGCGCAGGCCTGAAGCCCGTGCTCCCGCAGAGCCGCCAGCGTCCCCTCGTAACGTTCCTGATAGATCGGGTTGTCGAAACTGAGAAAAGCCGCGCAGATCTTCTTATGGCCGTTTTCAATCACATATTTGGTCATTGTATAGGCGCCGTAATAGTTGTCACTCGGAATACAATGACGCTCGCCTGAAAAGCTTCGATTAAAAAACACATATGGGATGCCGGACTTTTCAAGGCTCTGAATGTGATCGATATGCTGTGAACAGGGCAGCACAATCACCCCATCGACATTGCGCTTTTTAAGCGTCTCGACCAGGCGTTTTTCCTTTTCCAGCTCTTCATTTGCATTGCACAGAAGGATCATGTACCCCTGCCTGCCGGCATATTCCTCAATGCTTTTGGCCACCTTCGGATAATAGGGGTTGGTGATATCCGGCACGATTAACCCCAGGGTGTTGGTGCTGCCGATTTTTAGGCTGCGCGCCGAAAAATTCGGTTTATAGTCCAGCTCACGCGCCGCCGAGAGAACCCGTTCCCGAGTCTGGGGCTTGATATTGTTTTTATCCGCGAGCGCGCGGGAAACGGTGCAGATCGAAACGCCCGCCAATTTTGCCACATCCTTGATTGTCGCCATCACTCACCATCTCCCAACCGCTTATAAACGTTTATATTCTACTTAAAAAATACCATGGACAAGGTTCTCCTGTCAAGCGTCACACATAATCTTTGCTCTTTGCCACAAATCCACACCGGTATTTTATCATCTTTTCACAAGAAAAGACTCCATCCGCTCACGGCTGCGGGCGTATCGGATGCGGGCGCATTTTTCGTTTACATCTTTTCAGAGTCCCCCGAATAGATATGACTATGTCATCTATTGGGAGGTGTCTTTTGATGAGCAACGAGATTTCGGTTTCCAATCCGGCGCCTTACCCGCCGGTCGCAGTTTCTGCGCCAAACCAGAATTACGCGCAGATTCTCTCGCTTTCACTCGCCTCTTCGGCCGGGGAATTCGGCGCCATTGCCCAATATGTTTATCAGAGCTGGGTTTTCCGTCCGCAGGACCCGCAGCTGGCGCGGCTGCTTCTGCGGATTTCGATGGTGGAGATGAAGCATCTGGATATTCTGGGACAGCTTATCGTACTGCTTGGCGGCGACCCAAAATACCAAGCGCTCTGCCCGCCAGCCTGCCCGATGTGGAACGCGCGGATGCTCGACTACACCAGCGATTTGCGCGCCGGGCTGCATTGCGACATCCGTGGGGAAAAATCCGCTTATGAAGGCTATCTGCGGGCAGCACAGCGAATTCGCGACCCGTATGTTTCACAGATGCTTGAGCGAATTTCGCTCGACGAAGCGCTGCACATGCAATTATTCGAGGAAGCCCTGCGCAAACTCTGCTGATTTTTTCCTCTTCACACAGGCCTGCGGCACTTGTGTTCTTGTCCGCCTTTTGTTATACTAAATACAAGAGGTGATTAGATTGGCGAACAAGAAAAGAAAATCGCATGCCGGCGGCAACACGGGCTACCGGAGCAACATCGATTACAGCAATACCACCAAACAGAAAAGCCCTTTTAAACGGCTGATCGACCACTACGCGCAGCGTCCGTGGCTCTTCTTTGCGATCCTGTTTCTGGCGGTTATCATAACCTACGAACTCGTGAAATAAAAGGAATCCGCAAATCCGCCGCCGCGGATTCGCGGATTTTTTTAAAGGCCCGCTTCTTTCCCGCTTTTCATCCGCTCCGCTGCTTTCCGAAACTTCCGAAGCGGCATCCGCAGATGTTCTATGGGCATCCCGGCTTCCCCCATGGCCCGCACCGTCTGTTTCCGAGATACGGTCTGCGCGTCCTGGCACGCTTCCAGATCCGGCCATGCCATGAGCCCCTTCTTTCGCTGAAATTTGGCCCGTATCCAGATTCCCCCTTTCGTAGACTTTAGAATCCCATGAAATGGAATAGGCCAGGCCGTTTTTCACATTTTCACGGCGGCACGGCGGGCACCCGGAGCCGGTTTCCTTCATAAGCTGGGGAAAAGGAGGTTTCACAATGACAAGCCAGTTTCAGAACACCACCGAAAACACTGTCGTGATGGCTTTGGGTTTCATTATCCTCATCGTCTGTATCCTTCATTTCCTGCCAGGGACATGGGACAGTTTTTAAAATATTTTTGATGTCTAAAGGAGTCTCTCAGATGAATTGGTTTCGTAAATCCGGCTGGCTCGCCCTGCCGGTTGCTTTTTTTCTGCTTTTCGGGTGCGCCGCGCCCACTCCAGCCGCATCCGCCTCTTCCGGCAGCCAGAATCCGCCCGACAGCGTCGCCGCGCAGGGCAAAGACGTGCAAACACAGCCGTCCGGCGGAATGCTGCGGGTACATTATCTCGACGTCGGCCAGGCCGACTGCACCTATCTCGAACTGCCGGACGGCAAAACGATGCTCATCGACGCAGGCGACCTTGGCGGCGGCCCGGCTATCCTGGATTATCTCGCACAGCAGAACTGCGAAAAGCTTGACTATGTGATTGCGACCCATCCGCATTCCGACCACATCGGCGGAATGGCCGACATCATCTCCGGCATAGAGGTCGGTGCGTTCTATATGCCAAAGGTCACACACACCTCCAAGACCTTTGAAGCGATGGTCGGCGCGGTTGCCGCGAAGGGCCTGAAAATCAACGTCGCAAAGGCTGGAAAGATGATCCCGGCGGAAGGCTATACGCTCGAATTCGCCGCGCCGGTACAGGAGAGCTACGACAATCTCAACAACTATTCCGCCGTGCTCAAAGTCACCTATGGGGATACCTCGTTCCTCTTCACCGGCGACGCGGAAACACTTTCAGAGGAGCAGATCACAACCGATGTGAAGTCCGACGTGCTCAAAGTCGGTCACCATGGCAGCGACACCTCCACCTCCGCTGGATTCCTAAAGCGGGTATCCCCGAAATATGCGGTCATTTCGGTCGGTGAGGGCAATTCCTACGGACATCCGGCCGGCAGTACCCTGCGGGCGCTTTCCGAAGCCGGTGCAGCAGTTTATCGAACCGACCGCGACGGAACGGTGGTCCTTTCTTCGGACGGGAAAACAATTGTACCGGGCACCGCGCCGGTTTCCGAAAGCGTGCCTTCCACCGAAGCCTCACCCGCTCAAGCCGCGGCTGACCCGGCTTCAGAAACAGTCTGGATCACCGCGTCCGGCCGGAAATACCATGCGGACCCCGGCTGCAGCAACATCAAAAACGCTTCCGAAATCCCGCTTGCACAGGCTCTGGAGCGCGGGCTCGCGCCCTGCAAAAAGTGTTTCCCCTGACCTCTTTGGCATTCGACGATCCGCCAAAGGCGCGGCTTATGAAGTGCTAACAGCGTTATAAAACAGGGATGCCGCCGTTAGGCGCACACCCACAAGGAAGTAAAATCATATTTGCAGGGCGGCATAGTCGAAAGGCTATGCCGTTCTGCTTTTGCTATGCCGTTCTATGGTTTGTGCGTCCTCGTCCTGTTCCAACTCCCCGATGAAGTTCCAAACAAGCTGTATCTTTTGTCGGCGGTGTCCGCTGGACTTGTCCGGGGCGTGGACGATTATCTTCTTCACAAACTCATTGACAATGGTAGGCGTCAGCTCCTTAATACCCACATACTTGCGGATAATGACGGCGAAGCTGTCAAAATCGGCTCTGTCCTGCTCGTAGGTATCAACGGCGGCTTGCTCTATTTTAACAAACTCCGTCAGTTCCTTTTGCTCCGCTTCATACTCGATGGACAGCTTCAAAAACCGTTCATGGGAAATCGCGCCCGTTATGTCGTCCTCATAGATACGCTTGAAAATACGGTCAAGTTCCGCTATCCGCTTCTTTGCCTGTTCCAACTCTTTCTTGCGTCGCTTTACAGCCTTTTCCATTTCATCGAAACGCTGCTTCTGTACTACCCTGCGGAAATCGTCGGCGTTGTCTATGAACATTGCCGTTACGTCGAATATCCGGCGCAGTACAAACAGCTTTAGCGTTTCCTCTCGGATATAGTGCATGGTGCAGTCGCCCGTATTGCTCTTGTACCTTGCACAGCGGTAACAATCCTGCTCCGGGGTCATGTTCTTTCCTGTTGCAAAATGCAGCTTGCTCCCACAGTCGGCGCAGTACAGCAGCCCTGAAAACAACCCTTGCCGTTCCGCTTGCTTGGCGGGGCGGCGTTTGTTTTTCCTCAGTTCCTGTACTCTCTCAAACACCTTTTCATCAATGATGGCAGGTTGTGTATTGGGAAAGATACGGTAATTTTCGGGCGCGTTGTCCAGCCGCTTTTTCAGCTTGTGAGATTTGGAATAGGTCTTGAAGTTCACCGTACAGCCCATATATTCGGGACGCTCCAATATCCCCGCGACGGATTTGTAATCCCACCGATAGAGATTGTCCGGCATCGGCTTTCCGTCGCGCTTTGCATAGTACGCCTTAACGGTCAAAACCTTGTCGGCGGTCAGCAGCTTTGCAATCTGCATTGGCCCTTTTCCGTCCACGCACAGCACAAAGATACGTTTGACTACCTCGGCGGCTTCCTCGTCCACAATCCACCGTTTCTTGTCCTCCGGGTCTTTCCTGTACCCATAGGGCGGATTGGTGCAGAGGTGTTCGCCCGAATTGCCCTTTGCCCTCATCACAGCGCGGATTTTCTTACTGGTATCTCGCGCGTAAAAATCATTGAACAAATTGCGGAAAGGGGTGAAATCGTTGTCGCCCTTGTCGCTGTCCACGCCGTCGTTGATAGCGATATAGCGTATGTCGCACTCGGCAAAGAAACTTTCGGTGTAATAGCCGACTTTCAGATAATCGCGTCCCATACGGGACATATCCTTGACAATGACCGTCTTGACCTTGCCACACTCCGCAAGGTGTATCATTTCATTCCAACCGGGTCTATCGAATGTTACTCCCGATACTCCGTCGTCGATGAAAAACAAGGGGTTTGAAAAGCCGTTGTCCGTCGCATATTTGAGCAGAATTTTCTTTTGGTTGGCTATGCTGTTGCTCTCCCCGTCCAATGCGTCCTCTTGGCTTAAACGTGCATATAAAGCGGTAATGTTGTCGGGATAATTTGTATTCGTCATATGTTCATTCCTCCTGTAATGAACGCCCGACAAACTGGTTGCTGTCTTTATTATAGCGGACTTTCCTTTCCTTGTCAGTAGGCGATGTGACGGTTTCCGATTTTATCAACCGTTCCATTTTGTCATACAGCAATTCAGAGCCGCCGCAGGAGGTTTCAATTTCAAAGATTGTACCGCCGATTTTGTAATAGACCGTTTCGTTCAGCGGATTGCCCCGTTTTGGTAAGTTATCGCTTTCGTCTTGTTCTCGTTTCCGTTCCATTCCTTTCCCGTCCTTTCCTTTGAAATCGAGGTTTACAGTTTCGTAGCAAGCATAGGGAACGGATAGCCGTTCCCGTAAAATGCTCCGCATTTTGCTTGTTGGGAAGTTTCCCAAGCCCTCATTTTGTGAGCCCCTTGAATTGCAGGAGTAGCCGACGCTCCAATCGCCACACTTCTTCCATAAGCCGCTTTACCTCGTTCATGTCGTCGGCATAAATGCGACCTGTTTCGTTGATACGCCTTGCAATCTGATTGACGTTCACGCCAATTTTCTGAAGCTGCGCCGTATGTGCTTTGACCGCTTGCAAGTCTAAAACAATAATGTACCCGTCAATCAGCATTTTACGGGCGTAAGCAGATAGGTTTATCGTCGGTATCTGCTTCATTTTTTCCTCAATCAACGCCCGTTCGTCCTCTGTTACCCGCACAATGATTTGTACGCTTCGTTTTCTGTTTTCCATTCGCACTCTCCTTTCACTACCTACAACACCGTAGGGGGCGATTTTGCTAAAATTTCAGAGAAAATTTTTCAAAAAGTTCTCTCACTTCTTAATACGGGAAAAATCCGAAAATGCCAAATGTAAAGCGACTTTTGAGCAAAAAAATATTGCAGCACATAGCGGCTGCAATAAGATTTTAATTTTTATTTGCTTTATATTGCTAAAGCATTTTCTACCCTTATAATTCTTCTACAAATAGGTGAGTAATCATAGCTGTTATTTGACAGCGTAACACATCTAAATCTATGTTCCCATGATAATTAAAAGCGTGTTCTTGCCCTAATATATCTGACAAAGCATATAGAAGATACATCTTCTCGGTCAAATGTTTTTTGGTGACATTCGGGTTATCAAAGGCTTTTACAAGTGCAGACAAAATCATATCCTCATACGCGGCAAAGTGCTGCATAATTTCCGGTTCTGACTCTTGCATAAGCCCCAGCTCATTTACGGTTTGCTTTGAATTGACATAAAGATTGATAAATAGATTAAGACATTTATCAATAAGAACTTGCGTATCAACAGGTTTGGGGAGAGTTTCTAATTCCTCTAATAATGGTCTAAGGTAACTATCAAGGAAATATTCAAAAGAAGCAATGTAAATATCTGTCTTGTTTTTGAAATAGCTGTAAACTGTTCCCGTTGAAACCCCTGCCGCCTTTGCTATTTCAACCGTGTTTGTTTTATAAAAACCTTTTTCACAGAATAAATCCAAACCAGCTTTTACTATTTTTGTTTTCTTTTCAATAGAGCGTTTTTGTATCGGCTCTCGAATAGGTAAATCGTTCAAACTAAGCACCACCTTTCACAAGAACAAGTATATCCCATAATGTTCATTTGGTCAATGAATATGAAGTATTGTTCATGTTGACTTTGCAAGTCCTACCTGCTATAATAAGAACATGAAATAACATTCATATTTGAAAGGAGAAAAAGACTTGGATAAATTGTTACTTCGTCAGCTTCGTAATGAGGACGTTGCACTGTTTGAAAAATGGCTATATACGCCCCATGTGGCTAAATGGTATCATGACCCGTTGGATTGGATTGATGAAGTCAAAAAGAGGAATGACGAATTTTCATTCTTACATCACTTCATGGTGGAATTGGAGGGCAAACCTATCGGTTTCTGCCAATATTACGAATACCGTCACAGCGGAGAAGATTGGCAAGGCAATACGGATATAAACGGTACTTACAGTATTGACTATCTGATAGGTGATACTGAATATCTCGGAAAGGGATTTGGGAAAAATATCATTCAACTACTGATTAAGGAAGTCAAGCTGCATAAAAACGCAAAGCGTATCATCGTGCAGCCGGAACAGGAAAATAAGGCTTCTTGCAATACCCTGTTATCATGTGGTTTTTCCTTTGATACAGTTAATGAAATTTACGTTATGGAGTTTTAATTTATTATCCCATAAGGGGGTGTTCTATGGGTGAATGATGTTATCCACAGAATACAAGGAAAGTATTGAACGCCGGTTTCACGCATTTTGTAAAGCCGTATTGCACAATGAAGCCTGTAATTATTACAGGGAACGAAAACGCAGAACGCAGCGCGAAATATCCTTTGAATACTTGCAAGAGCACACTTCTTTTGCGCTGCACAGCATGGACGAATACTTTATCTTGCAGGACAAGCCGACTGCCTTTGCGGTCAACGGGCAGATGGTAGTTGTTGACAGCGAAAAGTTAGCAAAAGCTTTGTTGTGCTTATCAGAACTGCGGCGGGAAATTATCCTTATGCGCTATTATCTGCAATTAAGAGATAAGCAGATTGGGGCGTTATTGGGAAAGCCACGCACAACGGTCAATTATCAGAAAAACGCAGCGTTGAAACAGTTACGGACAGAAATGAGAAGATAAATGATGAATAATAGCAAATATAATCTTGTTTCCTATGAAGTGATTGAACGGGCAATTACGGGAGATAACGCCGCACTCCTTGCGGTGCAGGAACGGCACAAAGCCTACATAGGTAGGCTAAGCGGAGGGAACACCGATTTGAAAGAGCGATTAAATGCAAAGCTGCTTATGGCTGTTTTGAAGTTCCGATTGGAGTATCAGCCGCCGGGCAAGTAGCAAAGCCATGAAAAACCGTCAAGGGTCAAGATAAACGGCTGCGCCGCCCTTGACGGTTTTCCATGTCCTTGCTATAAGGTAATCAAGAGGGCGCAAACGGATAGACCGCTTGCGCCCCCTCTGAATTATGGGGTTCTCTGTCACGCAATAGAGGCTGCAAAAGTCAGTATTCATGCGGCTTTGCAAAGGCAAAATGAGAGTAGGTAAAGGTTTTATACTCGCGCCCCTCAAAATGGCGTTCTACTGCGTAACATCTGCCCTGCCAGCGTGGACATTTTGAGTGCAAAAAAGACAGCATTTATGTGGCTTCCAGAGTGGGGAAACGAGATGGCAATCTAATGTCCCTTGAAGGCACAAAATGCCATTCCATTGTTCCATATAAATAACCGCTTATTGATATAGCCCTCGTACATCCCACGGCATTAAAATCCATTTACCGTTGTCTCTCCATGGTACACCCACACGTTCAGTAGTGCTCTCATAGACACAACCGAAAGTTAAAAGCGCTTCTTTTTTATGATTATCATCTGTCCAAAACACTTTAACCATGACCTTTGACAAGGCACACGCTCGTTCTTCAATCTCAATAATTTCAAATGTATCAAGTATTTTGTGTTCAAATATTTTTCTGCATTCGCCAGCACGTTTTCCAGAAGAAAGACTTGCTGAAAACATTTTTTGCAGATGTGTTGACAACTTCCCATAGTTTTTGTTTTTCCATGCACACAACATCTCAACGACCTCAAGAATATACGGGTATTCTATATAATCCTTTGGTAATCCATTTGCGGGAATATCCTCACCAACAATAACTGTATGTTTTTCCCATGATGAAATTTCCTCTCGTATCTGTTTGTTTTCTTTTATGCGCGCTAAAGACTCTCTTATAGGGGGAGGATTAACTGATTTCTCATATGTAGCTTTTCTTGTATCTTCGCTGTTCTTCATTTTCATCCAATCGGCAACAGCGAACATAAGAGATACGCACTTGCATGATACATATTCATTAGCATAAGTCAGATCACGACCATGCAAAATGCCGTTCCGATAAGGGAGTGTAATCGTTTCGGTATTTGTTTTTGTGCGGTTCTGATTAAATATGCCTTTTAGTTTGGTCAAACCGTCACTACATCCAACTAAACAATCCCATGCATCAACTGCTGTTCCCTCAGCAAAAAAACCTTTGCTTTTTGTGAAATCGTTAACAGCACCATCTACTATAATCAAACCAAGGGGAACGCTCGCATGATACCTTTCTGCAAAATGGTCTTCAAAGAAACGCTGTATTAGATTATATCTCACGGCAAATGCCTCTGAACTATTTTTTATCCAATGAGTAATTTTGTTGACGTCTGTTTTGTAGTAATTTATCAAAACCTGTTCAGCACTCTCTATTCCACCTTCCTCGAAAGCAGTATTTGCACTTTCTATAATAGTCATACTCATACTATCATACGCACACCAACCGTAAGAGGAAAATCTCTCATTGAAAGCTGTTGTTTGCGCAATCATATTATCAAGTTGCTTTTCTAATGTGTTTAATTGTTTTCTCTGTTCTGGTTTTAGAAATAGAGAAACGAGTTTCATAGTTTTTATGTCGCTTTGTAATTTGCCCATTGAGATGAGATTATCATCCATTTTTTGTTCACCACCCTTACGGATACATTTTATCATAAAACAACTCCGAATGCATTACACATTCGGAGCTGTTTGCAACCTGTTTGTCAGCCGTTAAGTTAGTTTGTTTTAATACTTCCTTATCAGCTGTTGCCATTTGGCGGCATCCCTGTTTCTGTTTTTCGTCCTATATGACAGCATTCCTTCTTTTGTTTCACAGGCAGCAATCCGTATAGCAGTTTTTTTCAATTTCGGACAATTTTTCCGCCGCTGCATAGAATATAAATAGAAATACCGGACAGACGCGGCCTTTTTTCTGCGCGCATGCGTTTTCCGGGATTTTTACATAGGATATGCCGGCGCGCGCAGCGGCGGATTGGAGCGTATTATGAACCGATATGTCATCCCTGTCCCACACAGCAGCCGTCCCCAGACAAAATCGCCACAACCGTCATCCGAACCCGCGTCCCGCCCGGAACCGCCTTCCCTGGATCAGGAATTCCCCAGCCGGAATCCAGAGGCGCCTTCCCCAAAACCGTCATCCTGCCTGGTGGACGAACCCGAGTCCACATGTCCATCGGCGCCGCCCGCCCCGCAGGAGCCGCCTCTGCCGTGCGGGATGCCGGGACCGATGGGGCCCATTGGCCCCGCCGGTGTAACCGGTGCGACTGGCCCAACCGGCCCTACCGGCGCGACTGGCCCTACCGGCGCGACTGGCCCTACCGGCGCGACTGGCCCGGCCGGACCCGCTGGAGCGGGGGGATTCGGCGGGATTGAAACGCTCGCAGTACGCAGTACCACCACGGCCGACCCGGGATTCCCCGCATTGGTCACCGACGCGACCGGCAGCCCCAACCACCTGCTCGATTTTGTCATCCCACGCGGCGTAACCGGCGCGGCGGGCCCGCAGGGGCCTGCCGGACTTCCGGGGCCCAGGGGACCCGTCGGGCCCACAGGGCCCAAAGGGCCGGGCCTGTCCCCCGCTTACGCGAGTTTCTACACAGCCGGAAATCAGCGGATTCTGCCCGGTGAAACACTGCCGCTGGAATATGCAAATCCCGCGAACTCCAGCGGATTTATCCTTTCCGGCAACGCCGTTGCCATTGCGGAAAGCGGCGTCTACCTTGTGAGCCACCGGGTGGCGCTCGCACCCGGTTATTCCGCCGTCTTTGTTGTCCGTTCAAAAAATGGCGCGGACTCGAGCGGCAATGCAAGCTGCGGGGCCGGTGCGGACGGTTCGTCCAGCGTCCCCTGCGCGGCTACAAGCCTTCTGCGGCTTTCAGCGGGCGACATGGTTTCGCTTGTTCGAATCGCGCAGGAGGACACAGCCCCAATCGAAACAACCGGCGTGGTAGACGGAATGTCTGTTATTTCGATCCAGCTCACCCTGTTCAAAATCGCTGAATAGCCCAAACCGGTCCGTAAATGCCTGTTACAGGCGCTTACGGACCGGTTTTTTCTGCGCGAATCAGCCGTTCACGATGGTACCGCCGTTCGGATGCAGTACCTGCCCAGTCATGTACGAACTGTCGTAGCTTGCGAGATAGACATAAGCTGGCGCAAGTTCAAACGGCTGCCCCGCGCGGCGCATCGGCACCGGCGAAGTCTGGGTGCCAAACGCAGCGACCTCCCGCGCGGAAAAGGAGGAGGGGATGAGGGGCGTCCAGATGGGCCCGGGCGCCACCCCATTCACACGGATTCCGCAGGGCGCGAGCGAAAGTGCCAGCGAACGGGTCAGCGCCGCGAGCGCGCCCTTGGTGGCGCTGTAGTCAATCAGTTTGGGTTCCCCGTAATAGGCCGTAACCGAGGTGGTGTTGATGATCGCGCTTCCGCGCTTCATATGCGGCAAAGCCGCCTGGATCATGTAAAAGGTTGCAAAAACATTGGTACGAAAGGTTGTTTCGAGCTGTTCGGCGGAGATGTCCAGGATGCTCTCCTGTACAAACTGTACCGCCTGATTATTGACCAGCACATCGACTTTTCCAAAGCATCCAACTGCCTTCTCCACAGCGGCATCCGCGTTGCTCCGCTGTCCCAGATCCCCTGGGATCAGCAGACATCTGCGGCCCAGATTTTCGATCCAGCATTTTGTTTCGCGCGCGTCCCGTTCCTCACAGAGATACGGGATCACTAGATCCGCGCCCTCCTTGGCAAAAGCGCAGGCTACCGCCCGGCCGATGCCGCTGTCGCCGCCGGTCACGACAGCTGTTTTGCCCGAAAGTTTCCCGCTGCCGCAATAGGAGGGATTTTCAAAAATAGGACGCGGATTCATCAGCGTCTCGAGTCCGGGCTGTGTCAGCTGTTCCTGCGGGGGAAACGCGATGGGAACACTTTTGCACTGCGTTTCTTTACGCAGATACGGATAAACTGGTACCATGAGAATGACCGCCTTTCAGAGACTGTTTTTTCTCAGAATATTCGTTTTGGCGATCTTTCGTGAAAAAATTTGACAATGTATCGTTGTCGCGGATGCGGAAACACTAAAAGAAACTTTAAAAAGGAGCTGATTATCATGTCCGATCCGAAAACACCCAAGTCCGCCCATCCGTTCGATGCGGACGACGGCCGCGATCTGTTTGACGATCTGTTTTCGGTAGCTTCCGCCACCGAATGCACCGGCCTCATCCCCGCGGCCCCAGCCGACGAGCCCGAAGTGGATTCCTACAGTGAAATTTATGATATCCCGCTTAGCCACGAAAAAGTGAACCGCGGCCTGCAAAACATCAAAAAGACGACCGAAACACCAGGAATCCCGGACTAAAAAATGGAACGGCCAATGGCCGTTCCATTTTTTCCGCGCTCAGATGAGCAGCAGATACCCCTCAAATTTATCGTAGCTTGTTACCGCAATGTTTGCGCCGTCAATCGCAAGATCACTCATTGAAAGGCCGTATGCCGTTTTGTCCTTGCGGTAGACCCCGATCGGAGATTTTCCAGACGAAGCCACTGTCAAGGTGTAGCTGTTTTCCGTCAGAGGCCCCCAGCGCGCGTCGTCCGCACCGAAATCCAGACGGGTTACGCTCGCCCCCTGTTGGGCGGCGGGCGCGGTCATGGTGCCGTCCGCGTTGATGGTGACGTTCCCGCCGTTTTTGACGCCGCCGAGCAGTTCCCCTCCAACCGGCAGCGTATAGTTCGAAAGGCTGTTCAGTTTCGCGAGCAATGTATCGGTAAAATCGTTGGCCGAAAGCCCTTTGCCTTCCACTTTATCCACCTTCGCGGCAATCTGCCCGGCAATGGTAGCTGCAAAATTGGGGTCGTTGCCAAGCGCGTCAGCCAGCTCCTTCAGGGTGTCGAGCGTCTCCGGCGCAGAGGCGGCCAACGCGGCGACCGCTTCCGCCACCTGCTGTGCTGTTTGAAAGCCGCTGTCGTTTGAAAGTTCGCTCACTTTGGTCGGAACATTCGCGCCGTCCACCTTTCGGACTTCCAGATCGCTGAAATTGTCGTTGACCGTTTTAATGACGTTTTCAATGAAATCGCCAAGCTTTACGGTTGTTAATGCCAAATGAATTCCTCCTATATTTTTTCGATCACAATTTTTCCATCGAACGGCTCCGCTGAATAAAGCGCAACGTCCCCGTTCGGCAGGATTTTATACTGATACCACACGTTCCCGTATCCCGCGTCCGCTTCCCGAAGCACCTCCGTAACCATCGCACGCGGACCGAGCCCGTGCTCCGACGCGGGAATCAGGCAGCTATACTGCAGGCCGCTTTTTTGGAAAGCCGAAGCGGAAAAACTTTTGACATAGAGGATACCGGCCACCCCGCTCCCGGTGCCGGAAAGATCCCGGTAGAACTGTTCCTCTGTCCCGGAATAGCCGCCTTCCACCGCATAGCGGTAAGCGGATTTCCCCGCCGGCCCCGCAGCGACGACGGTTGCCTTCAGTTTTGCCGCTGTTGGGATTTTGCCGCTAATCATAAGTCACCTCACCTCCGATCCGAAAGTCGTTCGGCGGGACAATCGTCATGACCTGGCCGTCCGCGCAGCTGAGCTGCACATCGTATTTGTACCCGCCATAAGAAAGCCCGCGCGTGTCCTGCGGCGCAAGCTCCACCTGTGCCGCTCCGGTTTCGGTAAAAATGGTTATGATCTTCTGCAGCAGAATTTCTGCCGTGTTGACATCCTTCTTCACCGTAAAATAGACCGTATCCCCGGATTGGAATGGATGCGGCGTCCCATCCGCGTTCTCACAGCTGATGTGGATGGTTTCACTGTCCCCGCGTGTCATGCGCAGATTGTATCCGTTTACATGCATCGGCAACGCTCCTTTCACCTTTACCGCCAAAATGCCGGAAAAGTTGCATGGAAAGGCAACTTTTCCGGCGCTTTTTTGGCGGAAGGACCTGCTTTCTAAAGTACAAGTTTCATTCTGATATAATATGAAATGCAGACCGGTTCGAACCGGAGGGCGGGAACTTTCAGTACGCTGGGATCGAGGCTGCCCAGCACACCGACTGAATAAGAATCCGCCGGCATAGCCGGCGGTTTTTCTTATGCGGGTATAACCCGCTGTTACTGGCAGCCATTGCAATGGCATATGCGGTCTGACATTTGCAAAAGCTTGTTACTTATTCCCCTTAAAAGGGTCCTCGTATTCTCTAAACGTTAATTGATCCTGTAGTTTATCTTCTTCCAATTGGTTTTTTATGTATTCTGCGATCTTTTTGGCGTTTTTCCCCGCTGTGTCTACATAGTACCCGCGGCACCAAAAAGATCTATTCCCATGCTTGTATTTCAAATTTGCGTGTCGTTCATGAATGATCAAGCTGCTTTTTCCTTTCAGAAATCCCATAAAACTTGATACGCTCATCTTTGGCGGTATTTCTACAAGCATATGGATATGATCCTCACATACTTCTGCTTCTACGATATTTACGCCTTTCCACTCACATAACTCTCTTAATATCTTCCCAATTTCTGCCCTCTTTTCCCCATAGAATTCTTTCCTCCTGTACTTTGGCGCAAACACGATATGATATTTGCAATTCCATCTTGTATGTGCTAAACTTTTACTGTCATTCATTTCGAATGTCCTCCTTTTGGTGTTCCTTGCAGTTGCCAGACCGCAAGCCCATTTTACACCAAAAGGAGTTTTTATCTCCTCCTCCTCGCTAAAGCTTTTTTCATACCACCGACATAGTCGGTGGTTTCTTGACAAGCAAAAAGGGCGGCTTTCCAGATGGAAAGCCGCCCTTTGTCCTCTCAATAGGCGTTATATTTCTCCCCGAGCCATTCCCCAGCCTTCGCCAGGCCGTCAGCATCAAGCGAAAATTCTGCCTCGCCCAACATCCTGCCGTCATGCTCCCGGCAGTATTCAAAGCAGTAGGTATCATACGCCCAGACCTTGACCGTCTCCGCTTCCGGCTGAAACCGGTAACGGAAATCGCCCACGCTCCCGGTGTAAATATTCTTTGCCTGTAAAAAATCAAGCATTGGCAAATCCATTTCCATCACCCCACAAAAGTATATCACATCCACTCTGTAAAAGGAACCGCCGGATCATTCCTGCTGCAGCGGTTCCCCTTCCTTCGAAAAGCCCGCCTTGGCAATACAGCGCCGCAGCCAGCCGCCATGCAGATAGTAGATGATAAAAAGCACCGCTGTAATCGCCCAGGTAACGGGATAGCTGATCACCACCATTTCGACAAATGGATAAAACGGCAGTACGAAGAAAATCCACAGCACACGCAGCACACAAACGCCTCCGCAGACGATCAGCATCGGCACCAGCGCCTCGCCCGCTCCGCGCACCGCGGCGGAAAGGATCTCAATAACGGTGTAGACAAGATAAAAGGGCGCCATCATCAGCATCATTTCCACTCCATATTTCAGCACCTCCACATCGTTTGTGAAGAGCTGCAGCAGCGGTTCGGCAAAAAGGCAGAACAGGATGCTGACCATCACGGTGGTCGCAACGATCATTCCCATGCAGACCCGCACGCTTTTGCGGACCCGGTCATATTTCTGCGCGCCGAAGTTCTGTCCCACAAAAGTGGTGATTGCAAGGCCGTACGCAGCGGATATCAGCCAGTAAAAGCCATCTACCTTGCCGAATGCGGTCCACGCGGCAACCACGTTGGTGCCGAACCCATTGATACAGGCCTGCAACAGGATATTGGATATGGCATACATGTCCGATTGGATGCCCGCAGGCAGCCCAATCTGCAGAACATTTTTCAAGATGCCCGGATAGAACCGGATCTTGCGGAAGATAAGCTGATAGATGCTGCCCTCCTTGCAGAGCGCCAGCAGCGTGAGCACTGCGCTGATGACTTGTGAAAGGACGGTTGCCACCGCGACACCCGTCACCCCCAGCCCCAGTTTCACCACAAAGAGCAGATCAAGCAGAATATTCGTGAGGCAGGCCACAATCAGGAAATAAAGAGGACGACGGGTATCTCCAACCGCGCGCAGAATACCGGAACCGATATTATAGAGAAAGGACGCGACCGTGCCAAGGAAAAAAATCCGCAGATAGGTCAGCGCATGCGGCAGGATATCGTCCGGCGTCGCCATCGCCACAAGGGCGGGTTTTGCCCCGGCAATGCCAATTGCCATGATCCCCACGCCAGCCGCCAGCGCCAGTGCGACCGCCGTATGGACGGCGCGCTCCACCTCCTCAAAGTTGCGCGCGCCGTAATACTGCGCGATGACAACGGTGGCGCCGGTCGAAACGCCCATAAAGAGGTTCACCAAAAAGTTGATGAGCACGCTGGTCGCGCCGCCAACCGCCGCGAGTGCCTCCTTGCCAACAAAGTGCCCCACAATGATGGCGTCCGCTGTATTGTAGAGCTGCTGGAAGAATGTTCCCAGCAGAATGGGAAAGAAAAAAGCGAGCAGCTGTTTCCAGATGGCTCCCTCTGTAATCCCGTTTTCACAATGTGTTGTCTGCGCCATGATAGCTCCGTTTCTTCCTTCTAATAATTCATATCCCCATCAGTATAAAGGAGAAAACTGAAATGTCAAGGGGTTTTCCGGGAAGAAAAAGTCCTGTGTTTTTTTACCCGTGTTCCCGACCCATTTCAATCATGGGATAACGAGAGGCCCGCACATGGCAAAGATTTGTATCCCGACACGCCGATCTGGGATAAACAGGAAATTCATTCGTGATATTCCACAAGAAACGAAAAGAAGCGAAAACCGGAACCGACAATCCTATACAAATTTTGCTTGCAAGTGGCTGTCCAATAGAGTACAATAATACCAAACAAATCTGTTCCAGGAGGTAGGACAATGAAAGGGAACGTTATTGTCGGCCAATCCGGAGGACCGACCGCAGTGATCAATTCCAGCCTTGTGGGGGTCTATAAAACCGCGCGCGACCGCGGCGCCGAAAAAGTTTACGGAATGCTGCACGGGGTCCAGGGGCTTCTGGAAGAACGCTATGTTGATCTTTCCGAACATATTCGCAACGACCTCGACATCGAGCTGCTCAAGCGTACCCCGTCCTCCTATCTCGGTTCCTGCCGTTACAAGCTGCCCGAGATCTGGGAGAATGAGGAAATCTACAGGAAGGTCTTTTCAATCCTCGATAAGCTCGGGATAAAATACTTCTTCTACATCGGCGGAAACGACTCGATGGACACCATCAAAAAGCTCTCGGATTACGGCATGGTAAAAGGCAGCGACATCCGCTTCATGGGCGTGCCGAAAACCATCGACAACGACCTGGCTGTCACCGACCACACCCCCGGCTACGGAAGCGCGGCAAAATACATTGCCTCCATCCTCAAGGAAGTCATCCGTGACGGGCTGGTCTATGACCAGAAAAACGTCACCATCGTCGAAATCATGGGCCGCAACGCAGGCTGGCTGACCGGTGCGGCCGCGCTGGCACGTTGTGAGGACTGTGAAGGCCCGGATATGATCTTCCTGCCGGAAATCCAGTTCGACATCGACCGGTTCATCTCCCGGGTTGACGAGGTGCAAAAACGCAAAAAATCGGTGGTGATCGCAGTTTCGGAAGGGGTCAAGCTTCCCGACGGGCGTTATGTCTGCGAGCTGACCGACAACGTCACCTTTGAGGACGCATTCGGCCACAAACAGCTGGCCGGGACCGCCCGGTTCCTTGCGAACAAGGCTTCGCGGGAAATCGGCTGCAAGACCCGTGCCATCGAATTCAGTACCCTGCAGCGCTGCGCTTCTCACATTGTTTCCCGCGTCGACATCACCGAAGCGTTCCAGGTCGGCGGCGCGGCGGTCAAGGAGGCTTTTGAGGGCGAGTCCGGCAAGATGGTCATTCTCAAACGGCTTTCAAACGACCCCTACCAATGCGCGACCGATATCTACGACGTACATAAAATTGCAAACGTGGAAAAAGTCGTTCCGCGCGAATGGATCAACACGGAAGGCACCTATATGTCCAATGATTTTCTCACCTACGTTCGCCCGCTCATCCAAGCCGAACTGACCCCCATTATGGTCGACGGCCTGCCCCGCCACCTCTATTACGACAACAAAAAGCCTCTGGAGCCCTGACACCAGCTGCTTTCAGGATAACGCCAAAAAAATTGGCGTTATCCTTTTTCTTTTGCCGTACCGCATCCGGCTGTTCAAAAGCTTTGCACACCAAAGCACCCCAATGGAAATATACTGTTATGGGATACTGTATCCCCCTGACATCAATAATATTGGAGCGTTCAATTATGAATATGAATTTATATCCCAATCCAAACGACCCAACAAGGTATCCGGCGGGCAGCACCGGCTCGTCCGCTCAGGCCGCCTGCCCGTGTCCGACTCCGCCAAATCCGTGTCCCTGTCCGCCGCCGGTACCACCCTGTCCGCCTCCCTGTCCGCCATGTCCGCCTCCCTGTCCGCCATGTCCGCCTCCCTGTCCAATCCCGGTGCCAGGTCCAACCGGACCCACTGGGCCGACTGGCGTGACCGGCCCGCAGGGGCCAATGGGATTTCCGGGACCCGCTGGCCCGAGAGGAGCCACAGGAGCTACTGGGGTCACGGGTGCTACCGGCGCTGCCGGCTCAGATGGAACAGCTGACACCATTGTCATACGCAGCACCACCACCGGTGAACCCGGAGAACCGGCACAGGTGCATGACGCGACCGGAGGTCCAGTCCATCTGCTCGACTTCGTGATTCCGCGTGGTGAAATTGGACCTACTGGAGCAACTGGTCCCACCGGCCCAACCGGTGCTACCGGTGCTACCGGCGCGACTGGAATAGGAACAACCGGTGCGACTGGCGCGACCGGACCGACTGGGCCCACCGGGCCTACTGGCGCGATCGGCGCTACCGGCGCGACTGGAATAGGAACAACCGGTGCGACTGGGCCAACCGGGCCCACTGGGCCCACCGGACCCACTGGCGCGATCGGCGCTACCGGCGCGACTGGAATAGGAACAACCGGTGCGACTGGCGCGACCGGACCGACTGGGCCCACCGGACCCACTGGCGCGATCGGCGCTACCGGCGCGACTGGAATAGGAACAACCGGTGCGACTGGCGCGACCGGACCGACTGGGCCCACTGGACCCACTGGCGCGATCGGCGCGACTGGAATAGGAACAACCGGTGCGACTGGCGCGACCGGACCGACTGGGCCAACCGGGCCCACTGGACCCACTGGGCCGACAGGAGAAACCGGAATGGCGGCGACTATCCGAGTCGGTACAGTAATCACCGGTGATCCTGGAACTGATGCACAGGTAATCAACTCCGGCAATGAAAACGACGCGATATTCGACTTCGTTATTCCGCGCGGCGAACCAGGCGGCGGCGGTACGCCCGACGTGCTTGCCACGGTCGACTCTACCGACCAGTCAACCTCCGCAGGCGTTGCGCTGACATTCAACGAAACGCCGCTCATCTCCGGGAATGCCATAACCCACCAGGCGGGCAGCCCTGACATCCAGATCCATCAGCCCGGCATCTATCAGGCCTCATTCCATGGCACCGCCTCGCCCGAACCCAATACAACGATCCCCTCCACACTCCTGGCGCAGCTCTATCTCAATGGGGCTCCAGTCGCGGGCGCTACGGCAAACCACACTTTCACCGCCTCAACCGAAGCAGCGACCATGACCTTCTCTGTGCCTTTCCGTGTGGACGGCGCCGCAACGTTGCAGGTCGTCGCCAGCCAGGCAGGCTTTCTCTTTGACGACATCGCTCTGACCGTTATCCGTCTTGGCGACGCGTCCTGACCCATTGTCATATCTGGATAGATATCCGACAAACAAGAATGAGGAACGGCACCGCCGTTCCTCATTCTTTTATCCTTTCGATCCATTCAGTTTGGCAGGACGGCCACCGCTTCGATCTCGATGACCATGCCGTTATTGAATTTCCCAATCTGCATCGTGCTGCGCGCGGGCGGGTCCACGGGGAAGAATTTTTTATATTCCTCGTTGAACACCGCGAAATCATCAATATTACTGACAAAGACCAGCGTTTTCACCACATGCTTGAGATCGGTGCCCGCGGCAATCAGGATCTGCTCCAGATTTTTGATCGCCTGCCGGGTCTGTAGGACGATATCGCCTGGGCCGACCATCTCCTGCGTCACTGGGTCGTTCGCGGTAACACCCGCTGTAAAGACAAAATCTCCCACGACAAATGCCTGCGAGTACCAGCCGCCCGGATTCGGGGCCTTATCAGTTGTAATTCTTTTCAGTTCCATTTTATTTCGCTCCTTATTCCCAATCGTTTTCGCAAAGGTCAATAAACGTTCCCAAAAGGGTGTTCGCGCCAGCTTCCAGGTCCTCCGGCGTCGTATATTCCTCGGGGCAATGGCTGAGTCCCTCGTTCGAGCTGCGTAGGAAGATCATCCCCATCGGCATAATCCGCTCGATGTTGACCGCGTCATGGCATGGGAAGCTGATCATTTCAGTGTGCGGGATACGGTGTCCCTCCGCTGCTTTATGGATAGCGGACATCAGACGCGGATGGCAGTGAGACGGCCGTTCGTCGATGGTCGTTGTGACCGAATAAGTCAACCCGCGTTCGCTGCATTGCTTTTCCACAAAAGCAATCAGATCGTCATAGAACTTCTGCCATTTTTCGTCGTCGGCCTCCCGGTAATCGACCGGGATGACCGACTGGCGCGCAATGATGTTATGTTCGGCCGGATCGGACTGGATGTAGCCGACCGTGCCGCGGGTGTTCGGACTCAGGGTCTTTGCCAGCCGTTCCACCTCGCACGCGACTGCGGCCGCCGCCGCAAGCGTATCATGCCGGTCCTCCATCGCCATGCCGCCAGCATGGCATGAGATGCCGTTCAGCGTGATATAGAACTGCTTGATCCCGGCGATATCGGTCACGACCGCGAGCGGCAGATCATGTTCAAGCAGATAGCGGCCCTGTTCGATATGTACTTCGATGAAGCAGCAATAATTTTTCGGGTCAATGATGCTGTCCTCGATATTGTCCGGGTCAAGTCCCATGCCAAATTCACGCATCGCGTCCCGCAGTGGCTCGCCGGTGAACCGGTGCTTGGTGACATCGGGGTAGTCGTGCGGCAATACGCCGCACATCGCCTTGCTGCCGAAGGTACCTCCCAAAAACTGGCTTGCTTCCTCATTCACAAAGGCGACCATCTCAATCGGGCGGCGTGGTTTGTAGCCGTTGTCCCGCATGGTCTGCAGCGCTTCTAGCGCGGTCATAATACCCGTGAGGCCGTCAAATTTCCCACCGTTCGGGACCGTGTCGAAATGCGAACCGGAAAGGATCGCCGGAAGGTCTTCCGTTCCCTCCATACGCCCATAGATATTCCCCACGGTGTCGACGCGTACGCCGAGCCCAGCCTCTTCCATCCATTTTATCAGTAGTTCGCAGGCCTCTTTATATTCCGGAGTCCAGGCAAATCTGCTGATCCCCCCCTGCGGGTCGGCTCCGATGGAACCGACCTGCTGCTGCCGGTCCCACAGGCGGGCTTTGTTAATTTCCATATTCCAGACACCTCTTCCAATCTTTCATTTGCGCCATCCGGATGCTCAAAGCATCACATCGCCAAGGTTCGGTCCAAGCGTCTGGCCCGTATAGAGGTTTCCGTCCGGTTCCGACGCCAGAAAAATCGCGGACGGGACTACCTCTTCCACCTCTCCGAAACGCGGCAGAACCAGTTCCGCCGCCTTGCCCCTGATCCATTCCTCGCTCACTTCGCCCATCAGCTGGGTCACAATCGGGCCGGGAGCCACACAGTTCACAGTGATGCCGTACGCACCCACTTCCCGCGCGAGCGATTTGGTGAAGCCGATCATCCCGGCCTTTGCGGCGGAATAATGACAATGCTCGACGCTGCCTTTCTGTCCGACCTGTGACGCAATGTTGATGATACGGCCGAATTTCCGTTCAATCATATGCGGCACAGCATAGCGGCAGGTGAGAAAAACGCTGTTCAGATTCACGGAAATTGTCCGCTGCCAGTCTGTGAAGCTCATGTCGGTGAGGCGTTTCGGCTTTGAGATGCCCGCGTTGTTTAGGAGAATGTCAATCCTTCCAAATTCCCTGATCGCCGTATCGATGAGCTCCTTTGCGGTCTCCTCCTGTGAAATATCCCCTTCCGCCAGGATCACCCGGACGCCGTTTTGTTCCAGCTCCTGCCGAAAAGCTTCCATTTCGGCGGCCGGATGCCCATAATAGTTGAGCACCAGGTCGGCGCCTTCCCGGGCAAAACCCTCTGGGAAGCCGCGGCTCATGCCTTTCCCGGCGCTCGCCCCTGTGATCACCGCAATTTTACCTTTTAATCTCATTGGGATCCTTCCTTATTCATTTGATTTCGCTGCGTCCGCACCGCATCCGGCGCAGTCATGGCAGGATTTCGCATGGTGGCATTTGACGAAATGGCCCGGCTCGATCTCCACCATCGCTGGATTTTCGGTAAAGCACCGTTTCTCCGCTTCTCCGCAGCGGGAAGCCAGCGCACAGCCCTTCGGCAGGTTGATCGCGCTGGGGATCTCGCCGGTAAGCCGGTAACGGCTGCGTTTCACGTCCGGGTCCGGCACCATGACCGATGCGAGCAGCGCCTTGCTGTAAGGATGCGCAAAATTTTTAAAGAGCTGCTCCACCGTGCCGTATTCCATGATCGAGCCCAGATACATGACCGCCACGCGGTGGCAGAGATACTGGATCGTGCTCAGGTCATGGGAGATGAAGAGGTATGAAACCCCCATTGCGTCCTGCAGGCTGCGCAGAAGATCGTTAATTTCCGCGCGGATTGAAACGTCCAGCGAGGAGGTCGGTTCGTCGAGCACCACAAAGTTCGGATGCGCCGCGATCGCGCGGGCAATACCGACGCGCTGTTGCTGGCCGGCGCTGAGCTGATGGGCGTACTTGCCGTAGTTGTCCTCCCGCAGGTGCACCATATCGAGCGCTTCCTTGGTGAGCTGCTCCTGCTGTTCCAGGGAAAATTCGCGGCTGACCTTCAGTGTGTTCTGTACCGTATCCCATACGGTGACGCGCGGGTTCAGCGAATAGTTCGGGTCTTGAAACACCATCTGCATCTCCTTGCGGATGAGCGCCTTCTGGTTTTTTGTAAACCTGGAATAGTCCACGCCTTTATAGACCAGTTTTCCCTTCGTCGGCTTGATGAGGTTCAGAAGGCAGCGCCCCACCGTGGATTTTCCGGAACCGCTTTCACCGATCAGTCCAAAGGTTTCGCCCGGACGGATATCAAATGAGATATCATTGACGGCCGTGATGTTCTTTTTATAGCCCACCGGGAACAATTTCGTCAGATTTTTCACTTCAAGAAGATTGTCCATCGTGTGTACCTCCCTTAATCGCCGCCGCAGTCTTGCAGGCCGCATCGATATTGCAGCATTTCACAAAATGCCCCGGCTCCACTTCAACCATGCCGATATCCCCGACCCTGCATCCTTCACAGGCAAATTTGCAGCGCGGATGGAAAAGGCAGCCGTCCGGCAGATTCATCGGGTCCATGTTGTTCTCCCACATCTTCTCCTTGTGGGCCGCGTTCCGGTATTCCGGCAGCGAATAGAGCAGGTGCCGGCTGTAGGGATGCACCGGGTTTTTATAAAACTGTTCAACCGGCGCGAATTCCACAATCTGCCCGCAGTACATGATGGCAATCTCGTTGCAGCACTGGGCCACAACACCCAGGTCGTGGGTGATGAAGATACCGGACATGTCGCGTTCGCGCAGCATTGTAATGATGAGGTCCATGATCTGCGCCTGCACGGTCACGTCGAGCCCGTTGGTCGCGTCGTCCGCGATCAGCACGCGCGGGGAGTTGATAAGCGCCATCGCAATCATGCAGCGCTGCGCCATACCGCCGCTCAGTTCGTGCGGATAGGATTTCGCGCGCTGCCCGATGTCGGTGAGCCCCACCGCCTCGAGCATCTTGAGCGTCGCGTCCCACGCCTCCTTTTTGGTGCATTTGTTGTGCGCGCGGTAGACGTTGGAAATCTGCTCGCCCACCGTCATCAGCGGATTCAGATGCCCGCGGGCGTTCGCCGCAATGAGCCCCACCGCGCTGCCGCGGTACTGCTGGAGTTCCTGTTCCGAAAGCGCGAGCAGATCGACCTTCTCATCGAAGATCACCCTGCCGGATTCGATGAATCCCGGTTTGCGCACAAACCCGAGCGCGGCGGACGCAGAAACGGATTTTCCCGATCCGGATTCGCCCACAAGCCCGATCAGATGCCCCTCCTCCAGAGAGATATTCAGCCCGTTTACAATATGTGAAGTGCCGTGCGTCAGATGAAAGCCCACGCGCAGATCTTCGATTTCCAGAATTTTATGCATGTTCCTATCTCCTCTCCGGGTTCAGATAAATGCGCAGGAAATCCCCAAACAGCGCGAAGCCGAACACCGTTACGCCGATGCAGACGCCCGGGAAGAAAGCCGCCCACCACTGTCCGGTCAGGATCAGCGGCGCGCCGATCGAAATCATCGAGCCCCATTCAGGGGTCGGCACATTGACGCCCGCGCCGATATAGCTGAGCCCCGCTGTCAGGAGGATTGCGCCGCCGATGTTGATCGAAGCCTGCACCAGCGCCGGACGCAGCGAGTTCGGCAGAAGTTCCTTGAACATGATGCGAAGCGGCGACATTCCGGCGGCCTGCGCCGCTTCGATAAACGGGCGGCTTTTCATGGCCAATACTTCGCCGCGCACAAAGCGGGTATAGATTGGGACGTTCACAAAGGCTACCACCATCAGGATATTCTGGGTGCTGTTGCCAAGCACCGCCACCAGCGCCATTGCGAGGATGAACGCCGGAAACGCCTGGATAAGATCCGCAAGGCGCAGGATCACTTCCCCGACCAGCCCCTCATAGTAACCGGCCAATAGCCCGATGGGAATGCCGATCAAAAGCGAAACGAAGGTCCCGCAGACGCCGATGACCACGTCGATGCGGATTGCGTAGATACAGCGGGAAAAGACATCCATTCCGGTTTCATCGGTCCCAAAGAGATGCGCAAGGCTCGGACCCAGCCGGGCATGCGCCGCGTTGGTCATCTCCGGGTCATACGGGGCCACAATCGGGGCCAAAACGCCCAGCAGGATGATCACCAGCATCAGGATCAGCCCGATTGTCCCCTGTTTATTCTTTTTGAGCATGACAAAAAAGTCATTGATTGCTTTTTTCATAGCCATCCACCCCTTAATACTTGATCCGCGGGTCGATTATCATCTGGATCAGGTCCAAAATCAGGTACAGCACCATCGAGAACAGAGTTGCAACCAGGATGAACCCCTGAATGGCCACGTAGTCCTTGTTGGAAAGCGCCTGTGTGACATACTGCCCCAGGCCGCCCCAGGCGAATACCTGCTCGATGAGCACCGCGCCGCCCAGAAGGTAGCTGTAGATATTGCCGATCACCATCAGAACGGCAGGCAGTGAATTTTTGAGCGCGTATCCGCGCACCACCTTCGGCGCAAGCCCCATCAGGCGCGCATGGTGGATAAAGTCGGAATCAAGCACCTCGCCCATGGTGGAATGGGTCATCTTCATGATCGCGGCGCCGTTGATCAGTCCCAGTGTGATCACCGGCAGGGCCAGGTGCTGCGCCGCGTTCTTGAAGGCGGCACAGTTGCCGGTGAGGATACTGTCGAGCAGGTACATGCCTGTGATCCTCTGCGGCGGGATCATAATGACGTCAAGCCGGCCGATCGGGGCCGGGGCAATGCCGAGCACTGTAAAGAAAATATAGATGAGGATCAGCGCGAGCCAGAAGTCCGCGAACGAACCGGCCAGCATGCCGTAAACATTCGAAATCTTTGCGACGACACCCTTCGGTTTTGTGACCGAGAACACCGCCAGGAACATTCCGAGCACCAGGGAAACCATGATGCTCAGGGTGATGAGCTCAAAGGTTGCCGGGAAACGTTTGATCAGGTCGTCGAGCACATTGCTGCTCGTGAACATCGACCGGCCGAGATCACCGCGGAACACGTCGCCGATGTAGATGAAGAACTGCTGGAGAACCGGTTTGTCCAGACCCATTTTTTCGGTCAGCGCGGCGATGGTGTCCTCATAGGCAAACGCACCGGCCAGAACATGCGCCGGATCGCCCGGAAGCATGCGGATCAGCACGAAGGCGACAAAGATGACGCCGAAAAAAAGCGGAATAAAGACCAGGAGCCGTTTCCCCAGGTATCGCAGCATTTTCAAGGTAATTCCCTCCTTATTCCGGGGAAGGGAGGCGCTTCCTCCCCTCCCCGGATACGGTCAAACAGTGATTGGGCGCTTCAAAATTTTCGGGGTTATTGCCGGGACATCCGATTCCAGTGGATCTGCTGGATGGTATCCCACTGGGGGTTCACGATGTCGCTGGTGACAGCCAGGTCGAAGCCGGGTTCCGCGATGTACAGGCAGTACGGATCCTCCCAGACGAGGATCTCCTGCAGCCGGTCAGCGCATTCGGCACGTACAGCCGCATCGGTGGTGGACATCATCCTGGTGATCAGCTCGTCGACCTCGGCGTTCGAGTATTTGCCGCAGTTGTTGATCGAACCGGTCAGCGCGCCAAGCTGGAGCGCAAAGCCCGCGTCCGGGACACCCGCCGAGTCGATAAACGCGTAGAGGCTTTCAAAGCTCTTGTTCGAGAGGTGGTTATAGTAGTCACCGGCCTGCATCTTCTCGATCTCCATATTGATGCCGATCTGTTTGAAGCTCGACTGCATCAGCAGCGCAACCTGTTCGGCCTGGGTGTTGGTGTTGTCGACCGAGATCTTGCAGGAAAAGCCGTTCGGATAACCTGCTTCGGAAAGAAGGGATTTGGCTTTTTCAAGGTCGTAGGTATACTGGAAATATTGGTCGGTATACAGCGGATAGGTGGAACAGACGAGCGATTTAAGCTGCTTGGCCTGGCCGAGGTAAACGGTGTCGATGATATCCTGATATGGAATTGCAAAAGACATCGCCTGGATGACCTTCGGGTTCTGGAACTCTTCGACCTCGTGGTTGACGCCGACAATAAAGGTCTTGTTGCCGTCGTAGTGCATGGCCTTAACCTTGTCGTTGCCGGAGATCTGCTGCAGCTCGGTGGTGAGCAGCTTGGTGGCCGCGTCAACACTTCCGCTCATCAGCATCGAGGCGCGGTTGGAGGACTCGGGGACCTCGAGGATGATGACCCGCTCAAACCAGGGCAGGTTCTCCTTGTCCCAGTAGTCATCGAAGCGGTCGAGAACAACGCGGGTACCCGGTGTGTATTCAACCAGTTTCCAAGGGCCGAAGCCGGAAGCATGGGTGGAGGCCCAGTCGGTTGCGTCGGGGTCCTCCGCAGTCTGATGCGCCTGGAATTCCTTGCTGTCAAGGATGAGACCGCAGACATGGGTCAGGAAGGCCTCACCGATCGGGTTGGCCGCGTCCATGGTGATCTTGACGGTGTACTTGTCGATCTTCTCGATCTGGTCCATGCTGTGAAGCTGCTGGCTCTGGGCGCCGAAGGTACCGGTGTTGCCCATGACGTTGAAGCCGCGCTGCCATTTGTAAATGAAATCATCCGCGGTCAGCTCGTTGCCCGCGTGGCTCATGACGCCCTCACGGAATTTCAGGGTAATAACCTGTCCGCCTTCGCTGACCTCCCAGGACTCCGCCAGCGAGCCGACGATCTTTTCATAATTTGGCAGGATAAAGCCGGTTGACTCGTCGTAATAGGTCTCGAACGCAAGCGGGGAATCGTAGAGGTTGCGTTCGAGTTCCTGCGCCTCAGCGGTGTACTGGAACTCATTGTCGCAGCCGTTTGGCAGTTCAGGAACCGCCCAGATCAGGGTCTTTTCGCGGCTCACTTCCTTGAGCTGCGCGCCGTCCGCCGCCGTGGCGGTTTTGCTCTGTGCGGCGCCGCCGCTCGCGTCTCCGGATGCCGCCGGTTCGGTGGTGCTCCCACAGCCTGAGAACAACAGTGTCAGCGCCAACATGAGGGTAAGCAAAAGAGAGACTGCCTTTTTCATTTGAATCCTCCTAAATTTTACCGGCAGGACCGGTTTATTTTTGGGGTTGCCATTCTCTATTCCAAAAAACCGCTCTCACGGCTTCAGAATCGCATCTTCCCGCAGCATGGCGTGTACGCCGCGCCGCCCGTTCACAATCTGTGTGATCCGCAGGTCCACCGCCACGCTGCAAAGCGCGAGCGCCTCCTTTGGGGAATAACCGAAAAGCTTTTGCATCAGTTTTGCCATGTCTCTGAGCGCGATATATGCCGCGTCGGTGAGATCCTCCGCGAAACCGAAGGTGATCCATCCGGCCGGGGTTTTGCAGACTGGCCGCTCGATCTCCCAGTCGGAGAGCCCAAATTGTAAGCGCACTTCGCGCATCGGGCACTCGATCGCGGTGCATCCGCATTCGCCGTCCCCCTGTGCCGCGTGACCGTCGCCGGTGGAAAAAAGCGCGCCCTCCGCGAAAACCGGCAGGTAGAGGGTACTGCCCGGTACGATCTCTTTACAGTCGAGATTCGCGCCGAACCGATCGGGCAGATGGGTACGCGCGGACGCAACCTCTGCCGGCGCCACCGCAAACACGCCCATGAATGGATTCATCCGTACCCGATGGCCTCTTTGGCTCACACAGACTCTGTTTTCCACATCGATCTGCCAGCGCAGAAAATATTCTGCCCCGGAAAAGCCGATGCGCCTGAGATGGTCAGGATCTCCGCCGCCGACCCGGCTCCAGCCCCAAGTGTCCGGCACGATCGATTCAACGGTGACCGCCAGCGCCATGCCGGGCCTCGCCCCGCGTATTGCGACCGGCCCGCAAAGCGCGTGCCCAGCGTCGCGTTCGGTACGCTGAGTAAAAAAGTCCCCTTCTTCAGAGGCTTTAAAATCGGTTTCCCGGATGCGCCAGTCGGCTTCGAGCGTCTGAAAGGCCACTGTATCGCCCGGGTTGACGGTCAAAACCGGCGGATAATCCTTCGAAAGTGAACTGCGCAGCGCCGCTCGAGATGGAAAAAGCTTGTAGGTGCTCATCCGTTCACCTCTTCGGTTCGGTGAGGGTCAGCTCCGGATATCGAAGCGCCCATTCCATGTAATGCGCCGTTGCGCGTTCAAAATCGTAAACCGGCCTGAACCCGGCGTCCTCCTCCAATCGGGACATATCGAACATCCCATTGTCCGGCACGCTGAAAAAGCTGACATTCGGCTCTTTCTCCGGGTCGATCTCATATGTAAAGTCCGGGATATAGGTCCTCAGCAGTTCACAGAAGTCCGAAACCGGCCATCGCGAAACGCCACCGCAGTTATAAGCGAAGTGGCGAAGTTCTTTCGCTTCCAGCACGGCCTTCACTGCAAGCGCGGTGTCAAGCCCGTAAATCCAGCCGGTTGCGCCGGGTTTTGAGAGCACCGCCTTCTCATGCCGCAGCGCCCGGTAAACCGCCTGGCATGGCGCGCTCATCGTGTCGCGCACGCCGGTGCGGTATTCCCACGCGCCGAACACATCCCCCAGCCGCAGTGAAACCGCGTCGGTCCCGTGCAGCTCGGCATAGCGCCGCACCAGGCGCTCGGCCGCAAATTTGCTGGTTTCATAGGTGCTTCGGGGATTCTTTACTACATCTTCAAAAACAGGGTCGTATTGCTGCGCCGAATCTCCGTAGACCGCAACCGAGCTTATGTAAACAAAGCGATTCACTTTGTGTTTGGCGGCCGCGTTCAGAACATTGAGTGTTCCCAGGCAGTTGACCTGCAAAACGGTGCGCATCTGCTCCTTTTCACGATCCCGGTTTGGGGTGATTGCCGCTGCATGCACCACGAAGTCGATCCCATACTTTTCCATCACCTCGGCAATGCGTTCCTCCGAAAGCACGTCCCCCTCTTCCCACACGACCCTGCCGGGCTTTTCCGACAGCATTTGCGCCGCCTGCGGAATCATCGGGCGTTTTGAATAGACGACGACCTGATGGCCGTCCCCGGCAAGAACTTCGGCAATGTTAATCCCCACAAAGCCGGTCCCGCCTGTCAAAAGAACCTGCATCTCAGTTTCCCTCCTCAATTACGGCGAAGGCACGCACCGGGGAACCGGATCCGCCTTTTAAGCGCAGCGGAACCCCATAGAACATGAACTCGCCCTTTCCCAAAAGCTCTTCCAGATTCACGAGCCACTCATAATGCGCCAGCTTCAGCTCACGGCAGGCCCGGTGGCTGGGAAACAGCTTTTTGTCAAGTATATCGGTCGACGGGCCTTCCACCCCGTGCATCCGGGAGCCGTGCTTTGCGAGCCAGCGCACCACCTCCGCGGAGATCTCCGGGTTCATGCGCAGCAGGTCGTCAGAGGGGTAATATTTTTTATGGATACCGGTGCAGAAGAGGACGATGTGCCCATCGATCTTGACGCCGGCCTTCTCCTGCGCCGCCAGAACATCCGCAACTGTAACGGTGCCGCGCGGCGGGATCTGCCGTAAATCCAGACAAACCGCTTTCCCAAAGAAGAGATCGAGCGGCATTTCGTCCACGGAAAGGCCCTGCGGATCCATGTGGAAAAAAGCATCGACATGGGTGCCAGTGTGTTCGGTCATGCCGATGTAATTCCATGCCGAAGTGAATGGATCGTCCGGCGCGCCGCTTCCAAAGGCTTTGGAGTCCTCATGGGTGACCATATTCAGGTAGACGTTTCCGGCAAAGTCCCGGTTGGCGAGCATATTGCTTATGATTGGCATTGATAAATCGACAATCCGCATCTGGGCGATACCTCCAAGCTTTGTCTTTTAACCGCTTTCAAATACAGAGAAAACATTTGGAGCACATTCAAAAATTCTTGGTTCATTTTTTGTATTTTCCTTTTTCTTCACAACCTTTGGCAAATATTTTGTAACCGCTTGCAACAATTTCATTATAAAGCTAATTTTTAAAAAGACAATAATTATTTTAATAAAACTGAATTTTTGTTAAATATGCAAATAAATTAATTCATTTGCTATCCAATATCAACAATTTTTTAGATTTCACTAATATTTTGTTTGCTTTTTTTCGAATTTGCATATATATTTTTATTAACGAAATTGAAAACGGTTAAAATTATTGAAATCCTTACCCGGTTTTGCTATAATTAAGAAAAATGCCGTCCAGAAGGAAAAGAAGGGGATTTTACCGACATGAACATTTACGAAGTCGCCAAGAAGGCAAAAGTCTCTGCCGCGACCGTTTCCCGTGTCATCAACAACAAGCCGAACATCAGCGCCAAAACCTACGAAAAGGTGATGTCCGTCCTTGCGGAGACAAACTACTCCCCCAACGCGATTGCACGCGGGCTGGCCCTGAATTCGATGAACATGGTCGGAATCGTCGTCGACGATATCCGCAACCTTTACCGTGCCAACGTTGTTTATTACCTGGAAGACCTGCTCAGCAAAAACAATTACAATGCGGTCATCTTTAATGCCGGCACCAAGGGGGATTCGCTCTATCCCCTGATTTTGCAGCAGCGGCTGGACGCGCTGATCTTTGTCGGTTCGTCGATGAGCACCCCACAGGTTAGGGAATTTATCCAAACACATTTCTCCCAGCAGCCGGTCCTCATGTATAACGGCGAGATCGACCTGCCCAACGTCCTCACGGTCATCTGCGACGAGTCTGCCGGGATGCAGCTGCTGGCAGATCACCTTTACCGCACCGGACGCCGCAAACCGATCTATGTGGATTTCAGCAACACGCTGGCCAGCCAGCGCAAATTTCAGGGATTCCGTGAAAAACTTGATGACCTGCGGGTGGAGTTTGACGATTCGCATGTGTTCCTCGCGCCCTCGGATGATTTCGACGGCGGCTGCGCGGCCGCGAAACGCGCGATTGAAAGCGGTTTAAAATTTGATGCCGTGGTCTGCAGCCTGGACCTGCTCGCAATGGGGGTCCTCTATACTTTGCAGCAGTACGGCTTCAACATCCCCGGGGATATTTCGGTCACCGGATTTGACAATCTCACTTACGGTAAAATCTCCGCGCCGTTTCTGACCTCCATCGACGGCAACGCGGAAGTTATGGCGAATGTAGCCGTCGAGCGGCTTATCGCCTGCATCAGCGGAGCGCCCGTTTCCACCGAACCTGTTTACATCGCGCCTTCCCTGTTCCTGGGCGGCACGACCTGATAGAACTGTAAAAAGAGAGGAGCCTGTTTTCATGTTTGACGCCGTTTTTCAGAACGCATGTGTCGTGCTGCCAGATGCGGCCGATCCTGCCGACGTGGCCGTGCAGGATGGGAAAATTGCTGCCATCCTTCCCGCGGGCAGCGGTGCGGCCGCCCAAAAATCCTATGAACTGCGCGGAAAAATTCTCTTCCCCGGTGTAATCGACAGCCACGCCCATGTCACCTACTGCGGGGACATCGCATCCGGCTCGTATACGGCCGCAAGCGGCGGCGTGACCACCCTGATCGAAATGCCGACCTCCGGTTGGATGCCTTACGTGATGGACGCGGGGGTATTTTCCAAACGCGTCGCAGAGATCAACAGCACTTCTGCTGTCGATTTTGCCTTGTGGGGTGGGATTTCCCCTCAGGCGCCCGAAAAGGCACAGGAGCTTATCGCCTGCGGCGCAGCCGCATTCAAGGTCTTTCTGAGCGACGCGGGGGACTACCGTTTTTTTACCGACGAGGATCTGCTCAAGCTGTTCGCGCAGGTGAAGGAATCCGGCACACTGGTCGGCGTGCATGCCGAAACCGAATGTATCTGCGCCGCCGCCCTGCGCGCGGCGGGCTGCGGCCCGCAGGCACATAGCGACAGCCGCCCGGTGGTTTCGGAAGTTCTGGCTGTTTCCCGGCTATGCGCCGCGGCGCTGCACGAAGGCGTCCGGGTCCATGTCTGCCACATCTCCGCGCCCGAGGTTGTGGAAACAGTCGAAATGTTCCGCCGCCGCGGCGGGCGGATCTTCGCGGAAACCTGCCCGCATTACCTGCTGCTGACCGACGAAGACGTCATCCGCTGCGGCGCTTACGCCAAATGCGCCCCGCCGATCCGCTCCCACGCGCTGGTGGAGGGGCTGTGGGAGAAGGTGCTCTCCGGAGAAATAGACATCATCGGCAGCGACCATGCCGCCTATCCCGAAACGCAGAAGGAAAAGGGCTTCTGGCAGGCGCCTGGCGGATTCCCCGGGCTTGACCTCATTCTGCCCGGGCTTTACAGCGAGGGGGTCCGCAAGCGCGGAATGAGTCTTTGCCGCCTTGCTGAAATCACCTCCGCCAACGCGGCAAAAGCCTTTCAGCTCGATTCGCGCAAGGGTTCTATCAAAGTGGGGCTGGACGCGGACTTCGCGGTGCTCGATCCAAATGCCGAGTGGGAATTTTCCGCGGCGGACACCTTTTATAACAACAAATCCGCAAAATATCCCTACGAAGGAAAAAGGCTCATCGGAAAGGTAATACGCACCTTTGTGCGCGGCAGGGAAGTTTTCCGCGACGGGACGCTCACCGACAAAAACGCCGGAGATTTTGTCCCCGCACGCGCCGGCGTATAATAGCAAATCCCCCAAACGGACGGGCGCGGCGGCACTGCCGCCGCGCCCGTCCATTTGCTTTCGCACAGAAAACGCGGTATACTGATTCCATTACCGAACCAAAAGGACTGAAAACAATGCGGATTCCACCGAAAGATCCCGCCGGTATGGAACAGGAAATCCTCCGGAATTTTGCGGTTCCATATGCGGAAAATACCGGCAGCCTGCCGCTTCTCGAAAAGTGCCTGCGCGGCGGCCTGCCCGTGAAGGAGATTGTGGAGCGGCTGACCGGTTCGCGCAACACCCTGCTTTATGACCGCTCGGGCAGGCCTTCGCTCATGGTACGCGTGCCGAAATTTTATCTTGACGAAGTGCTGCCGGGTGCTGAGCACCGCCCGCACCCGATGTTTGCGGACGGCACGGACTATATATACCTTTCCAAATATCAGAACACGATGGAGGACGGCCTCGCCTACAGCCTGCCCGGCCGCGACATCAAAAACTTCATCAATTATGACGAAGCCCTCGCCTGCTGCGCCGAAAAAGGCAAGGGCTGGCATCTGATGAGCAACTTTGAGTGGGCGGGACTCGCGCTCTGGTGCCGCGCCCATTCGCTGAACCCGCGCGGAAACAACCGCTATGGGGCCGACTGCGCCCGTCCCGAAGAATGCGGCGAACCGGCGGCTTTCATGCCGGACGGAAGGCCTTCCCGGGTCCTCACCGGCAGCGAACCCGCCGCCTGGTCGCATGACGGCACATTGGACGGCATTTTCGACCTGAACGGAAACGTCGCGGAATGGGTGGGCGGACTGCGGATGCGCGACGGAAAACTGCTGCTGCTGCCGGAAGCGCTTGACGCCAGCTCGGATGCCCAGCGGCGCGGCAGCCCGTACTGGCATGCCCTCCTGCCAACGGGGGAACCCGTCCCGCCGGATGCGAAATATGCCCTGCATTTCGACTACACCGCGGCCCCGCCGCCCGCCGGCGGCATTCGACTACACCGCGGCCCCGCCGCCCGCCGGCGGCACGCCCGCGTTCGCGCTTTCGGACGCGCGGCGCTACCGGCAGGAGGACTACATGCACAAAACGCCCGGCGTGGACGAAACCTACGGGCATATGCGTTTTTGCGACTTCACCGCGCTTTCCGGGGTGGATGTCCCGGAAATCCTGCGGATCGCCTGCATCTTCCCTTCTGATGAAAAATGCGCGCCCGGCGACCTGTATTTTCGCAATAACGGGGAGATGGCCGCCCTGCGCGGCGGCCACTGGTACCATGGACAGAGCGCGGGGATCTTCTGGCTGAACCTCGCGCACCGGCCGGAATACCGGGCCGAACGGATTGGCTTTCGCTGCGCCTATCTTCCCGCAAATCCCTGAACAAACCATGGAAAAAAGCTGTCCGCGTCCCGAAAAACGGGACGCGGACAGCTTTTTCGTATATCAAGAATGTAGGAGAAAGCTCATTTGAGCATTGCGAGCGCCTGTTTTTCGATTCCCGCGGCGTCGATGCCGAAATATCCGAGCAGCTCCGGCAGGGTACCCGCCGTGCCGAAAGTGGTCATTCCGAGCCGTTTGCAGCTTTCCATGGCGATGCCGCTTTCCGCGATGTACTCGAGCACCGCGCTGCCAAGCCCGCCGTATATGGTGCCGTCCTCGACGGTCATGACCCTCCTGCAGGAGGCGAAAGCGGCTTCCAGCGCTTCGGTGTCAAGGGGTTTAATCGTGTGCATATCCAACACCTTCGCGCACACGCCCTTTTCCCGCAGCCGGTCGGCGGCGATTGCCGCTTCCCCGACGCACGGGCCCGCGGCGATGATCGCCAGGTCATTGCCGTTGTCGCGCACCGAGACTGCTTTGCCAAGGGTAAACTGCTGATCCTTGGGATAGATGACCGGCGTGGCGCCGCGGCCAAGCCGCAGGTAGACCGGCCCGTCAATTTCCGCAACCAGCTTCACAAATGCCTTTGCCGCCACAGCGTCCGCCGGACAGACGACCGTGAGGTTCGGGATGGTACGCATGAGCCCAAGGTCCTCGGTGCCCTGGTGGGTGACGCCGTCGGTGTCGCCCGAAAGACCGCCCAAGCCCGCCACAACCTTAACATTCAGGTTTGGGTAGGCTACGAAGGTGCGGATCTGTTCGGCGGCGCGCATCGAAAGGAATGGGCTGTAGCCGACCGCAAAGACGGTGTAGCCTTCGCTCGCCATTGCGGCGGAAGCGGTGATCATATTCTGTTCGGCAATGCCGAATTCAAAGTAACGGTCGGGATATTTGCCCGCATATTCGCCCAGCGCGAACGAACGGTAAGTGTCCGCCGAAGCAACCAGGATTTTATCGCAGGTTTCGGAGAGCGCCATCACGCCCTGCCCAAAACCGGTGCGCGTAGAAACCATATCAGGCATACTGTTCCACCGCCTTTCCAAGTTCTTCCATTGCGATTCGGTATTCTTCCGCGTTCGGCGCCTTCATGTGCCAAAGGTATTGGTTCTCCATAAACGAAACACCCTTGCCTTTCGTGGTCTTGGCGATGATGACCGAAGGGGTGCCCTTGCGCTGCTTCGCGGTCTCGACCGCGCGGCGGATCGCCTCGATATCGTGGCCGTCGATGACCTGGGTATCCCATTTGAAATCGCAAAAACGCGCCTCCAAATCACCAAGATCCTGGATCGAAGCAACCGAACCGCCGCTTTGCAATCCGTTATTGTCGATAAAGAGGATGAGGTTGTCGAGTTTCGCGTTGCCCGCGTAGAGCGCCGCCTCCCAGACGATCCCCTCCTGGATTTCGCCGTCGCCCGCAATGGCATAGACCCAGTGATTCCTGTGATCCTTCTTACCAATCAGCGCCATGCCCAGCGCGGCCGAAACGCCGTTGCCGAGCGAACCGGTCGTCATGTCGACGCCCGGACATTTGCGCATGTCCGGATGGCCCTGTAGCTTGCTCGCAAGCATCCGGTACTGCATCAGGTCCTCCTCCGGAAAAAATCCTCGTTTCGCGAGCGCCGCGTAGTAGAGTGGGCAGGCGTGCCCTTTCGAGAGGACAAACCGGTCGCGGTCCTGCCAATGCGGGTTGGCCGGATCGACATTCAGGATGTCGAAATACAGGGTGGCGACCATCTCCGCCATCGAAAGGCTCGGCGCAATATGCCCTGTCTTGGCGTGGTTGACCATCTCCACCGCTTTTCGGCGCAGCTCATAGCTGATTTTATAAAGTTCTCTGACCTTTTGATCCATCGTGATCCCTCACCTTCCCTTTTCCGAAACCGCGTCCCGGGCAGCCTGCTTGATCGAATCCACGTCGATTTTGAACTCCCTGACCAGATCTTCATAGGCGCCGCTTTCGGTGAAGCAGTCGCGGATGCCGACCGTTTCAAGCGGGACGCAGACGCGGTTCTTCGCGAGCGTCTCCGCAACCGCGGTGCCAAGCCCGCCGAGGATCGAATGCTCCTCCGCGGTCACGATCGCGCCGGTTTCGCGCGCGGCCGCGAGCACCGCTTCACAGTCGAGGGGTTTGATCGTGAACATATCGTAAACCCGTGCTGAAATACCCTCCGCGGCCAATTCTTCGGCCGCCTTCTTCGCACGGTAAACCGAAAGCCCGTACGCGAAGATCGAAAGGTCCGCGCCGTCGCGCAGCTGTTTCGCCTTGCCGATGGTGAAGCTTTCTCCCGGCTGATAAAGCGGGTCATATCCGCTGCGGGAAAGGCTCACATAAGCCGGCCCGTTGTAATCTTCGATGAGCGTCCTGACCATCCAGTCCACCATAACCGGGTCGCTCGGGGACATCACCAGCATACCGGGGATGCCGCGCATGACATTGATATCGTCGAAGCTGTGATGGGTCGCTCCGTCATAGCCGCCGGTCAACCCGTTATTTCCACCGATAAGCCGGACGTTCAGTCCGGAATAGGCGATCAGGCTCTTGGCGCTCAGGGCGCAGATGCTCGCCACAAAGGTGGCGAAGGTGTTGATAAACGGGATGTAGCCGCTGCTCGCGAAGCCCGCGGCCATCGAAACCATGTTGGCTTCGGCAATCCCGACGTCAAAGAACCGGTCGGGGCATTCCTGTGCAAAAAGGACCGATTTTGTACTGGTGGCGAGATCCGCGTCGAGCACGACCACCTTTTCATTCGCCTTGCCGTATTTGCGCAGCGACTCTCCATATACATCACGTAAAGCCTGCGGCATTATTTCGCCCCCCTTAGTTCGCGCATCGCCAGTTCATATTCCTCATCGGTGATGGCTTTGCCGTGGAATTTGTTGGTCCCCTCCATGAAGGAGACGCCTTTGCCTTTAATGGTATTTGCAAGCACGACCCGCGGCATGGGATCGGCTGCATTTTTAGCGGCTTCGATCGCATTATAAAGCTGGGCGATGTTGTGCCCGTCGCATTCGTAGACCTTCCACCCGAAGCTCGCCCACTTCGCGGCCAGATCGCCGATCGGCATGACGTCTTTGGCCAAACCATCGAGCTGGACCTTGTTCCAGTCCACGATCGCGACCAGGTTGTCGCACGCAAATTTCGCGGCGGACATCGCCGCCTCCCAAACGGTTCCCTCATTGAGTTCACCGTCGCCGAGCACCGGGAATATGTACCCGCCCGCCTTCGAGAGCTTTTTCGCGCAGGCCATACCCACACTGGCGGAAAGCCCCAGGCCGAGCGGCCCGGTGGAAAGCTCCACGCCGGGGGTCTTTTTCGAGCAGGGATGCCCCTGCAGACGGCTGCCCGGCTGGCGCAGGGTCTTCATCTCTTCTTTCGGGAAGAAGCCCTTTTCACAAAGGCACCGGTAGAGCATCGGCGCCGCGTGCCCTTTGCAGAGCACGATACGGTCGCGCCCCGCGTCATGCTGGTTTTCGGGCGTGATGTTGGCGCACTCCATATAGAGCGTGACCAGGATTTCGCAGACGGACAGCGAACCGCCCGCGTGGCCGGTCTGGACCGCGTGCAGCAGTTCGACCGTATCGATCCGGAATTGTTTACATAAGGCGTCCAGCTCCTGGACGCGCGTTTCAGTCAACGGCATAGTATTCTCCTCTCAAAACAGTTTGCCTATAGGACGCTCAGCCGGGATTCTTGTGAAAGCGCAGCACGATCTTCCCGGTCTGCGGCAGACGCGCGGCGGCGTGTTCGAACGCCTTTTGGGTGTCGGCAAAATCAAACACATCGGTGATCATCCGCCGCGCGTGCTCCTGGTAGAGCTTGAATCGGGAGATGACCGGCACGAACTGGTGCATCTGCAGCCGCGAGGCGACGATTTTAAGCTGTTTGCGCATCGCGATGTATCCGTCACAGGTAAACGGCACGCCTGCCACCGGGACAAACCGCCCGGCCGGGGAAAGAATTTTGAACGCGTCCTCGGCAAATCTGGGGATGCCCGCGCAGTCGCACACGATGTTCGGACCGACCCCTTCGGTGATCTCCATCACCTTTTCATTGACGTCTTCTTTCTTCGCGTCAATAACATGCTGCGCGCCGATTTCCCTTGCGAGCGCGAGCCGCCCGTCGCTGACCTCGCTGATCATGACGGTGGCGCCCATATGGATGGCGGTGTCCGCCAGCATGAGCCCGATGGGCCCCGCGCCGTGGATGAGCATCGTGTCCTCCGGCTCGAGCTCGGCACGCGAACAGACCTGCCCCGCGATGGTGTACGGCTCGATGAGCGCAGCTTCGTCCCAGCTGATCCAATCCGGAAGCTTGTGCCACTGGTGTTCGCCCGCGACGAAGTATTCCTCCATGCCGCCGCTCATGTTGCAGCCGGTCACATGCAGGCTGCTGCAAACATTTCCCTGTCCTTTGCGGCAGGCGTAGCAGGTGCCGCAGTAGTCAATCGGCTCATGCACGACCCGGTCCCCCACTTTGAGGCTTTTCACGCCGCTGCCCACTTCTGTGACAACGCCGGCAAATTCATGTCCGGGGATGCGTTTCGCGCCCACAGACTGGGAATGCTTCCCTTCAAAAATCTTGATGTCGGTGCCGCAGATTCCGCAGGATTCAACCTGCACTTTGACCGAATGTGCGTCTTTGAGCTGCGGCTCCTCGACGTCGGCAAAATAGGAACAATCCTTGCCTTCAATCACGAACGCTTTCATTTGCGATTCCCCCTGCTTATAAGCTTTTGAGCATCTCACGGACCGCCAGCGCGCAGCTCTTAGGGCTGGTGAGCACCGGCACCGGGATCACTTTGTTGAGCGGCTCGTCCAGCCGCGCCATCGAACCCTGCGCGAGCAGGATGACGTCTGTTTCCTTCGCGAGCTGCTCCGCGGCTTCAGTGACCAGCCTGTCGTGGGTCTCGGGGTCTCCGGAGCCGAGCGCCTGATATGCGCCCTGCGCCACCCGGCTGATGATCTCCACATCCTTGCCGGCCGCTTCCGCCTTCTGGCGCAGCAGCTTCACAGTCGGCTCGATGGTGGTTTCCAGACTTGCGATTACGCCGACCTTCCCGCCGGCGGCAACAGCGCGCATGGCCATGGCGTCGTCGATACGGATCACCGGGACGGAGTATTTCGCATCCGCCGCCTGGGCGACCTGCCCAACCGAAGAGCAGGCAATGACCACCATCTGCGCGCCCGCCGCGATTGCGCTTTCGATATGCAGGAAGGTGCGCTTCTCCACGTTTTCGTCCGGCGCGCCGGTACGCATGACGTCGCGGATGAGGCTGTCGTCCGCGATGCAGATCAGCTCGCAGTCCTCGAGCGTGTCGTTCAGAATCTTTTTAAAGTTGTTGACCAGCGGGCCAAACGAAGTAAAAATGACGGCTATCTTCTTCATGACAAAAACCTCCTGATCTTTGGTTCTTAGGAATCCTGCTCGGCGAAACGTTTCTCCTCGAGCACAAAGGTATCCCCGGCGGAGGAGCCGCCGTCCACAAAGATTGCCTGTCCGGTGACATGGACGCTGCCGGGGGACAGCAGGCTCACCACCGGCCCCACCAGCCATTCGGTGCGTCCCGGCACGCCGCGCGGGATGCTCGCGACACGTTTCTGGAAGCTTTCCGGGTTCTGTTCAAGCTGCTTGCGGTTGATGTCAGTCACGATCAGGCTCGGGCAGATACAGTTTACATTGATGTCTTTCTTGGCCCACTCGATCGAAAGCGAACGGGTAAAGCCGTTGATCGCGGCTTTGCTGGCGGCGTAGGCGGTGTAATAGGATTTTCCCTGGATCGAACTCAGGGAGGAAATATTCACCACCCGGCCTTTTTTCGCTTTGAGCATATAGCGGCCGACCGATTTGCAGCAGATCACGATGCCGGTGAAGTTGACATCCATGACCTTGTTGAACTCCGCCATGGTGATCGCCGAAAGGCTATTGATGATATTGATGCCCGCGCAGTTCACAAGCCCGTCAATCTTTCCGAAATGGGCATGGATCTGATCCACCGCGTCGTTGACCGCCTGTTCGTTTGTCACATCGGCGGGCAGCGCCAGCACATCGGCGCCGGGATAGTCCGCATGCAGGCTTTCCACCGCGGCCTCGCAGTCCTTCGGGAAGAGCCCGATGATGCCCACCTTCGCCCCAAGGCTCACAAATCCTCTGCACAGCTCCAGCCCGATGGTGCCGGTGCCGCCGGAAACGACGATCACTTCGTCCTTGATACCGAACAGATTTTCCAAGGTATACTTCATATGACCAGCTCCTTTTGGTTTTATGGTATGGACGGTTTACCGGTAGAGGATGAGCGCGATCATCTCAATCGGCTCGTCCCCCGTGGCCTCGATGCTGTGTCCTTCCCCGTCGCCGGTGAAAGTGACGTCTCCCGGCCCGACCTCAACAACGGTCCCATTGTCGTTAAAAATTCCTCTGCCGCTGAGGATATAATAGGTCTCGGACTCGCCATCATGCACGTGATAACCGATGGCACTGCCCGGATAAACGGTTGTGTGCGCGAAAACACGGCCTTTCTGATAAAGTTCTTCAGGGCCGTTGAGCAAGCTGCGGACAGTGATCTCATTTTTGCCGCCAAACGGCGCCGGCTTACGTTCGGAATGCTTCTCATTGCTTCTTCTAACCATAATTTTGCTTCCTTCCAAAGTATTTGGGTGACATCGATGTCACCCTGTCGACAAAACTAAAATAACACATCCTTTGGCTGAAATCAATGGTTTTTTGAAAATTTTAGAATATTTCTTGCTTTTTCGGATACACTTTTTGTTTTCTCAAAATCCAAATTGTGATATCGATATCACTTTTACATGTAAAACTGTCTGTTTTAAGTAAAATGGACGAATTTTAAAAAAATTTTGAAATATTCATTGCCAATGCGATTTTTATATAATATTATAAAATCAACTGCATAACTTCAGATCCATGCAAAGGGGCCGTGATGAGAAGCGGCATCGAGTCAGCACCGGGTTTTCCCCTGCCGGGATCTGCATAAAAAAGGAGCGTTTAAATTTCATGACGATTTACGATATCGCCAGGCAGGTGGGCGTCTCACCAAGCTCGGTATCGCGCGTGATCAACAACAAGCCCGGCGTGAATCCCGAAACGCGTCAGAAAATCCTGCGTCTGGTGGAGGAAAATAACTACTCGCCCAACGCAATCGCCCGCGGGCTGGTGAACCAGTCCTCAAAGACCATCGGCATCCTCGTTGCCGATATCCGCAATATCCACCACACCGACGGCGCTTACTACATCGAGCGGGAGCTGGTCGGGCGCGGCTACTGCTGCATCATCCTCAACACCGGGCACGAGGACAGCGAAAAGGTCAATGCGATCGACATCCTCAAACGCCGCCGGGTCGAAGGCGTCGTGATGATGGGTTCGATTTTCCAGTGCAGCGCGGTGAAAGATGCAATCACGCAGTGCCTAAGCGACATCCCGGTCGCAATCATCAACGGCTGGATCGATCTGCCGAACGTCTATGGGATCCTTTCGGATGAGTTGGGCGGGCTGCAGTCCTGCGTCCAGCTGCTGATCGAAAAAGGGCGGCGCAGGATCGCGTTCATCTGCGACAAGCCCTATAACCCCAGCAACCGTTTGAAGGAAAAAGGCTATCTCATGGGGGCGGAATCGCTCGACATCAACGCCGCCGAATGGAGTTACCGAACCGAAAACGCCTTGGAAGGCGGATACGAAGCGACCCTCCAGGTTCTGCGGGAACATCCCGATGTGGACGGGATTGTCTACGGAATCGATCTGCTCGCGGCGGGCGGCCTGCAGGCGCTGCACGACAAGCAGATTGATGTCCCCGAACAGATCGCGATCGTTGGGGTAAACAATTCGATGTATGCGGAAATCTGCACCCCGCCGCTCACCTCTCTGGACAATAAGCGCCTCGAAGCGAGCATCATGGCCGCGCGGATCATCATCGACACCCTGTCCGGCCAGAAGCCTTCCCGCAGAATGGTCCTGCTGCCCGAACTGGTCGAGCGCAAAAGCACCTGACCGCCTGTCCCAAACGCATCCGCGTGCCGCGGATGCGTTTTTTGTTGCAGTTTCAGCGAAATCTATTGCAGCTTTGTTTCATTTCAAAATAGAGAGAAATCGATGGCATTAAGACCGAAAATACATTTTCGGGCAATTTAGCTTAAATTTACAATAATTTTTAGTGCATATTGCAAAAATCATTAGCAAATCTATTGCAAAATGATTTTGAAGTTGTTAAGATGATTTTGCACAAAAGGTGCTATCGATTTCATGATGCACATCGAAATTTCACAGCTGATCCGCATCGGATCACTGCCGAAAAACTTAGACACACTGAAAGGACTATGTTTCATGAGGATTGCAATTCTTGGCGCAGGTGCAATGGGAATGCTCTTTGGCGGGCACCTGTCCCGGAAAAATGAGGTGACGCTGATTGACATCGACCAGCAGAAGGTCGATGCGGTAAACCAAAACGGAATCACAATCTGCAACCCGGACGGGACGCGGACAAACGAACATCCGCACGCGACCACCGACAGTTCCGGCATGCCGCCGGCCGACCTGATTATCGTTTTTGTCAAGGCAATGTTTTCCCGCAGCGCTCTGCAGGCAAATAAAGCCCTGATCGGCCCCGCCACCTACGTGATGACCCTCCAGAACGGCTCCGGGCACGAGGAAGTCCTCCGGGAATTCGCTCCGCCTGAACGGATCATCATCGGCACCACCCAGCACAACAGCTCGATCTCGGACCGCTCCACCATCAACCACGGCGGCGGCGGAAAAACTGTGATCGGACGCCTGGAAGGCGAACTCGAAGCGCTCCGGCCGATTTCGGAAAGCTTTACCGCATGCGGCATTGATACGGAACTTTCCGACCAGATCCGCAAGATGATCTGGAACAAGATGTTTTTGAATGTTTCGGCAAGCGTACTGACCGGCGTTCTGCAGACAAAGCTCGGCTTCCTGACCGACAACGAATATGCCTGGTCGCTCACCGAACAGCTCCTGCGGGAAGCTGTCCGGGTTGCAAACGGCGACCAGCTCGGCTTTGACGAGGAGGAGGTGGTGGACCGCGTCAAAAACCAGATCATAGCGGCGCACGACGGCTACACCTCGATCTACGCCGACCTGCGGGACGGCCGCAAAACCGAAGTGGACACGATCAACGGCAGCGTCGTGCGGGCAAGCCGCCGCAATGGAGTCCCCGCTCCCTGCCACGAGTTTATTGTCGCGCTTGTCCACACCAAAGAAGCGCTCAACGCGGCCGCGGCTGAAAAATCCGCAGGCGCACAATAACGGCGTAAACAGATCAGCAATGCGTGATCTTTTATTTCAGCCGCGGCCGGCAACAGAAGGTATCATTCCGGCGCGGCCAGGAGAAAATCTTAAGGAGGAGACAAAATGAATGGATATTCACTTGGCGATGGGCTCCGGGTCATCGACCTGACCAAAACTCTGGATCCCAAAACCGAAACCCGTCGCTGCGGGCTGACCCGTTTCAACACGGGCGGTCCGATCCCCGATTTCCACACCATTATGGATCTGACCAGCCATCTGGGGACCCACGTGGAATGCCCGTACCACCATAACGACAACTGGACCGATGTGCAGGCGCTGCCGCTCACAACCTTCATGGGACGGGCGATCTACGTCAACATCGAACATCTCGCGCCGAACAGCCACATCATGCCGGCGGACATGGAAAAAGCCTGCGGCGACTTTCTAAAGGAGGGCGACATCGTCATCCTGGACAGCCCCTATCGCATCCCGCCGTTCACCGAGTTGACCAACACCCCGGACGACAAACGCCTGTTCATCTGCCGTGAAACCGCCGAGTGGTTCCGCGACAAAAAGGTGAAATGCGTCGGGTTTGGCGACGGCGTTTCGATCGAGAACAACTACGAGGACGTCTGCGCCTTCCACGACATCCTGATGGAAAAGGATATCGTGTTCCTGGAGGTTCTCAAGAACCTTGACCAGCTTTCCTCCCGGGTATTCTTCATGTCCTATTCCCCGCTGCCTATCAAAGGGCTGGATTCCTGCCCCGTGCGCGCCTACGCAATCGAGGGCCTCAAGGAATTCAGTGAATAATATAACGTCATAAAAGGAAAGGAAACTTCAAATGAAAAAGAATTCAAAACGTATTCTGAGTCTCCTGCTCGCAACTGCAATGGTTTCCGCATTTGGCGGCTGCTCCAGCTCCAACAGCGCATCCTCCTCCGCGCCGGCGGCTTCCACTCCGGCTGCATCCACCCCCGCGGCTTCCTCCGAAGCGTCCGCTGAAACCATCACCCTGCGTCTGGGCCACACCCAGTCCACCGAACACCTCGTGAATACCACCGCTGAGAATTTTGCCGCGATGGTCAACGAAAAAACCGGCGGCGCCGTCAAGATTGACGTCTATCCGTCCGAAACCCTCGGCACCAACACCGAGCTCGCGGAAGCCTGCTCGAAGGGCGACGTGGACTTCTATATCTCCGCGACCGGCCAGTATACCCAGCGTTACACTCCGTTCACCATCGTGGAAGCGTTCTATATGTTCCGTGACCGCGATCATCTGTTCAAATTCTATGAGAGCGAGCCCTATCAGGAGCTGGTCGACGGCCTTGCCGAAACCTGCAGCGTCCATGTCCTGGCCCCGCTTTACTACGGCGCCCGCCAGATGACCACCTCCAAAAAGCCGCTGAACACCGCCGCCGACATCGCTGGCCTGAAGATGCGCGCCGCCAACGAGCCGCTTCCGATCGCTGCGTTCACCACCCTCGGCGCAACCCCGACTCCGATCGCCTATAACGAAACCTACCTGGCGCTCCAGCAGGGCACTGTCGATGGACAGGAGAACCCGCCCGCTTCCATCAGCACCATGAAGTTCTATGAAGTCCAGGATTATCTCAACCTGACCTATCATCAGTTCCAGATGCTCAGCATCTTCATGAGCGACGCCGCCAAGCAGAAGCTCACCGAGGAGCAGGTTCAGATCATCTATGACTGCGCCAAAGCTGCTTCCGACGAGCACAACACCAAGGCTGTTGAAGAAGAGCAGACCTACATCGACCAGATCGGTGAAAGCTGCGAAATCATCGAGTCCGATATCGCTTCCTTCCGCGAAAAAATCGCCCCGATGTACGACCAGTTCAAGGATCAGTGGATCGAAGGCATGTACGAAGAAATCCAGGCAATGTAATCGCACCATCATATCCGCATAGGATCGATCACTGACGGAACGCCTTCCGGGATTCCGGAAGGCGTTCCCTTTCCAAATCGATAACAAGAAAGGCGTCTTATGATGTTAAAGAAATTAGAAAACACTCTTTTAAAGATTGAAAAAACGCTCTTTGTCACAATTCTGGCGGTGATGGTGGTGATCCTCTCCTGCCATGTCGTTATGCGTTATCTTTTCAACAAGCCGCTGATCTGGACAGATGAAGTGGTCACCATGATGCAGGGCGTGATCGCCTTTCTGGGTATCGGGTACTGCTTCCACCGCGGCAAACATATCGAACTCACTCTGGTTTATGACCGGGTGCCGACCGTTGTAAAATGGCTGTTCGACATCCTTTCCAATTCCGTAATGCTGGTCTGCACCATTTTTATGGTCAAGGTGAGCTACGAATATGTCATCTTCAAACATATCCCGCTCGGTACAATCCCCTGGCTCAAGCAGAGCTATTTCTATGCGGGAATCCTGGTCGGTTTTATCGTCGCGGCCGGTTATATCCTGGTGCGCCTGATCAAGACCTTCTCCAACATTATTGAGACATGCAAAGCGCGCGGCGCTGGAAAGGAGTGAGCGAAGGATGGCATTATTGTTTATCCTGTTCTTCGGCTTCCTGATCATCCGGATGCCGGTTGGTTTCTGCATGCTGTGCAGTTCCCTCATCTATTCCTGGGTTAACGGGGAAAGCCCGGACATGCTGCTTTCCCGCGCGGTTTCGGGCTCCAGCTCGTTCACCCTGCTTGCCCTCGCCTTCTTCATCCTCGCCGGCAATATCATGAACCGCGGCGGCATCACCGACCGGATCTTCGGGTTCTGCCAGAAGCTGGTCGGCTGGATTCCGGGCGGTCTGGGCCACGCCAATGTCGCTGCATCGGTCATCTTCGCGGGCATGTCCGGTTCCGCGGTCGCGGATGCGGGCGGCTTGGGAGCAATCGAAATCAAAGCGATGAAAGACCACGGTTTCGATGAGGAATTCGCCGTGGCCGTCACCGGTGCCTCGTCCTGCATCGGCCCGATCATCCCGCCGAGCATCTCAGCGGTCGTCTTTGCGGTTGCGAGCGGCGTATCGGTCGGCAAGCTGTTCCTCGGCGGCGTCCTGCCGGGCGTCACACTGGCCATCGTCCAGATGATCTACGTTTTTATTATCTCCAAAAAACGCGGTTATCCCTGCACGCCGTTTGAAGGGTTCCGTAAGCTGGGCAATTCGTTTATCGGCTCCCTGCCTGCGCTGCTGACCCCGCTGATCATCCTCGGCAGCATTATGACCGGCATCTGCACGCCCACCGAAGCTTCGGTCGTCGCGGTTCTGTACGCGCTGGCGCTCGGCTTCATCACCAAAGACCTGCGGCTCAAAGATCTTCCCGACCTGCTTGATGAAACGATCCTGCTCACGATGAGCGTGCTGTTTATCGTCAGCAGCGCGAACTCGTTCGGTTATATCATCACCGCGCTGCAGGTCCCGACCAAGCTGGCCGCCCTTTTCATCGGCGTCATCAGCAACAAGTATGTCGCGCTGATCCTGATCAATATCTTCCTGCTGCTGGTCGGCATGGTCATGGAAAGTCTCGCTGCCCTTGTCATCCTGGTTCCGATCCTCATGCCGGTCGTCACCTCCTTTGGGATCGATCCGCTTCATTTCGGAATTATCTGCATCCTCAACATCACCATCGGCATGCTCACCCCGCCGGTCGGCATGGTGCTCTTCACCCTGACTGGTGTCAGCAGCCTCTCCTTTGAGAAGATAACAAAGGCGATGATGCCGCTATTATTCATCAACATTGTCGCCCTGCTGATTGTCACCTATTGTCCTCCGCTGGTCACCTGGCTGCCGAACCTGCTGATGTAAGCAGGAGCCATTCCACAAAAATTCATTAAAGGAGAAATCTGTATGATTCCAGTTGAACTCAAACAGGAAATCCGTGACGGCGTCGTCAAGACGCTGCCAATGGTTAACGAAATCCAAAATGAAGAACTGCGCCAGAAGGTCATCGACGCCTGGGCATTCTCACTCCAGATCAACGGTTTCACCAAAATTGAAGAGATGCCCGGTTCCGGCATGCCGGAAGCGAGCGAGCTGGGCGACCAGTCGATGCACATCCGCGCGGTAGGCTATAACGCCGTGAGCCTCTATGAGAACTTGGAAAAGGCTTATCAGATGGATCTGGGGCTGGATAAAGACATGCTGCGCGCCTGTGCGCTGCTGCACGACGTGGGCAAGCCGTACGAGTACAACAAAGAGAACCGGAAACGCTGGGCCGAAAACCACAAGACCACCGGCGCGCCGAATGCCCGCCATCCGGCATACGGCACCTACATCGCCATCACTGCTGAGCTTCCGGAAGAAGTCGTGCATGTCTGCGCCTGCCATTCCCCGGAGGGACGTTTTGTCACCCGCAGCGCATATGCAACCCTGGTTCACTATGCGGACGACGGCTCCTGGTTCTCGCTGGCAAGCATGTTTGACCTGAATATCCCGAAACTCTAATTTTTATCATTCATCCTCCATTTAGATTAGGCGCTGGTTTCCAGAGGAAACCAGCGCCTTTTTGCGCGCCCGTCGGCAGCTATGATGCCGTTATGTATATTCTAATGAAACTATAATGCCCTTTTGAACTGGTACTGCAGTGAGTTGCTATTTCTGGAAAATGTGGTATTATTAGGATACAATTTAATATCGTCTCCTGGACACCGCCCCGTGTACAACTCACGGGGCGGTGTCCTCTTTTTCTTTGTACAGCAGCGCGTGCATAATGACACGGGTCTGCCGTTTTTTCCATTCCGGAACTTCCCGGTAAACCCGCAGCCATTCCATAAAAAGCTCAGAATCAGCGTCTGTTTTTGCCTCCCGCACAGCCGTATCATCCGCAAAATCATCATGAATCAACTGCTCGACGGTCATGCCGAGACAATTCGCAATATGCACCAAGGTCGCCTGGGTGGGATTGGTTACCAGACCGCGTTCAAATTTGCTTACATAGGCGACACTCATATAGGTATCCATGGCAAAATCCAGTTGTGTGATCTTGTGCTCCTTTCGGTACTCCTTTATTTTCCGTCCAACAATTTCTCCTATTGTCATTCGAATTCCTCCCATAAAAAGAATACAATGGCAATAGAAAATTTGACATACCTATTAGTGCTATAAGCTATATGAACTATAGTTTATAGATTCATCTCTCCGGATTGCCAAGGCCAAAAACATGTGCATAATTCCTGAAATAAGATTGTTATTTTTAAAAAAATCTGTTATAATTTACTCACCAAAAGATCGCGGCAAATTTCGAAAGTATCTGCCGCTCAAACCAACGGCAAAGCTTGGAGGCGAAAACGGCTAAGGTATCAAAATGGACCGCAAAAAACAATATTGACTGAAAGAGGTGGGCGTTATGACGAAATCTGTGGAGCCAATGAAGATGCCAAGCCTATGGCTGTCTGCCGGAATCATTGTGATGATCGGCACTGTCCTGACCACCGGAATCACAGCCGGAATCGCCACAATCCCGCTGCTCACCCTCAATATTGTCCTGGTGGCCGTCGTATCTCTTCTGTCAGGTTATCCTTACCGGGAGTTGGAGCAGGGGATGATGGAAGGCGTGCGCAGATCGATCGACTGTGTCATGATCCTGATATTCGTGGGCGTACTGATTGCCGGCTGGATTCTCTGCGGCACAGTCCCTATGCTGATTTATTACGGGCTTTCGGTCGTCAGCCCAAAGCTTCTGCTCCCGTTGGCCTTCCTGCTCTGCTCTCTGCTGTCCCTCTGCACAGGATCCTCCTGGGGTACCGCCGGGACGGTGGGAATTGCCTGCGTCAGCATCGGCGCCAGCATCGGGATACCGATCGCGGTGGTCGCCGGAGCGGCCATTTCCGGCTCCATTTTGGGGGATAAGCTCTCCCCATTGTCGGACGCCACCATCATGGCGGCCAGCGCCAGCGGCACGGGATTATACCAGCATGTGCGCTCGATGGCCTACACCACGGCGCCGTCCTTTCTGATCACCTTGCTCATTTTTTACTTCATGGGAGCGGCGTACGCCGATACGCCGATGCATCCGGCGGTTGTGGAAACCGTACGCGGAACCTTGGCGGAAATCTATCAATTCAGTCCCCTGCTGCTGCTGCCCATGGCCGCCATTCTCGTGTTCAGCCTCATGCGGATGCCGGCAATCCCAGCGATCCTGCTTTCCGGACTGCTGGGGCTCTTTCTGGCGGTCGCAATCCAGGAAGTGGATGTCTCGACCGCCATTTCTGCTATCCTGCAGGGGGCCGCCAGCAATACAGGTGTGGAAATTGTCGATTCGATGTTGAACAAGGGAGGCATCACAGCCATGCTTTCCACCCTCTGTACAGCCGTGCTCGCCCTGGGGCTGGGCGGAATCCTGAGCCGGGCAGGTTACCTGCATGTGCTGGTGGAAGCGATTTCGCGGAGGGTGAAGACCGACAGGGGAACCGTGATTCTGACCCTGTTCTGTGGAATGATTACCCTGTGTCTTGTCGCACAGTTTTATGTCTCAGTGGCGCTGATGGGCACGATGTTTGGTGAAATCTACGACGCGCGTAGAATCCACCGGAGCGTGCTCTCAAGAACGCTCGAGGAATCGAACACCATCATGCTGCCGCTGGTCCCCTGGAACACCAGCGCCGTCTATTATATGGGGCTGTTCGGGTTTCACAACCTTTCTTTCGCACCATATCTCGTCTTTTCCTATGTGAACATTGCAATTTGTCTTTTGTGCGTGCTTTCCGGGCTGTTCATCTTCCGCCGCCGGGCGGACAACCCCGCGGAAACCGATTGGAAGTGGCATGAGCCCGTGTCTGACTCCGCTTTTGCGCAGGAAGCCTGATCAAAAGCCGATAAAAAACAACGGCGTTTATTCAGTTTGAATAAACGCCGTTGTTTACATGTTGACCGGATGTCCAAATTCTGCAAAATCCCTGCAGCACTCCATCTGCAACGCTTCAATTTCATCAAAGTGGCTGATGATGCAGTTTCTGGTGCTCATATGATCCTTTTCGATCAGGCGCTGCGCCAATGCGACATCCTTATCGATTACCGCTTTGGCCAGGCGGACGTGCATATCCACCTCCGCTTTCAGCGCGGAAACGTTGTCCGGGATGTTCCGCGTAATATAAATTAAATGCAACTTTCCAATTCTTCTGGTCAGGTCGATCAGATTCTTCAATTCGTTGGCAATAATCTGGGGACAAAGCTCCAGCAGATAAAAATGGAACCGGAGCTGTTCGTCAAAAAACCGGAGCATCGTTTCGAGATTCACCGCGGCGTCAATCTGCCGCGCGGTTTCTTCAAAATGCCGCAGAAATTCCGAAACTCTGGCGGGATCCGCATGTGGGATCGCTTTTTTGATCGCCATACATTCCACGGCCGCCCGGAAATCATATAAAGCTTCCAATTCTTCCGGCGTGTAATTCCGAATATAGGAACCGCTGCGCTGTTTCACTGTGATATAGCCGTCTTTGTCCAGCGCCTTAAGCGCGGTGATTACCGGCGTCCGGCTGACGCCGAACTCATTCGACAGGGCCTCGATGTCGATCCTTTCCCCCGGTGTAAACTCATTATCGATAATTTTCTTTTTAATCTCATCGTAGACCCAATCGTTTAATAATGCGATTGCCATGTAATGAAACCCCGCCCTTTACCTGTTGGATTCCCGGATTTTGAAAGCTGCCGCGCGCAGGGCTGCCAAATTTTCCGGCAGCCGCAAACGTCCGCAGCATTTTCTCCCCGCAATTATAGCATGAATCGCGCGGGAAGGCAAAAATCCCGCACGCCGTCCCAACGATTTCCATGGAAAACATACGCCCGCAGAGCGGGCGTATGTTTTGAAGCAACGGATTCCCATCTTATTTTCCGACACCGAGCAGCCAGTAAGGAATCACGTCCCGTGCAAAAATATCCTGCACCGTTTCACGGCGTCTAGCCAGCGCGGCGCGCCCATTCGAAACGATAACGGTCGCGGAGCGCGGCATCGCATTGGCATTGTTGCCAAAAGACTCCATATAGGCGCCCATGTCCAGAAATGCCAGCAGGTCGCCTTCTTTAACAGCGGGGATTTTGCGCTGTTTGGCCAAAACATCGTCCGCGCTGCAAAGCTGGCCGCACACATCCACAACCTCCTCATCCGGCGCGGAGGTATTGTTCGCAACCACGATATAATGAAAACGATTCTGCGCATCGAATGGATCGCCCATCTCATTGGTGTTGCCGTCTACATAGACCCACTTTCTGTTGGTCACCTCGTGATCTTCCTTGCGCAGCCCCACACGCGTCAGGAACATGCCTGCTTTTTCCACGCAGAACCGGCCCGGCTCCAAAATCAGTTTGGGAAGCTTCATCTGGTATTCCGCGCATTTCCTGATAAAGACATCCGTGATGTCTGCCGCATACCGCTCCAGGCTTGGATAAATAAATTCGTTTCCATAACGCACTGGTGTAAAGCCGCCTCCGATATCCACCATCTCCGGTTCCCAGCCGGTCTTGTCCTTCGCCATTTTGAGAACCTCCAAAAGTTCCTCCAATTCTTCCACATGGAATCCAACCCGGCGCGGAATCCCGCCGTGATACATCGCGCCCACCAGATTCAAATACGGCGATTTCAGGCAGTGCTCAATACTTTTGAGCGCCTGATTGGGCTCATTTCCAAATTTGAAGGTCCGTTCCCATTCGGCACCATCGACGCCAGAAGCATAACGCGGATCGACATAGTGTTCCAGATCCACCTTTTTCAGCGGCAGGCGGCAGCGGACCGCAACATTCAGCTTTTTCCCCATCTCTTTTGCCAGCGATTCCACCCGGCAAACCTCCCCATAGGTATCCAGGTTAACGGTGATACCGGCGTCGATTGCCGCGCGCAGAATTTCCGGGAGCTTGTTGCAGCCATTCATAACAATTTTTTCCGGGTCAGTACCGGTAACCAGCGCGGAATAAAGCTCGCCAAGCCCGAACGCCTCGCCGCCGGCCCCTTTTTCAGTGGCTACAATTCTGCGCATTGCCAGCCCATAGTTGGATTTCAGGCCCACACAGGTCAGAACTTCCCCCGGATATCTGGACTGAAAGGCGTCATGGAATGTCCGGATGCTGGCCCGCAAGGTGTTTTCTGAGATCACAAACAAGGGGGTACCGTACTCTTTTGCAAGATCCGTACATTTTACACCGTCAAAAATCAGTTCATTGTCCACACACTCAATAAATTCCCCATATTTTCCCATCTTCTGCACCTCTATTCCTAAAATTTCCGGTTTCCCGGTTTGGAACAAAATTTTGCGCGCCCGCCATGGCACAAACTGAAATCTAAAATTTCAGTTTGTGCTTTCAGTATAGTTGCAAATCGTTCCAATGTCAATAGCCGTCTGGCACCGCTGCGCAAACCCCTTTACAGAAAAGCGCATTGGAACCGATTGGGGACCCCCACAGGATGCGGCGGCCCGGTTAAAAGGCACCCGGAATCCAGCTGCGGATTCCGGGCGCCTGCCGGATCGAAATTTGCCTTTCTCGCGGGACTCTGTTCCGCGGGCAAAATTTTGTAGCATTTAATTTCGTAAATCCATTGACTTTTATTCCAATTGCGGATACACTTAAACAAATGCTTGTCATCTAGCATAATTTTTAAAAAAGAGGTATTTCATGTACAACGACAAAACTCTTACTTGCAAAGACTGCGGCTGCGAATTTACTTTTACTGCCAGCGAACAGGAATTTTTCGCCGAAAAAGGTTTCACCAATGAACCCCAGCGCTGCAAACCTTGCCGTGACGCCCGCAAAGGCAATTCCCGCGGCGGTTCCGGCGACAGACAAATGTATGATGCCGTGTGCGCAGAATGCGGAAGAACCTGCAAAGTTCCTTTCGAGCCCCGCAACGACCGTCCTGTATACTGCAGTGATTGCTTTGCAAATAAGAGATAACATAACGTCTGATCGCGCACCCTTCGGGGTGCGCTTTTTTTCGTTTTTTTGCTCCCGCGGAATTTCCTTTCATTTTAGAAAGGCAAGCAGCTTTTTGATCCCCTTCCCTGTAGCGGAGCTCACAAAAAAGACCTCCTGCGCCCCCGCAAACCGCAGCAGCTCCCCTGCCCGTTCGGCCTGCATGGGGGTCTCGCAAAGATCCATCTTCGTAACTACGCCGATCAGCGGCCGGTTGAACATGCCGTACATCCGCGGAGAAAACGCGCACTGTTCATCGTTGCAGCTCTGCAGCATCAAAATGCAGTCGGCTTCTACCGCTGTGACCACCAGTGCCTTATAGAATTGTTTCTGTTCGATGTATTCTCCTGGCGTGTCAATAAGCGATCCGCCGAGCACTTCGATTGCCTGCGTCTTTTTATAGTGCTGCTTTTCCTGCAAAAGGCATTGTCCAAGCCTTGTTTTTCCACAGCCGATCTTCCCAATCAGCATAATCTTTTTCATTGGCGCCCCCCTCAGGATTTGGTAATTTCCGTCGGGGTAAAATGCAGTACATGCCCCAATACCGCAAGGACGTCCCTGAGAGCCGCCTCCACACTGGAAACATCACCGCAGATCACCAGTGAACCGCTGAAACGGTCAACAAAAACGATTTCAACTTCCGCAGCTTTGGAGGCAACGTCTGCGCCGATGATGGCCGCTTCACTCGGGGTAATCGTCAGAATGCCCAAAGCCCCCCGCTTTTCCGATACCACACCGAGCTTTTTATAAAGTTCTTCTATTGGATTGGCAATCAGATGCGCCATTGTCACCTGCTTTCCGGGTACAAACTCCTGTATAATACGCTGTTTTTCTTCCGGCAATTCGCTCCCCTCCTCCCATCACGATTTCCGTCCGAAAGCGCCGGGCTTTTTTACATCAGCGATTCAAAAATTTCCGGACGCGGATTTGGGATAACCACTTTGGCAAGCATCAGTCCGCGCTCGCATCCCTGTTTTGCTCCCGCCTGCACAGCTTCGTTTACCGCCGCTACTTCCCCGGTCATCGTGACAAACGATTTCCCGCCAATACCAAGTCCCAGCCTCACATCGAGCAGTGTTATATCCGCCGCCTTGACCGCTGCGTCCGCCGCATAAACCGCCGCCGTGATACTGAAAAATTCCAGTACCCCTACCGCGCCGGGTCCATCCGGTACCGATGCCGCGTTGATCGCCGCCACCACCTGCGGATGTACCATCGGGATCACAACCGAATCCACAATATGCGAGCCGCCCACGGCGGCGCCCGCGTCCAGCGACGCGCTGACTGCGGAGACCGCCCCGGTGAACATAATGACATACTTTCCCGGACAGATCGCCTTTGCAAAGAGCAGATTCGTTTCCGCGGCCTTCAAAACGGCGTCCGCCGCTTCCACGCCCTTTGCGATACTGTTCAGCTCCAGAAAACCAATCGTTTCCATCATACCGCCGCACCTTCCCCTTCCTGAATCGTGACGTACCCAGGATCAATACGCGCTGTTCCGGAAATGGAAGCATGCAGGTTTGCACCGAGCTTCCCCTCCGGGCATTTCGCAATCAGCTGCCCGGCTGTCACCGATTCCCCGTCCCGGATCACCGGTTCGGCAGGCGCGCCAATATTCTGCCGCAGCGCAATTTTTACCTGTGCGGGGATGCATTCGCGCAGGGTATCCGTGCCGCACACATCATAAAACCCAAGCACACCCGCCCGGGCGGCCGCCCGTTTTGACGGCAGCTTACGGCCCGACCGCCAGGGGGAAATGTCCCGCGCTCCGCTGCCCTTTGGATATCGGATTTCCGCCTTTGCAAGCTCTGCCTTGATCAACGCGTTCACCCGGCGCGGCTGCAGTGACATCGGACACGCGAACAGTTCGCAGACGCCGCACTCACAGCAGAGCGCGGCATTTTGTACCGCCGGATCATCCAGGATCTCTGAAAACGCCCCGGCAAAGGCAAGTTTACGCATGATTCGGTGCGGTTCAATCGGATGCCCTAAAAGATGCCGCGGGCAGAGATCTGTACATTGACTGCACTGAATGCAGGCGCTCCGGGCGCGGTTTTTCATATGCTCCACCGAAATCTTTTCCGCTGCGGCAATCGGACCAATGTCTGGCAGCAACAGAATTCCTGAGGTTGTTTTTGTTATGCAGGCGTCCGCCGCCTGCGTGCGGGTCATCCGTTTCCCCATCATCGGGCCTCCGCATACCACGATATGGTTTTCATCCGACACACCTCCCGCCAGCGCGATACAGTCCGCGTAGGAGGTGCCAACCGGAACGTGAATCACCGACGGTTCCCGGACAAGCCCCGATACCGTCAGATATTTCCAAATGAAGGGTTTTCCCTCCATGGCATCCGCGATACTCAACATGGTCGCCACATTGCTCACCACGCACCCAACATCGAGCGGGATACCAGCGGGCGGCACCGCCTGGCCGGTCACCTCGGCAACAAGGGTCTGTTCGTCGCCGGCCGGATAAAAGCTATCCATCTCATGGATGGAAATTTCCGGATCGATCTGTGCGATGGCTTCCCGCAGCGCTGTGAGCTCCTGCCGGTACGCGCTTTTGGTGGCAACCGTGCAGCGGATGTCCCCCAGTTCCCTGCGTACAGCGCTCGCCGCCGCGATCACCCGTCCGGCAAGATGCCGGAGGATATAACGGTCGGTGCGCAGGAGCGGCTCGCATTCCGCGGCATTGAGGATGATCCATTCTGCGTCTCCATTCAGTTTCGCATGCGTTGGGAAACCCGCGCCGCCGCAGCCGACGATGCCCGCTGCAAAAATCTGATCCGTCAGGCTCATACGCCGTCATCACCTTTCGCCGCCTTGGTCTGCCGCTTTTCCCGCTCGACCTCCAGCGTGTCGATAATTCCCACAATCGCGCAATCCACAGGCAGGTCGTTGCCGCCCGCCGCAACGCGCGCGGTGCTTCCGCTCACCACGAGCACCCGTTCGCCCACTCCTGCGCCGACCTGGTCAGCCGCCACAAGGACGTTTCCCCCGCGGCCGCTTTCCGTCTCGCGAACCACCATCAGTTTCTGTCCTTCCAATTCCGGCGATTTTTTGGTCGCCCACACATGGCCAATCACTTCACAAATAAGCATTGCAACCTCCCAAATACCCGTCCGGTTTATTTACATAAATCCCGCCGCACGGTTATCCCCGCATGCAGGAACACATCCTTTGCGGAGGGAGTGACGATTGTTTCCGGTCCCAGGACGACCGTCTTTTCTCCCTTCGCAGCCAGGCTTCTCGCCATAGCTTCGGTGACCAGCCGTCCCGATTGTTGTTTAGGAGGCAAGGTCTGCGGCGGTTTCCCGGGCTTTGCTTTCTCCGCGCCTGGCGAAGCTCCCTGCGCGGCGAAAATCTGCACGCCAAATTCCCGCAGCGTTTCGACATAGCTTTCCATCCGCCAGTAAAGCCCGCTTTCCCGATCGGCATCCATCCTGCGGTGAGCGGGCGCCGTTTCCAGCATACGAACCGGCTTTTTCTGAAGCAGAACGTTTATCACGGCGCGGGCAGCGGGACTCTCGTCCCGTCCGAGCGCGATATCCGCGAGCTGCGTACAGGTCAACGCGGTGATATATACCCCCTCCCACCGCGCCATCTCTTCGCAGCCAGCATACTGCGCAAGGGAACAAACCGTATGCCGCTCCAAAAATTCCTTCGGCAAAAGCTCCGGTTCCCCTATGACCAGAATTGCTGGTCCCTCCGGCGAAATCTGCGCGCTGAGTGCGCGCAGCACTTCCTGCGTGACCAGCTCCACGAGCTGCCGCCTATTTTCTTCCGTTGACATCCGACCGCCTCCTTATCGCAGAATATACGCTTTTGTGTCCTTGCCGCACAGGCAGGCGTTTGCCTCGTCAAAATCGAGATGCATCGCGGGCTCGAAGGAATCCTTCACACGGATGACCACATCCGCGAAGCACACCGGACGTGCGCTCTCCACCCGGACACGCACATGCTGCCCATCCGAGACGCCCTGTTCTGCCGCAGCCGCCGGGGTGAGATGGATATGCGCGCGCGCGACAATTACGCTGCTTTTTGCCTCCAACACGCCGGACGGCCCGACAATCACAACGTTGCCCGCGCCGGTAAGATCCCCGGAAAGGTTCACCGGTGCGGAAAGCCCCAGCGCGCGGCAGTCGGTCATTGAAAGCTCGCATTGCACCGCGCCGCGCGCCGGCCCCAGCACCGCAACGCTGTCGATCGTCCCTTTTGACGTAACAAGCCGAACGCGCTGCTCCGCAAGGAACTCTCCCGGCTGGGAAAGCATCCGTTTCGGGGAAAGATTTATTCCCGGTCCAAAAAGCGTTTCGACCGCCTGTTGTGTCAGATGCACGTGACGGGCCGAAGCTTCCACAAGGATTCCGGTATGCGCTTCATTTCTCCCATCCTTGCCCCGGCAGCGGGAAACAACCTCTTCCACAATCGACTGAATCTCTTCCAGGTTCATCTGCACCCCTCCTTTACCTGTTCTGCCAAAAAACGGCAAAGCAGAATATAAAAACCACTGGAGAGGCGGTTGAGCGCCTGGATAATATCCATTCGCTGTGCGCCGTCCTCCGCAAAAGCCGTCACCGCGGCAAGCTCACATTCCCGCGCGCGTACACGCAGCAGGTTGAGTCCGGCTCCGATCTCTCCATAGCTTCGGTTGGGAACCGGGTGTGCGATCCCAATCTCTTTTTTCACATTGTGGGAGATCTCCCGCAGCTGCACCGGAGAAAGCCCGCAGAACTCCGGTTCTCCAAGCGCAAGCTCCCGCACTTCAGCGGAAAGAACCGCGCGGGTGTAGCGCAGCGCGTCCTCAAGCTGCTCGGTGAGTACGGAATAGCCCTGTCCCTGCGCCCGCACCTGCAAACAGACGATCTCCGCTTCCAGCGTATCGAGCTTTCCGCGCAGGGCAATGCGCGGATGGCTTTTCGGCACCAACAGGTTTCCTCGCAGATGGGTCATATTTTCCGGTTTTTCCGCATAGTTTGCCCCAGTCGCCGCATCCCGATAGGTCTTTTCTCCATTTTTTTGCACCGGGTCGCATGGCATCCCTCCCGGATTCACCTGCATTGTTTCACATGGCTCCGCCGGTGAAAAAACCAGCTCAATTTTTCGGTCTGATAGATATTCGCGGGCCAGCGGCGTGACAAAAGCCTCCGCTGGCGCGCGGTATTCCCGGATTCCCTCCTGAAGCAGCGCCGCGCGCAAAGTTGCTTCGGTTATGATGGTCATACTGCCGCTCCCGTATTACTTGTCGCTGGCGGCAAGCGTCGGCAGGATGTACTCCACGTCGGAATGAGGGCGCGGGATCACATGCACAGAAATGAGCTCGCCAATTTTGGAAGCCGCCGCCGCGCCCGCGTCTGTCGCCGCTTTGACCGCACCGACATCCCCGCGTACCATAACAGTGACCAGACCGCCGCCGACATGCACCTTTCCAATCAGATTGACATTCGCCGCTTTGACCATTGCGTCCGCCGCTTCAATCGAGCCTACCAGCCCTTTTGTTTCAATCATGCCGAGTGCCTGTAATGTTGCTGCCATTTTTATTTCCTCCTGCCATCATTTTTATAGTATATATTTTCAATCTGCGCCTTCCGAATGTTAATCTCCCTGCGTCAGTGACGGAAGGATATATTCCACCTCCGGATGCGGGCGCGGAATGACATGCACCGAAACCAGTTCCCCAACACGGGAAGCCGCTGCCGCGCCCGCGTCGGTCGCCGCCTTGACCGCGCCGACATCCCCGCGCACCATAACAGTGACCAGACCGCCGCCGACATGTACCTTTCCAATCAGGCTGACGTTCGCCGCTTTGACCATCGCGTCCGCCGCTTCCACCGAACCGACCAGACCTTTTGTTTCCACCATTCCAAGCGCCTGTAATGTTGCTGCCATTGCTGATTCCTCCTATATCGTTTTTCCAATGGATCTATGGTTTCAACCGCGCCGTGCGGATTACCGTTGTCCAAGCCGCGCCAGCACCGCTTTGGTGATCAGCTCCACCTCTTCCCGCGTAAAGGGAACGTCCGTGCCGGTACGCTGCTTTCCGGGCGTGCCGGCGGACGGTTTGGCGAGCGGCGGCGCAGGATTTTCTCCCCGGATTTCCGAAAGCTCCTTCATCCCCCAGGCAACCCGGCGGATATTGATCAGGTTCTTCGGCGAAATATTGTCCGAGGAGGCGCTTTTGCCAACTGAACCGCATCCCAGCGTCAGGGCGGGTGCAAGATTGGTCAGCGCCCCCACGCCGCCGAGTGCGGCGGCCACATTGACCAAAAGGCGGGAAACCGGTTTTTTCAGCGCGAATTCCCGGATCAGGTTTTCATCCCGCGCATGGATGGTCATTGTATGGCCCGCTCCCTCAATATGAAGGATCTCCATACAGCGTGCGCAGGCCGCCTCCCAATTTTCCTCCACAAAAAATGCCAGAATCGGACAAAGTTTTTCGCGTGTGTAAGGATTTTGGCGCCCAGCTTCCTTCTGCCGGGAAATCAGCACGCGCGTTCCGGAAGGAATTTTGATGCCCGCCAGATCAGCGATCACCTGCGCCGTCTTGCCGACAATCTGCGGGTTCATTGTCCCGTTTGCCCGCAGGATGTAGCCGGCCAGCTTTTTGGATTCCTCCGGCGAAAGGAAGTATCCGCCCTGCCGTCTGAGTTCGGAAACCACCTGTTCCTCCGCCGCGCGTTCGGTGACGATCGACTGTTCGGATGCGCAGATAGTGCCGTTATCGAAAGTTTTGCTCTCGATGATCCGTCTGACAGCGTTTGGAATGTCCGCGCTTTTATCGATGAACGCGGGGCCGTTTCCCGGTCCGACACCGATCGCCGGATTTCCGGAACTGTAGGCCGCGTGCACCATCGCCTCTCCACCGGTCGCCAGGATCAGCCCGACATCCTTTGCCTTTAAGAGCGCGTCGGTCGCCTGTGCGGTCGTCAGCTCGATACAGCCGACCGTCCCCTCCGGCGCGCCCGCACGCCTGGCCGCTTCCTGCACAATGCGCACCGTTTCCAGTATGCAGTTTTTCGCGCTCGGGTGCGGGCTTATTACAATGCTGTTGCCGGCCTTGATTGCGATGAGGCATTTATACATCACCGTTGAAGTCGGATTGGTGGACGGGATCAGGGCCGCGACCACCCCAACCGGAACGCCAATTTCCATCAGCCCTCTCTCCCGGTTTTCGCTGAGTATTCCCACAACCCGCATATCCCGGATATAATCGTAGGTCATCGTACTGCCGAGAAGATTTTTCAGAACCTTATCCTGCCAGTTGCCGAATCCGGTTTCTTCATTTGCAAGCTTTGCCAGCCGCTGCGCATTGGCGGCACAGTCGGCGGCGATCTCCCGAATGATCACATCGAGCTGTTCCTGTGTCATTTGCGCAAGCTGCCCGGCCGCCTGTTTCGCCGCGGCGACAAGACAGCGCACCTGCTGAATCGACTGCAGATCTTTATCCAGCGTCATTTCTACGATTCCCCCTTAATATATGAGCGGAGCTTGCGCAACCGCACACACCATATCCGCAAATGCTTCGCAAGCGGCTTTGCAGGCGGCCTGATCGCCGGTCAGGAGTCCTC